>WFTQ01000105.1 GCA_015485355.1 bacterium | reverse complement strand
ACCTGGGGGTGGAAAAACGTTCCCATCGTTCGTTTGATCCGCCATGGTGCTTGCCGAAGGGATTTTCATGCGATGCGTTAAGGGCGTTTGGAGCGGGATGCCGCACCTTATGGATGGAATGGCGTCCGGGTTTGGGTCCCTTGGAAATCGACTTGCTTCACCCGTGTTTCTCTGCTCCCCGGTGCAATCCCCGGGGAGTTCCCTCCCGGCCGAGGAGAGGGCGCTTCCTTATCCGACCGGTGTTGGGTTCTACCCCTCTTTGTGGTGCCGCAAAAACTGTTTCACTTCCTCCAGTGTATGTTGCTCGGCCCATTTGCTGAAATAGTCTTTAAGATCTCTCCAGAAGAAGTGAAGGGGGCAGGGTTGGTCCTCGCTGCATTCTTCCCAGCCGAACACGCATGTGGAGGGCTCGGTGTCGTAGTCAACCGCTTTGAGCACGTCGGAAAAATAAATGTCCGAAAGGGGACGCGCCAGCACAAACCCTCCGCCGTGTCCCTTGCGGGAATGCAGCAGACCGGCGGCAACCAACCGTCGCATGATTTTAGAAAGATAATGTAAGGGGATGCCGGTTTCCTCGGACAGATCACGGGCTCGGACCGGCTGGTTCCGGGGAAGCGTAGCCAGAATGGCCATTACCCGCAGTGCATACTCCGCCGTCTGCGTCAGCTTCATAACATCCTCCCTGGGCAAAATCGATCCCGATCGTTACGTCATATTGTCCCTGGAAGTTCCCCTGAATGAATTTACTCTGAAACGGCGCCCATGTCCACCCCTTGTTGAAAATGGATCCTTTTTCCTTTCGGTTCAACAGGGTGTGTTTGAGGAGTGGGGAAAATTGAGCTTGAACAATTTTTCACAAAAATGATTAATCGACTTGACAGTCTATTGATTTTTCCTTAAATTGGACATCGAGGTCTATTAAATAACGGTCAGGAATGTTATCCGGGGAATGCCATGGACCCCTTCAAACACTCCCGGCAGTGGTTGGGTATCGGCATGGGTGCTCTAATGCTGGCCGGTTTTCTGTCTTTTGTGCTGGTTGTCGGACGAGTGCCTTTTATCAACCACTGGATTACGGATCCTCAATTCGCCCGGCGCTGTCTGGTCATTCATGTGAACCTGGCGCTGTTCGTTTGGTTGTCGGCGATTCTTGCCAGTCTGGTCACTCTATTGCCGGGTTATCGCAGCCGCCCCTCTTTCTGGCCGGAGCCTCCCGCCATTGCCGTGGCAGGGGTCTTTCTGTTGGTGCTCAGCGGGATTTTCCCGACGGCTGCCCCGGTCATGTCCAATTATATTCCGGTGTTGGATCATCCCCTGTTTTTTATGGGGATGGGGCTTGTCTTGTCGGCCCTGGTGGTTACCCACCTGAAGGTGCTGCCGTTTCGGTATAAGAGGGTTGTGCCAGCGGAGCATCCCCTGCTTCCCGTAGCGGTTCAATGGGGATTGCGCTGGACGGCTTTGGCGTTTTTGATCGCCGGACTCACCCTGGGCATCAGCTGGTGGCAAATTCCGGGGCAAACCTCCAGTGACTATTATTATGATTGGCTTTTTTGGGGAGCCGGCCATGTGCTCCAATCGGTTAATGTGATGGGCATGGTCAACGTCTGGTTGATCCTGTACCACCGCCTTCCCGGAAGCCCATCCATTTCCATCCGAACAACCAACGGGTTGTTTGCTCTGCTGTGGGTACCTTTATTGTATGCGCCTTATGTGGCATATCAGGCGAATGATGTGGGGTTTTACTATTCGCAATTCACCCGGTTGATGCAGTACGGCATATTTCCCGGGGTGCTGGGATTTCTGGGGGTTATGGGGGCCGGGCTCTGGCGGATGTCGGGGGCGCAGCGGCGCGTTCTGCTTCGGGAGCCGACCGTTTACGGTTTTTCAGCCAGCGTTATCCTGATTTTGATCGGTTTCCTGTTGGGTGCTTTGATTCGCACGTCAAACACCCTGGTGCCGGCCCATTACCATGCTGCCATCGGTTCAATCACCGTGATCTATATGGTGATGGTGTATCAATTCCTTCCCTTCTTTGGGTTTACGATGGCTTCGCCGGTGTTTCGGCGACTGTCCAGCTGGCAGCCGGTGGTTTTTGGGTTCGGGCAAACCATTTTCGCCATCGGGTTTGCCATGGCTGGATTGACCCGCAAGGTCTATGGTGCGGAACAGCAAATCCACACCCTCAAGGAATACCTGGGGATGGGCCTGATGGGCCTGGGAGGGGTAATGGCCATTGCCGGGGGCATTGTGTTTATCGGGATAGTGACCACAGCCGTTTTGCCGGCAGTTCCCTTATTCATCATAAAAAAAAGGAGGGCATTATGGAAGGCAATCAAAAGCATCCCCTTCAGAAGTTGATGGACAATCCCTGGTTACTTCTGGCTTTAGGACTGCTCATCCCCATTCTTTCGTACACCGCCTGGGGATGGTATCAGATTGTTAACATGGCCAAAGCACTGTTACCATAATTATCCAGGAGGAAAACTATGAGCATTAAAGTACCGGAATCCGATTGGTTTAAGCCCCCTACAGGGAGCGAGCGGCTGTGGGTGGGGGTAGCGCTGGTCTGGTGTATCGTCATGTTCCTGGCCATGCCCTACTGGCACTTTAAGGGAAAACAGAACAGTACCGGAGAGTCCTACGCGGTGACTCCGGCCGAATTCATGGAGCGGGTGAACCGTTTTGTGGAAACCAACAAAGTGGGGGAGGAAAACGGTATTCCCATTGTGGAGCCCTCTCCCGGCGGTGACGCGTATATGGTGGGGCAGATGTGGCGCTGGTATCCCATCCTGAAATTGAAGGAAGGCCAGACCTACCGACTGCATATCTCCTCGGTGGACTTACAGCATGGATTTTCGGTGTTGCCCATCAACATTAACTTTCAGGCCCTACCGGGTTATGACCACGTGTTGACCCTGACACCCACCAGCAAAGGCGTCTTTCAGGTGATTTGCAATGAATTTTGTGGTATCGGTCATCATTTAATGACAGGTAGAATCATTGTAGAATAGGAGAGCAAACTATGGGTAACTTTTTAGAAGGTCGGTATCGCACCTGTAATACGACGGGGCTACCCGTATGCCTGGATGCGCAATTCTTCATTCGGGCCCATGCGGTGGTTGCGGTCGTGTTTTTTCTGATCGGCGCCGTTGCCGCATTGTTGCTGGCCCTGACGCGCTGGTCGGCCGTTCACCTGCTGTCGGCCATGTGGTTTTACCGGGTTCTGACCCTGCACGGATTGAATATGTTGATTTTCTGGATCATCTTTTTTGAAATAGCCATACTGTATTTTGCGGGCACCAGTCTGCTCAATACCCGCCTCTTTTCCCGCAGGGTGGGTTGGGTGGCCTTTGTTCTGATGGTCGTGGGAGCATCGATGGTCAATTATATTGTGCTGATCGGCAAAGGCGACGTGTTAATGACCTCTTACGTACCCCTCAAGGCCCATCCCCTGTTTTATTTAGGCATCATCTTTTTCGCTGTGGGCACTCTGATTGCGGTATTCAATTTCTTTGCCACCATCTACATCGCCCAGCGGGACAAAACCTATCAGGGATCCATGCCTCTGGTTGCCTTCGGGGCACTGGCGGCCGCCATCATCGCCGTACTCACCCTGCTGCACGGCGCCACGGTAATGATCCCCAGTTTCCTCTGGTCTCTGGGGTTGATCGAGAACATCGATGCGGGATGGTATCGATTGGTGTGGTGGGGGCTGGGGCACCCCTCTCAGCAAATCAACGTGGCGGCCATGGTGGCAGTCTGGTATTTCCTGGCGACTTTGACCACCGGCGCCAAACCCTTGAACGAAACCGTTTGCCGGGTGGCGTTTGTGTTTTACATCCTCTTCATCAATCTGGCCTCGGCACATCACCTGCTGGTCGATCCCGGTTTGAACGCCTCCTGGAAAATCTGGAATACTTCTTATGCCATGTATCTGGCGGTGCTGGCATCCATGATCCACGGATTCACCGTTCCCGCCTCCATTGAGGTAGCCCAGCGGTTGAAGGGCTTTACCCGGGGCGTCTTCAACTGGTTGACCTCCGCCCCATGGGGCGATCCCGGATTCGCTTCCATGTTCCTGTCGATTGTCATTTTTGGCTTCATCGGCGGCATTACCGGGGTTACCATCGGTACGGAGCAGATTAATATCATTGCCCATAACACGCTGCGCATCCCGGGGCATTTTCATGGAACGGTGGTCGGTGGCACAACGCTGGCCTTTATGGGATTAACCTATTATGTGGTGCCCTTGATTTTCCAGAGGGACTTTTACTTTAAAAAACTGGCCCGCATTCAGCCTTATATTTTCGCTTCCGGCGTTGTTTTATTATCCCTGGGGATGTCGTTCGCCGGCTCTTACGGGGTTCCCCGCCGACACTGGGATGTCAACTTCACCGGGGCTCCCTTGTCCGCAGGATTCGACGCCGCAGCCCACTTCATGCTGGGATTGTTGGGGATCGGCGGAATTCTGACATTTACCGGAGCCTTGATCTTCATCCTGCTGACGGTAGCGGCGGTGTTCTTCGGCAAATCGGTTGCCGGTCAACCATTCAGCGGATGGCAACCCGCAGAAAAATTTAAGCTGAGTATGGAGATCTTCGCCCGCAAAAAGGACGAAACGTTTGAAGCGATCGCCCACAAAGTGCCCGGCACGGTGGTGCTGGTGTTTGTGCTGTTGATCTCTTTTATGGTGTATTACTTTGCCAACTGGAAAGCTTTGGCCGATGTGTGGTTTGTGCGCTGATGCGATGGTCGAATCGTGGCATGACTTCAACAGGATGGATTCTACATGGTTCCCTGGAAGGGACTCCCATAGGACTCCGCCAACCCGGGGGTTTCTCCGGAGGCGGAGTTCTTTTTTGAAACGACGGCTGCAGGTGATTTTCCGTGTGCCTGTTCTGGTCGGCGGAGGGGTAAGAAGCAGAGGCGCATTCTGCGGTTCCCGGCGGGGCGGGTGACCGGTGATGAGTTAGAGAAGGAGCGGATGGTTTGAAAAACAACCCATGGGTGAAATCGGGGAGGTAGCATGGGCTTCGTTAACCAATTTCAGAAATTTATTATCGGCTGGCGCTTTGCCGTGCTGATGTTGTCGGTGCTTTTTTTCTTTACTTTGTTGATGATTCTGGTCATTTTATTGCCCACGGATGCCGGACCCCTGGCATCGTTTGCCGAGGATTTTAAAGTCTGGTGCTTTCGTTACGATCCGGCAACCGGAACGCTGGAATGGTCTTACGTGGTGATGTTTCTGCTGCAACCCCTGTTGATCGGCACCGTGATTTTAGCGGTCTGGTGGAATCAGCTCCGGCAGGTTTTCCGGTTTCAGAGGCAACGCCTGTTTCCCTATATCGGTGGTGGATTGATGGTGGTTCTGGTTGCGGCGGTCGGTTTTTCCATCGCCTTTCCGGTGGATGGCCAGGCCCGTGAGGAAGACTTACCCTTCCCCGCAGAAAAATTGCGGACCGAATTTTGGGCCCCCGATTTTTCTCTGATCGATCATCGAGGGCAACCCATTCAGTTGTCCTGGTTCCGGGGTAAAGTGGTCGTGGTCAGTGCCGTCTATGCCCGTTGCGGCCATACCTGTCCCCTGATTCTGCAGCAGGCCAAGCGGGTATTGGCCCGCTTGACGCCATCCGAAAAAAAGCAGTTGAAGGTTCTGATCATTTCCTTAGACCCGGAAAACGATTCTCCGGAAATTCTACAGACCCTGGCAACCAATCAGCAGCTGGATGTGCCCTACATCCATTTTCTAACCGGGGCGCCCGGGGCGGTAAACCAGGCGCTGGATCGTTACAGCATATCCCGACAGAAGGACCCGGAAACCGGCGTGATCAGTCATGCCAATCTTTTTGTGCTGGTGGATAAAGCGGGCCGGGTGGCCTACCGATTTACTCTGGGTGACCAGCAAGAAAAATGGCTGGTCACGGCCCTGAAATTGCTCATTCAAGAACCGGCTGAGAACCCGGAACCCACGCTTTAGTCAGGACCAGAGACTATGGATACGCCTACACTTTCGCGAAAACGGAAACAGACGGGGACGGGGATACCGTTCCGCAAGGCGGCCCAGGCGCGCTCCCACCCGGAGTTTGTGGCCGAAGGACTCTTGCGCCGCTTGAACACGGTGTTTATCCGGTTGAATCAATGGGTGAAACAGGGTTTGCCAGAGGAGCTGAATCCCTTCGCCCAGATGGGCGCCGTTGCCAATACTACTTTTATCATTGCCCTGGTAACCGGTATTTTGTTGTTATTCTGGTATAGTCCCAGTATTCACTTTGCGTACAATTCCCTGGAATCCCTGCGCATCACTTCTTTTCTGGTTCAGTTGATGCGGTCTCTGCATCGGTACAGCTCCGATGCGTGCATGCTGTTTATGGTATTGCACGGCCTTCAGGTGCTGATGGCCGGCAAATTCAGCGGCCCCCGATGGTTGGCCTGGGTTTCCGGGGTGGTTCTGGCCGGATTCCTCTGGCTGGACGGCTGGCTGGGATACTGGCTGGTCTGGGATCAGCGGGCCCAGCTGGTCGCCCTGGGGTCGGCCCGCATGATGGATGTTCTGCCCGTTTTTTCCGATCCCTTATCCCGTTCCTTTCTGACGAACGAGAGTGTCAATTCCCTGCTGTTTTTCCTGGTTTTCTTCATGCATATGCTTATCCCCCTGGGGATGGGCGTTGCCTTATGGATCCATATCATGCGCCTGAATCGTTCGCTCTTTTTTACTCGGAAGCGCCTGACCTGGGCGATCTTGCTTTCTCTAACGGCTTTATCGCTGCTGTATCCGGCCACCTCCGCCCCCCGGGCGGATATGCTTACCGTCCCCGATCGCCTCACCATCGACTGGTTTTATCTGTTTCCCCTGTTTTTGACCGAGCGGTTACAGGGGGGGACGCTCTGGTTGATTACCCTGGTGGTGACGGTATTGGTTTCGGCCGTCCCCTGGCTGTTCCAAAAGCGCAAATCCCGGGTGGCCCGGGTGCTGGAAAACCGTTGTAATGGGTGTGCCCAGTGTTATCAGGATTGTCCCTACAACGCCATAACCATGATGCCGCGTTCCGATCGCGACGAACCGTATGCTTCCATCGATCCGGCGCGATGTGTCGGGTGTGGGATATGTGTGGGATCGTGCGATCCGGCCGGGGTAACCTTCCCCTTGTTGGAACCGTTGGATGTTCGTCAGTGGATTCATCGGGTATTGGACGACCGGCCTCCGGGCCAAAAAGCCCCTTACCTGGCCTTCATTTGCGCCGAATCGGCCGGGGCCAATCTGTCGCTCAATGAGTGGGGGGAAAGTCCGGAATTACCCGGTTACCGGATGCTTCCGGTTCCCTGCGCCGGATGGGTTCATCCCCTGATGATCGAACGAGCGGTCCGCAAGGGTGCCGCCGGTGTACTGGTGGTGAGCTGTGATGTCGATCCCTATTGTCGCAAGGGGGTGGAGTGGACGATCGCCCGCCTGCAGGGCGAACGCAAACCCGTGTTGCGAAAGGATAAGATCGGGCGGACGCCCGTTCAGTACGTTCGCTGCGATCGTACGGAAAAAGCGGTCTTTCTGAGCATCGCCCGGGCGTTCCGGGAAAATGGGACCTTACCCCGTCCGGGGGCGCTCCGCCGGGGGCATCGCTGGGCCGTGGCGGCGGCTCTGGGGGTCACCCTCAGCATTGTAACCCTGCTCCCCAGCGATGCCCCCTTCCCCACCGTAGTCCCCGAACATCCGGAAGTGATTGTCTCGTTTAAACACCCCGGACAATTGGTGGAACAGAGAAACCGCTCTGCTGCAGAAAACGAGGAATTGCTCCCTCACATGCGCGGAGCCGCCTCGGTGCAGCGGGTTCGGGTCCCCGTGCGCATGCGCATCTTTGTGGACGGACGGGAAGTGTTGCATAAGGCCTATCCGCCTGGGGGACTTTTTAACGACGGTACCAGCCTGGCCATCGAAAAAATCCCCATACCGGAAGGAAAGCACCACCTGCGGATAGAGATTGGTGATTCTCCCGATCCCGGTGAATGGAATTTCGTGGATCAACGGGAGGTGGTGTTGGACAGCCGAACCCGTCGACACGTGGTGATGTTCGACAAAGTCACCGGATTCCGGTGGTATTGAACGTCGCCGGACGAAGAAACGCAGGCGGCTTGCCGGATCAGGATGAAAGGGAATCCTTGAGCCAACGCCGCACATCCGCTTCCGTATCGATGTCCCGATGAATTCCAGGATCGTCCACGGGAAGTTCCAGCAGGTTTCCGGAATAACGTTGTAACAGTTGTCGAGCGCCCACATCCCCTTTCAATTCCAGCAGAGCCGTTTTTAATTCCCGAGGGACGATCACCGGGTTGCCCCGTTGGCGGTTGTACGTGGGGATCACGATGCGGGAGGTTGGATGGTTCAGGAATGCCCGGCAGAGTCGCCGGAGCGTTTGGGGGCGAACGAAAGGCATATCCGCCAGGTAAAACAGATAGCCCCGAACGTCTTCCGGAGCCTCCCGAACGCCGGCCCGAATCGACGTGGCGATGCCCTGCCGGTATTGTGGGTTTTCTACGATTCGTACCGGGTAAGAAGCAAGCAGGGATTTGAATTGCCGGGCATCGTTTCCCAGTACCACCAGCACTTCCCGAAAGGGCAGGGTGACCAGCCGTTCCACCACCACTTCCAGCAGACATCGGTTGCCGCAATCAAGCAGCAGTTTGTTTTGCCGGCCCATCCGGCGGGATTGCCCTGCAGCCAGGACAATCGCCTCCACCGGCCAGGGGGTGCCACCGGTGCCGTCCATACAAACATCCAGTCCGATTTCTTTCGGTTGAATATACAACCGTAAAACCTTAAATTAAAATTTCTTACAATAAAGTAGAAGCGTATGGGAAAAGGTAAAAGCACCAATCGGGATCGTCGGGAGATTTTTAAACTGACCCATCTGGTCGCCTGTGCCGGTTGAGCCTCCAAGTTGGGTCCAGCGGAGCTGGACGCGGTATTGGAGCAACTGCCCCGGCCGCGGGACGGTCGGTTACTGGTGGGGCTGGATTCTCACGACGACGCCGGCGTGTTTCGGTTGTCCGATGAACAGGTGCTCATCCAGACGGTCGATTTTTTTACTCCCGTGGTAGACGATCCCTATGACTTTGGGCGGATCGCCGTGGCCAATGCCCTGAGCGATATTTACGCCATGGGTGGACAACCCCTGACGGCATTGAATATTGTGGGATTTCCATCGGATCGCATCCCCATGGAAGTGCTGAGCCGGATTTTATGCGGGGGTGCCCATGTGCTGGGGCAGGCCGGGGTGGTGTTGCTGGGAGGGCACTCGGTGAAAGACCCGGAATTGAAATATGGGATTGCGGTTACCGGGGTGGCCCGTCCGGCGGAGGTCGTCACCAACGCCGGGGCCCGACCCGGCGATCGGCTCATATTGACCAAACCACTGGGCACCGGCGTGTTGACAACCGTCCTGAAAAACGGGAAGCTACCCGAGGCCCTTCGGGAAAAGGTCACTCAAACCATGGTGCAACTGAATCGGGAAGCGGCACAAATCATGAAAAAATTTCAGGTACATGCCTGCACCGATGTAACCGGATTCGGCCTTATCGGTCACCTTCTGGAGCTCGTCCGAGCCAGCAAGGTATCGGCTCGCCTATGGTGGAATCGGGTGCCTTTTCTGGAGGGTGCCCGGGACTTCGCCATCCGGGGGTATCTGCCTGGTGGATTGCAGGCCAATCGCCGTTATGCCGGTGGAGCCGTTCGCCTGGAGGCTCGGCCTCCGGAAGAGGTGGAAACTCTGCTATTCGATCCCCAGACCTCGGGAGGATTGCTCATCAGTGTGCCCCCGGAAAGGGCCTCGGCCTGTATCAAAGCATTGCAAGACCATTACGCCCATGCGGCCCAGATTGGGGAGGTGCAATCCCCGGACGATGTGCCCGTGGTCATCACCCGTGGGTGAATCCCAGAACGGCCTTATTAACACCGAATTGAAATTTTTCTTTTCATTTTCCGGTACCTATGTTGCAATTTATGGGGTGGAAAAAGCGGGAAAGCCATGATCATTGGTAAAACCATTACCGCCCAGGCCCATCCCAACATCGCGCTGGTGAAATATTGGGGGAAGCGGCGGAAAGAGGGCAATATCCCGGCGGTGGGTTCCATTTCCATTACTCTGGATACCCTGTATTCGCGCACGAGCATACGTCTGGAACCTGCTTTACGGGGGGATCGGTTTATCTTCAACGGGGCGCCGGCTCCCGAGGCCCAGAGGCGGCGGGTGCAGATGTTTCTGGATATTTTTCGGCGGCGCGCCGGGAGGGCCGTATTCGCCCGGATCGAGAGTGAAAATAATTTTCCCACCGCTGCGGGATTGGCTTCTTCGGCTTCGGGCTTTGCCGCCCTGGCCGTTGCGGCCAATCGAGCCTTCCAGTTGCATCTCGAAGAACGGGAGTTGTCCCGGCTGGCCCGCCAGGGTTCCGGATCGGCGGCCCGCTCCATTTTCGGGGGTTTTGTGGAAATGCACGCGGGCACCCGGCCCGACGGTTCCGATGCCTTCGCCGAACCCCTGCTGGCTCCCGAAGCCTGGCCCTTGCGGGTGGTCATCTGTATTACCAGTCGGCAGGAAAAATCGATCGGTTCAACCGAAGGCATGGAGCGCACCGCCGCTACCTCACCGTTTTATTCTGCCTGGGTCAGCTCCTCCAAAGACGATCTGGCTGAAATTCGCCGGGCGATTCGCGGGAAAAACTTCCGGGAACTGACTGAGGTTTCCGAACACAGTTGCCTCAAAATGCATGGCCTGATTCTGTCGGCCCGGCCGGGGATTTTATACTGGAACGGCACCACCGTGGAGCTTATCCACCGCATTCGCGCGTTGCAACGCGATGGAGTACCGGTGTTCTTTACGATCGATGCCGGCCCGCAGGTCAAGGCCGTCTGTTTGCCCGAGGCCCTGTCGGATGTGGTGGGCGCGCTGAAACGGGTCGACGGGGTTCGGGAGGTGCTGGTCACCGGGCTGGGCCAGGGAGCACGAATCGTTGAGGGGGACGGGTGAGCTGGCGGACGCGTGCACCGGGAAAATTGATTTTATTGGGAGAGTATGCGGTTTTGCGGGGTGCCCCGGCACTGGTCACCGCGGTGGACCGCTACGCCCGCGTCGATTTTCGCCCCGCCGATCAAATCCGTCTCACCGCTCCCGACATCCAGGCGCATGCCGTTCCCTTGACCCTCACGGCGCAGGGACAGGTCCGTTTCCTTCAACCGCAGCCCCCTCAGCGGGTTCAACAAACCGCTTTTGTGCACGCGGCCCTGGAAGCGGCGTTTCTGGAGCTGCAACAAGTCGGAACCCCCTTTCCCCCTCTGGATATCCACATCTCCACCCGGGAGTTTTTTACCCCCGGGGGAGAAAAATTGGGCTTGGGTTCCAGCGCCGCGGTAACGGTGGCCCTCCTGGCCGGGTTATTGAAAGACCGGTTCCCCGCGCCGCAGACATGGCCGGCCTTTCAGGAAACCCTGTTGCTGACGGCCTTCCAGGCGCATCGTCGGGCGCAGGGGCATCGGGGCAGTGGAGTGGACATCGCCGCCAGCATTCTGGGCGGTACCCTGGTATACCGAATGCCTCCCGTCCCGGATACCCTGCCCGCGGAAATGACGCATTTGCCTCTGCCTGCCGACCTGAAACTGCTGTTTGTGTGGACGGGTCGATCCGCCTCCACCACCCACATGCTGCAGCGCATCGAGGCATTCCGCCGGAGGGCGCCCCGGGAACACCGAACCCTCTTCGCCGAACTGGTGGCCCTGGCCGAAGCAGGAGCGGCGGCCTTCCTGCGCCGGGATACCCCGGAATTTTTGCGGGTGGTCGAACTCTATTTTCAAATGTTCGTTAAACTTACCGAAAAGAGTCAAGCCCCGATAATATCCGATGTACACCGGGACATCGCCGATCGCGTGCGACGCGAGGGGATGGTGTACAAGCCTTCCGGCGCAGGCGGCGGCGATTTTGGCATTGTTTTTTCCAATGATGAGGCCGAAATTGAACGAGTCGGAAAAAACTTGAGCCGGGCCGGCTATACCATCGTACCATTGACGGTGAATGCAGAAGGCGTAACCATAATGTCATCATAAAGAGGATCGTTAAAATGGATCGTTCTCGAATACCGAAATTTTATCAGTATTCTGTGGAAGAGCGTTTGCGCATGCTGTTGGAACGGGACATCATCACCAAAGAAGATTATCAGATGCTGGTGAACGGTCGGCAGATTCTCACCAACGAAGCGGCCGATAAGATGGTGGAAAACGTCATCGGCGTGTTCAGTTTGCCCATGGGATTGGGTTTGAATTTTCTGATCAACGGGAAGGATTATGTGGTTCCCATGGTAGTGGAAGAGCCCTCCATTATTGCAGCGGTAAGCGCAGCGGCGAAGATTGTCCGATCCGCCGGGGGGTTCCGTAGCGAGAGCACCGAACCGATCCTGATCGGTCAGATTCAGGTGGTGGATATTGAACATCCCTCCCGGGTTCAGCATGCCATTCTGCAAAACAAAGAAGAAATTCTCAACCTTGCTAACAGTCTTCATCCCAACATGGT
The DNA here is from genome assembly GCA_015485355.1 of bacterium. GTDB lineage: Bacteria > Calditrichota > Calditrichia > RBG-13-44-9 > J042 > JAADJD01. The sequence goes on along the minus strand of WFTQ01000105.1, from coordinate 15,761 downwards.
CGCTCGGGGCGGTGGCGCCAAAGACCTGGAAGTGATCATCCATCCCAATGCCTCCCATCGTGGCGACATGGTGGTGGTGCACCTGTTGGTGGACACCCGGGATGCCATGGGGGCCAATCTGGTCAACAGCATGTGCGAAGGGGTTGCGTCGTTGATCGAGAAGATCACCAACGGGAAGGTCTTTTTACGCATCCTGTCCAATTTATCGGATCGTTCCATGGTCCGCACCGAGGCGGTCATCCCCGTGCGGCTGCTGGAAGGCAAAGGATACTCCGGGGAGGAAGTGCGGGATGGTATTATTCTGGCCAATGAGTTTGCCGTGGTCGATCCCTATCGGGCCGCCACTCATAACAAAGGGATTATGAACGGCATCGATGCCGTGGCCATTGCCACGGGGAATGACTGGCGGGCCATCGAGGCGGCCGCCCATGCCTATGCCGCCAGAGGCAGTGCCTATACGGCGCTGACCCGCTGGTACAAAAACGATCACGGAGACCTGGTCGGTTACCTGGAACTGCCGTTGAAGGTTGGCACCGTAGGCGGCCCGTTGCAATCCAATCCCGTGGTGCGCATTGCTCACCGAATTCTGGGAGTGCGATCGGCACGGGAGTTAATGGAAGTTATGGGTGCCGTGGGGTTGGCTCAGAACTTTGCCGCATTGCGAGCTTTATCCACCGAGGGCATTCAGCGGGGGCATATGAGCCTGCATGCCCGCACCGTGGCCATGGCCGCCGGCGCCACCCCGGATATCTTCGATGAAGTGGTCGAACAGCTCATCGAAAGCGGAGAAATCAAAGTATGGAAGGCCGAGGAACTGGTTAAAAAAATTCGTTCCAAACGGGAAAAACCCAAGGTGCTGGTGGCCGAAAAGAGCGAACGACCCCTTTCCTCGGGATTCGGTAAGGTGATTCTATTGGGTGAACACGCCGTGGTGTACGGCAGTCATGCGTTAGCGGCACCGATTCCTCTGGCCATTCAGGCCAAAATCGAGGACAGCGACGATGGCATTCATCTGATCATCCCCCGCTGGGGTGTGGAAGAGAAGTTGCATATGAGCGAAGAACATAAGTATTCCATCTACCAGTCCCTGGATCTGATCTTAAACGAGCTGGGCCTGCGGGAGAAGAATATTCGCATCGAGGTGTTCCCTCACATTCCTCGGGCCATGGGATTGGGAGGATCGGCGGCGCTGGCCGTCGCCATCATTCGAGCTCTGGATCGGCATTTCGCATTGAATCTCTCGAACGAAAAAATCAATCGCCTGGCCTACGAATCCGAAAAACTGGTCCACGGTACCCCTTCGGGCATCGACAATACCATGGCCACCTACGGCAAATTTATCCTGTTCCAGAAAGGCGATCCGCCGAAGATGGAGGAAATCCAGGTACCCCGGCCCATTCCCATCGTGATCGGGTTGAGTGGAGTGGAAAGTTTGACCGCCAAGATGGTGGCCAAGGTGCGGGATGCCTGGGAGAAGAACCAATCCCTTTATGACCGCATTTTTCAGGAGATTGACGCGCTGGTTCTACAGGCGGCCGAGGCGGTGCAGCAGTACGATCTGGAAAGATTGGGTGAATTGATGAACATCAATCAGGGCCTGTTGAATGCCTTGCAGGTGTCCAGTTGGGAGCTGGAGGAGTTAATTGAAATTGCTCGAAACAATGGTGCCCTGGGGGCCAAATTGACCGGCGGTGGGGGCGGTGGAGCCATGATTGCCCTGTGTCCCGATAACGCCGACGAAGTGGCCGCCGCCATGGAACGTGCCGGATATAAAGCCATGGTCACCCGCATCGGAACCAAAGACGGCGAGGCAACCGTATGACCAAGCACCCTACAGTTTCCTTCGACAGCGAAGAACTGATTCTGGTGGATGAACAGGATCGAGTGGTGGGTTACCGGGACAAGGCCAGTTGTCACCAGGGTCAGGGCATTTTGCACCGGGCGTTTTCCATTTTTATTTTTAACGATAAGGGTGAGCTGCTTTTGCAGCAGCGCAGCGGTCAAAAACCCCTCTGGCCGCTTTTCTGGTCCAATAGCTGCTGCAGCCATCCCCGAAAGGGAGAAACGACCGAAGAAGCCACCCTGCGCCGCCTGCAAGAGGAACTGGGTTTCACCACCCCGCTGATCTTCCTGTATAAATTTATCTATCATGCCCCATTCGGGGACCGGGGGGCGGAACGGGAACTCTGCTACGTCTACGTGGGCAAATACACCGGACCGGTGAGGGTGAATCCCAACGAAATTGCCCGCTGGAAATTTGTCGCCGCGTGGGAACTGGACCGGGAAATGCAGGAGCACCCGGAACAGTTTACCCCCTGGTTTCGAATGGAATGGGAGCGCATTCGCAGGGACTACTGGAAGGTGGTGCAATCGTTGTAAGCCAAAACGCCCTTTCTTTGTGCGGGAGCATGGCCCTTGGCGGTTGTTGCCTCCCCTTAACGGGGGCGGGGGAGGGGGGTGATGCTTGATGCCTGACGAATCGTGCCGCCGCTTCCGTTAAACCGCGGACCCGATGAAGCCCGCCTTTTTCGGAAAAACCATGGTGGGTTGAAACAGACCGCCGGTCGTGACGGGCCTATCGATTCCGTTGGATCCCTTTCCATCCCGCGGGCAGCAGAAAAGCCACCAGAGCGATCTTGAGCAAATTGCCGGGGATAAAGGGTAGCAGGCCCAGATGAAATGCACTTTCCAGACCGGTGAAAGTGGAGAGGTAGGTGATGCCGAAGAAAAAGATCAACCCGTCCGCAATCAGTAACGCCAGCAGGGTTGTCAAAATGCGTTTGTGCCAGCCCCGTTCCGCCAGCAGACCCACCACGTATGCCGCCGCAACGAAACCGATCAGATATCCCCCGGTGGGGCCCATGGCATAGGCGAGTCCTGCGGCGCCATTCGCAAATACGGGTAATCCCGCCAGCCCTTCAGCCAAATACGTCAGCACCGTCAGCGCCCCCATCCGGCTTCCGTAAAGCAGACCAATGAGTAAAACCGCAAAGGTTTGCCCCGTGATGGGGACCGGAGTGAACGGCAGCCGGATGGCCAGCTGAGACATGAGGGCAATGAACACACTTCCCCCCAGCACCAGAGTCGTGTTGTAGAGTCGGGCATGGGTTCGCTCTGCCGGGCGAAAAACATCGGCGTACGTTTGCGCGAGCATTCCAGACCTCCAATTTATTTCCTAACCGTTCCTTCCTGTAAAGGAAAAGAAAGTTAAACACCAAAACCCAATTTTAAAATAGATTAATTTAAAATTATGGAAAGGGTGCCCGGATCAAAGAGGCAGAGGACTTGCGTCCGGAATTAAGGAAATGTATTTTTGACGAACCGAAAAAGGAGAAAGGTCATGCTGCTTTCGCCGGACGATAAGCGGAATCGTTTCGAAAAAATCCTGCAACAAATAGAGCGCCTGCTGGACCAACCCGGTTCCACGGAAGAACGGTTGCAGAGTATTTGTCGGATGCTTCGGGAGGGCATTCCCTATTATCATTGGGTGGGATTCTATCGGGTGGATCCGGAGAAGGATCGGGAACTGGTTCTGGGCCCTTATGAAGGGGAACCCACCGAGCACACTCGTATTCCCTTTGGCAAGGGGATATGCGGTCAGGCGGCCGAACAGGGGAGGACCTTTGTCGTACCGGACGTGAGCAAGGTCGATAACTACCTTTCCTGTAGCGTTCGCGTGCGTTCCGAGATCGTGGTGCCCATTGTCAAGGCGGGCGGTGTGGTGGGGGAACTGGATGTCGATTCCCATGATCTGGCCCCCTTTTCCAGCGAAGACACGGAATATTTGGAAAAAATCGCCCGGATGATCTCCCAGCGGCTGTTTTAACCATTGCTTTCCGCTGGTTCCCAACAGGGGATGCGCTGCCGGCGGTGGCGACGCAGGGGTGCGGTGGCAGGTGAGGGGCGCTTGGAGACCGGCGGACGGTCGATCCGGAGGGTTTTCTCCCGGGGAGTGAAAAGGTGTAACCCCAAAGCCCGGAGGCGGTATTCCGGGCTGTGGGAAGATATCCGGTTATTTTAAACTGAGGAAGCGTTGTTCCACGGCGTTCCAGTTGACCACATGCCACCAGTTTTCGATGTATTCGGGGCGGCGGTTCTGGTATTTCAGGTAGTACGCGTGTTCCCACACATCCAGCCCCATGATGGGTTGATGTCCCTGCATTACGGGACTGTCCTGGTTGAGCGTGCTGTACACCCGTAGCTTCATCGCTTCATCGAGAACCAGCCAGGCCCAGCCGCTCCCAAAATGATTGGCGGCTACATTGGAGAACGTTGTCTGGAAGTTGTCGAAACTCCCGAAGGCGGCATTCAAGGCCTCGGCCAGTTCTCCGGAAGGCCTGCCGCCGCCGTTGGGCGACATAATGCTCCAGAATAGGGAGTGATTGAAATGCCCGCCACCGTTGTTGCGGACCGCCGTCCGAATGTCCTCGGGAATGCGATGGACATCCGCCAGCAATTCCTCGATCGCCTTTCCCTGGAGCTCCGGGTACTTCTCCAGAGCCGCGTTCAACTTAGCCACGTATCCACCATGATGCTTCTGGTGGTGAATGGTCATGGTCCGCTCGTCTATATAAGGCTCCAGGGCGTTGTAGGCATAGGGCAACTCGGGCAATGGATATGCCATGATGATTCCTCCTGTTTTTATTTTATTGAACCGGGTGATCAATATTACCAAGACGGTCAGGTGAATGCAAGGGAAATAAAACGCCCTTTACACTTCCAACCGATTGTAAGCATTGAATTTGGAATATCGCTGTGATTTTGCCCGCCCCGGCATTAAATTGGTCCCGGTCATCGTTCAAAATAAGCACAGGAGGTCCATCATGTCCAATTATACATCAGTAACCCTGAAGGGCAATCCCGTCACCCTGGTGGGAAAACCGTTGAAGACGGGGGAGCCCGCTCCACCCTTTAAGGCCGTAGCCCAGGACCTGTCCACGGTGGAGTACCGGATGTTTAGAGATCGCGTGTATATCCTGTCTGCGGTGCCCTCTCTGGACACCCCCGTATGCGATAAAGAAACCCGGACGTTCAATCAGGAGGCCACTCGCCTCTCTTCGGACATCGAAGTGGTCACTATCAGCATGGACCTGCCCTTTGCCCAGAAGCGTTGGTGTGGTGCGGCGGGCATCGACAAGGTTACAGTCATTTCCGATCATCGTGATGCCGAATTTGGTCAACGATATGGCGTGTTGATCCAGGAATTACGGTTGCTGTCCCGGGCCGTGTTTGTGGTGGACAAGCTGGGGGTCATTCGATACATCGAGGTGGTTCCGGAAATTGCTCAGGAACCCGATTATTCGAGCATTTTGGAAGCGGCTCAGTCCCTGCTGTAGCCGGCATGGCGGCGATACCCACTGTGGATACCAAGCGTCGGCGCTTTTCCTCCGCAGGATCGGCCGGGGTTTAAAAAAGTGTTTCCTTTTCCTTCAAATTCTTATAATATTTACCGGATAAAAGGAAGGTAATTGCCATGATGGATAAACAGGTCGTCCTGATCACCGGAGCCAGTCGCGGAATCGGTCGATCGATAGCGCTGCGTTTTGCCCGAGAGGGGTTTGCCTGCGCCCTGACGGCACGGCATACCGATCAATTGCAGGAAACCGCCCGTCTGGTGGCCGAGGCCGGGGCGTCTCAGTCGCTGGTGATTCCGGCCGATTTGACCCGCGATGAAGACATCGCTCGTCTGGCCCAAACGGTGCTGGACCAGTGGGGCCGGGTGGATGTGCTGATCAACAACGCCGGGGTGCTGGTATTAAAACCCTTCACCGACTTAGGTATCGACGAATTTGATCGGATGATGGCGGTCAACATGCGGGCCGTGTTCCTGCTGACCCAACACATTGTTCCGGCAATGATCTCCCGGAAAAGCGGGACGATTATCAATATCGCCTCGTTGGCGGGCAAAAATGGATTTAAAAACGGTACCGGTTATGGTGCCACCAAATGGGCTTTGCGCGGCTGGGCCCAGTCGTTGATGCTGGAGTTGCGGGAACACGATATCCGGGTGATCACCATCTTCCCGGGATCGGTGAATACCGATATGGCCGGTCAGTTACCCACCGCTCCCATGCGGGAAACCATGCTCCAGCCGGAAGACGTGGCCCATGCGGCCTATCAGGCCTATGCCCTGCCCCAGCGAGCCATGATGAGCGAAATCGACCTACGACCCAGCAATCCGAAAAAAGCGTAGGAGGCACCCATGTCCAACGTTTTAGGTGGAAAAAGTTTCATCACCACACGCGTGGATAAACTGGTCAATTGGGCCCGCAAAAACTCCCTGTGGCCCATGCCCTTTGGAACAGCCTGTTGTGCCATAGAATTAATGGCGACCCTGGCCTCTCGGTTCGATCTGGCCCGCTTTGGGGCCGAAGCCATCCGCTTCACCCCCCGACAGTGCGATCTGATGATCGTGGCCGGCCGGGTGGCCATTAAAGAGTTGCCCATCCTGAAGCGCATATGGGATCAAATGCCCGAACCCAAATGGTGTATTTCCATGGGGGCCTGTGCCAGCTCCGGGGGCATTTTCGATACCTACACCCTGGTTCAGGGCATCGACCGCTTCATCCCCGTGGATGTTTATATCCCCGGATGTCCCCCTCGCCCCGAAGCGGTGATCGATGCGGTGATGAAAATCCAGCAACTGGTGGAAAACGATAGTTGGCGCAATTATAAACAGGAGCTGATCGAAAAACGCCGCCGACAGCAATTGTACGCCGGGCCGAATTTGCCCTGGTCCCCCAAATGATAACAATGGGTAAACTCCCGGCCCGGTCATCCAAACCCATGCATCCTCATGCGCATGGGTTTTTCTTTGGCGTTGCCCACCCCATCGGCCGGGGTGGAACGGGCAATGCCGATATGTCTCGAAACAATCCTTGTTCCACGATCCAACAGGAGGCGTCATGGTGTCCGTTTCGATCTATCGACAGAGCCTGCAACAATTGAAAACCGGAATGCTGGTGGTTCCAGTGCTGGAAGATGAACTGAAAATTCCCCGACCGGTGACCGATTGGTTGCAGGCGCATAACATCTTTCTGTCGGAATTGTTGAGGACCACTCATTTCTCCGGGAAACTGGAGAGCCATCGCCTGATTCCCACCGGGTTGGCCGATATTCCTATCCTGATATGTTTGGGAATGGGGAAATTAAACGACTGGGACATGGAAGCTGCGCGGAGGTATTTTGGGAAAGTGGTCCATCTGGCCAAGGAACTTCGGGTGGATACGCCTTCCATTTACTGGGATGATCAATTGCCACGTTCCAAAGAGGACAGCATCTTTTTCCCGGAAGTAATGGCCGCTTTGGGCATGGCCACGTTTCGAGTGACCGAATTCCAGACCGAAAAGGCCGAGGCGGACGATTTTGATCTCGCGTCGGTACAGCTGGTTTATCCCGATGGAGCGGCAGAACTGGAAGGTTATGTGGAGGAAGGAATCCGGATGGCCGCGGCGGTAAATTTGGCCCGCCGGTTGGGCGAAATGCCCGGAAATGTACTGACCCCCAAACGGTTTGTGGAAGAAGTGCGCCGGCTGGCACAAAATTATCCCGATTGGAAGGTGCGGATACTGGATCGCGGGCAGCTGGAGGCCGAGGGCATGCATGCCCTGCTGGCGGTGGCCGCCGGAAGTGCTCATCCGCCCTATCTGGCCGTCATCCAGTACCGGCATCCCAAAGCCGAAGAAACCATCGCCTTAGTGGGCAAGGGGGTTACCTTCGACAGCGGGGGCATTTCCATTAAACCTTCCAAATCCATGGACGAGATGAAATACGATATGTCCGGTGCAGGGGCGGTGTTGGCCACCCTGAAGCTGGTCACGGAAACGAAATTGCCGGTCAATCTGGTGGCCGCCATGCCCCTGGTGGAAAATTTACCCTCGGGAAAGGCCACCCGTCCCGGGGATATTGTGAAAAGCTATAGCGGCATTACCATCGAAGTGTTGAATACCGACGCCGAAGGCCGGATGATCCTGGCCGATGCCCTGGCTTACGTCAACCGGAATTACCAACCGGATATCCTGGTGGACCTGGCCACCTTGACGGGTGCCATTATTGTGGCGCTAGGGCATCTGGCGGCGGGATTGTTTACCAACAGGAACGATCTGGCAGAGGAGTTTGAAGAGGCCGGTCGGATTTCCGGGGAGTGGGTCTGGCGGTTGCCCGTCTGGAAGGATTATGGCGAGTTGATGAAAAGCCGTATCGCCGATCTGCGCAACATCTCCAGCAAGCCCGGTGCGGGTTCGATTACCGCCGCCAAGTTTCTGGAAAAATTTGTTCACCAGAAACCCTGGGTGCATCTGGATATCGCCGGTACGGCCTGGGAAATGCCGGAACGGTCTTACCGGGGCAAGGGAGCCACCGGCTTTGGTGTGCGTCTGCTGTACCACTGGTTGAAACTGTTCCATGGGAAAGAAAAGGAGCCATAGCGTGGACACTCGCCGGATACCGGAATTTCAGTTGCCGTCTCCGGAGGGAACGCTGCTGGATCACCGCTGGCTGGGGCAACGACCGGCCACCCTGTTGATGGTTTACAAGTCCAGTTGTGCCACCAGCCTGTTCGCCCTGGAGATTCTGCAGCAGGTTTGGCAGCGGGTTTCGCTGCCGTGGGCCCTGGGACTACTGATCTCCCAGGATGACCCCGAATCCACCCGGACGTTGGTTAAGCGGCACGGAATCCATTTCCCCGTGGTGGTGGATTTCCCCGAGTACCGCTTGTCTCGCCGGCTGGGGTTTACCACGGTTCCCGCACTGTATCTGGTAAATCGGCACGCCGAGATCCTCCGTCAGGTGCAGGGTTTTGTCCGCGCGGAATACGAAACCATCCTGGAGCGACTGTTCGAGGCCCATCGGCTGTCGGTTCGGGAAGTTTTTCCCGACGCCGCCTCCATTCCCCGATTGAAACCGGGCTGAACCGCCCGGCATGTGCATTTCGAGTAAATGCGGCGGCCCCCGGGTGGGGCTGAGGACCAACAAGTCTCCCGGCAGCGATCACCTGGGTCAATCCGGCGGTGAAAAGGATACCCCTCCCAGGATCCCGTTCAGACAGATGTTTTCAATGGTCCAAAAATTCCGGACCGTAAAGACGAGGGAGGCGAAATCGGGGTAAATATTTTCCAGCGGCCAACGATTCTTATAATCGATGATACCGTGGGTGCATGATGTACGACATTCATAACCATCTCATTTATCAGTTTGATGATGGGCCCGTCAGCCTGGAAGAAGTGGTGGAGATGCTGAAGATGGCCCGGGATCAGGGGATCACCCGGGTGTTTGCCACTTCCCATTTTCAGGAGCTCATTCCCCCGGAACTGGAAGAGCACTATTTTCGAAAGTTGACCGAACTTCAGGATCGGCTGGAACACGAAAACATCCCCATCCAGGTCTTTTCCGGATCGGAAATATTTTTTCATCACTATATGAACGAGACCGTTAAGCGTACCCGCGTGGGAACCCTGGCAGGCCTGGGAAAATATGTGCTGCTGGAGTTTCCGCTGTTTCTTATGCCCTCCGGGGTGTCCGAGGCCCTCTTCAAATTAAAAATGGACGGATTGGTTCCCATTATTGCTCATCCCGAGCGCTATAGCAGTGTGTTGGAAAATCCCGAAACAGTGTTGGAATATCTGAAATACGGAGCCCTGCTCCAGGTGAATGCCGGCAGTGTCACGGGAGACTTTGGACGGCGGGTACAAAAGATCGCCATGTGGATGGTGGAACATCGGCTGGTGCATTTTCTGGGCTCCGATGCCCACAACGCCCGGAGCCGCACTTTCCGGTTGGCCGAAGCCGTGAAACAGCTTCGGCGACACGTGGAAGAAGACTACATCCAGGCACTGGTGGAACATTTTCCCGCCCGAATTCTGAAGAATGAAGACCCCGAGCCCATTCGGATTCCCGAACCCGAGGAGCAGAGGGGTTTTTTCTCCCGATTGAAGCAAAAACTCTTCTCTCTGGGCAAGGGATAGCCTTGTCCCGCCCCTCCTTTCGGCAAAATTTTTCAAACGTCTTGATTATGTAACCGCTTTTCGCCCATATTTTGGTCATGGACGAAACCAATGAAGAGAGGTCAACCATGCGTTTCATTCCGTCGGAATATCGGCCGCCGATTTCCAGTGCAGAGTTTGTGGCCTCACCCTCGGAAAATGAAGAGGAACGTTTTGAGGTCGGTGTCCTGTTTGTAGGGGCGGGTCCGGCAGGCCTTGCGGGAGCCATTCGGCTGGCGCAGTTGCTCCAATCCGCCCCCGAGGTGCAGGAGCAACTGGGGGAGATGCCCATCGTGGTGCTGGAAAAGGGGAAATATCCCGGCGCCCACCTACTCTCCGGTGCCGTGGTGCATCCCGGGGCGTTTCACAAATTGTTCCCCGAACTTTCCCCTCAGGATTTGCCTTTTTACGGCCCGGTGGAGGACGAAGCCCTGTACTTGTTAACCGAAAAGAAGGCCTTGAAAGTCCCCTTCATGCCGCCTTCCATGCGCAATCACGGGAATTATGTGGCCTCCCTGAGCCGGATCGGGCAATGGCTGGCGGGAAAGGCCGAGGAATTGGGGGTCATGATTCTGCCCGAAACCGCCGCCGTCAAAGTGCTGGTGGACGATCAGCGGGTGCTCGGCGTACGCACCGACGATAAAGGATTGGACCGCAACGGCCGGCCCATGGGCAACTACGAGCCCGGCTCCGATATGCTGGCCCGGGTGACCGTGGTGGGAGAAGGCACCCTGGGACACCTCACCCAGACCATTCTGGACCTTTTCCGGATTGAGCGGGAAAATCCTCAGATTTACGCCCTGGGAGTGAAAGAAATCTGGGAGGTTCCCCGGCCCCTGCATCGGGTCATCCATACCATGGGGTGGCCTCTGCGAACGGGAAAGAAATACCGCGAGTTCGGGGGAAGTTTTATGTATCCCATGGGCCGGGACCGGGTGTCCATCGGTCTGGTGGTGGGAATGGACTATGCTGACGCCTCGCTGTCGGTTCACGATTTGCTGCAGCAGTTCAAGCTGCATCCACTGGTAAAAGGGATTCTGGATGGCGGGAAACGCCTGGAAAAGGGCTGGGGGGCCAAAACCATCCCCGAAGGGGGATTCTATTCCTTGCCGCGACAGTTGCATGTGCCCGGCGCCCTGTTCATAGGGGATGCGGCGGGATTCGTCAACGTCCCCGCCCTGAAGGGCATCCATTATGCCATGTGGTCGGGTATTCTGGCCGCAGAAGCCATCTTCGAAGTGTTGAAGGCCGGAAACGATCCTCAATCCCCCCATACCCTCGGCATTTTCGATGCAAAAATCAAAAACAGTTTTATCTGGAAAGATCTGTACCGAGTACGCAACATGCGTCAGGCGTTTCAGTACGGGTTTTTTACCGGCAGCCTGTTGGCCGGGCTGATGAGCCTGACCGGCGGCGCTTTCCCGGGAGGAAAATTTTCGGTCAAACCGGACGGAGAGCATCCCGTCTTTGCCGGCCAACGCAACTACCCCAGGCCGGATAACCAATACATCTTCGACAAATTGTCCAGCGTTTACGCCAGCGGCAACCGCAGCCGGGATACCATGCCCAATCACCTCCGCATTCGCACGGATGTTCCCCGGGAGATCGGCGAAATGTGGGTTCAGATGTGCCCCGCGCTGGTGTATGAATGGACCGAAGCCGATGGAGAAAAGCAATTGACCATCAATGCTCCCAATTGTGTGCATTGCGGAGCCATCACCGCCAAAGGGGGGCGTTTTACCCCGCCGGAAGGAGGGAACGGCCCGGAATATGAAGAAACCTGAACCGTTGGACGTTTTTTTGCCGGAAATTTCCTTTATTCGGGACGCCGGTCCCCGGCCCGAATCCTTGACCCTCCCGAAAAGGCGACCCCTTTCCCTGGCCATGCCCTTCAGGGCTTTCCGTAACGCAAATTTTTCCTTATATTGATGCCGGCGGGAAGAGTCAGAAGAGGGGGCGGGTGGATGGATCAACTGAAGCTGGCGGCTCGAAATGGTCGGGATAAAACCATTATCCAGGTAAAACACGTCCGTGTGGGCGAAGGGTTTGTGGTGATTGCCGGGCCCTGCAGCGTGGAGAGCGAAGAACAAATCCTGGCCACGGCATTGAAGGTGAAGGAAGCCGGTGCGGACATGTTGCGGGGCGGGGCTTTCAAACCGCGCACCTCGCCGTATGCGTTTCAGGGTCTGGGTCTACAGGGATTGAAGCTGCTGGAAAAGGCCGGTCGGATAACCGGATTGCCCGTGGTCACCGAGGTCGTCGACCCGCGGGACGTTTCCTGGGTGTGCGAATTCGCCGACGTGCTCCAGATCGGCACCCGCAATATGCAAAATTTTGCCCTGCTGAAGGAAGTGGGGAAGACCGACAAGCCGGTATTGTTGAAACGGGGCATGTATTCCTCTTTAAGGGAGTGGCTCTACAGCATCGAATACATCCTGAATGCCGGTAATCCCAACGTGATATTGTGCGAGCGCGGCATCCGTACCTTCGAGACCTATACCCGGAATACTCTGGACATTAGCGCCGTCCCCGCGATGAAAGAATTGACCCATCTGCCCATCATCATCGATCCTTCGCACGCCACGGGACGCGCCTCCATGGTCGGATCCATGAGTTTGGCCGCCGTCTCCGCCGGCGCCGATGGCCTGCTGGTGGAGGTCCATTATCGTCCCCCTCAGGCCCTCTCCGACAAAGACCAACAGCTGGATCCTCAGCAATTCTCCCGGATGATGCACAAGTTGCGCCGGCTGGTGCACTTCCATCAACAATTCAGTGAAGAAAAACAATCGCAGGGGGAAACGTGAACCTGGAAGACATCCGCCGACATCTGTTAACAATCGACTATCGGTTGATTAAACTGCTGGATGAACGCATGGAGTTGCTGCTGAAATTGAGCCGCCTGGATGCCGATGCAGCGAAACAGATCCTCCCGAATGGATTACAGGAGGCCCGCCAATATGCCCAGGGACTGGTGGAAGCGGACTTTTATCGGCGTTTGTATAAGGAGATTTTGGGCGAAAGCAAGAAATTATTGAACCGTAACCTGAAACTGGTGGCCTTTCAGGGGGAGCATGGGGCTTACAGCGAGGTGGCCGCCCGGGTGTGGGATGCCGCTCTGGTGCCCATCCCCTGTACCGAGTTTACCGAAATCTTTGAAGAAGTGGAAGCCGGCATTTTCGATTACGGAATCGTTCCCGTCGAAAACAACACCGGGGGCCAGGTCAATCAGGTCAATCAACTGGTGCTGGGCACCTCGCTTCATGTCGTCGGGGCGGTGGAATTGCATATTCATCACTGTTTATTGGTGCCCCGGGGGGGCGACTATCGGGAACTGCACAGCGTGTATTCCCATACCCAGGCGCTGGAACAATGCCGTCAGTTTCTGGCCCGCAACCGGTTGCAACCCATTCCCTATTACGATACCGCGGGCGCCGCCCGGATGATTGCCGAGACCACCCCTCCCTCGTCCGCGGCCATTGCCAGTAAACTGGCCGCCGAGCTTTATAACCTGGAAATTATCAAGGAAAATATTGAGGACTTTCCTCACAATATAACCCGGTTTCTGATCTTTGCCCGGGAACCTCTTCAAGAAAGAGGAACAAAATGTTCCATCGTCTTTTCCACGGAGCATAAGGCCGGTACCCTGTTCCGGGTGCTGGAGGTCTTCGCCCGGCGGGGGATTAATCTGACCCGCATCGAATCCATGCCCAATTTGCGGGGCAGCTTTGCCTTTTTTCTGGATTTTGAAGGCGATCAACAGGACGCCCCCGTCAAACAGGCCCTGCAGGAAGTTCAAAAGTTAACCACCGATTTTCGCATGCTGGGATGTTACAACGAAAAACGGGCCGAGTGAAGGGGAAGGCGCATTTGGGTGAGCCGGCCGAGGGGGCGTTGTGGCGGTACCGCCGATCCCTGCCTTGCCGCCCGGTTTTCTCCCCGGAACCATGGCAAGTCCTCCAGGATGCTGCTGCTGGCCATCCCGGTCCGGAGACGGGAACCTTGCGCCTCGAGCGGGTCCATGTTTTCCTCTCTCGGGAAACGGGAGCGGTTGAACGTCATCGATGAGGCGGCCTGGAATTCCTGGAAAAGGATGAGCAATACCGGAGCAGGCCCATTCCCTTGCTTTTTCCAATTTCCGGATTTGCCTGGAAGGGTTTTTTATGTAAATTCTTTCACAACAGAACAGCAAGGAGAATCAGGCTATGACTGCCCGGACTTTACCGCAAGTGGTGTTTATCGATGGGGTACGCATACCTTTTCAGCGTTCCAACACCGGATATCGGGAGTTAACATCTTTCGATCTGGCGCGTCTGGCGATGCGGGCCCTGCTAGAGAAGACCGATTTCCCGCCCCAGCAGATTGACTGGGTACTGATGGGAACGGTGATTCAGAACGTTCGTACGCCCAATGTGGCGCGCGATGCCGCCCTGGCTGCCGGGATCCCTCGCCGGGTTCCCGCGGCGACCCTGACCCTGGCCTGCATTTCGGCCAACAAGGCCGTCACTGTCGGAATGGACCTCATTCGAACCGGACAGGCCCGGGTGGTGCTGGCCGGAGGCACCGAAAGCCTTACCGATGTTCCCATCCGTTTTCGCAAACGCTTTCGTCAAAAGCTGGTGGAAGCTCAGAAATATCGCGGAGTGGCGGACTATTTAACGTTTTTTAAAGGGCTGCGTCCTTCGGACCTGCTGCCGGAGATTCCGCAGGTGGCGGAGTTCACCACCGGCCGCACCATGGGAGAAGATTGCGAGATGTTAGCCAGTCGCATCGGGGTAAGCCGCCGGGAACAGGATGAATACGCCCTGCGGTCTCATCGCAATGCCGCTCGGGCCGTCCAGGAAGGCCTGTTGAAGGAAGAAGTGATTCCCGTTCAGGTGCCTCCCGATTATCGGCGGATCGAATTCGATAATGGGCCCCGGGCCGATACCACCCTGGAAAAATTGGCCCGATTAAAACCCGCCTTTGTTAAACCCCATGGTACCCTCACGGCCGGGAACTCCTCGTTCCTTACCGACGGGGCGGCGGTAACCCTGATCATGGCCGAAGACACCGCCCGCCGGATGGGACTGCAACCCAAAGCCTATTTGCGCGACTACGTCTATACCGCCCAGGACCCCGACGACGAATTGCTGCTGGGTCCCGCCTATGCAACCCCCGAATTGCTGGACAAGACCGGTTTGGCGCTGTCGGATATCGACGTATTTGAATTTCACGAGGCCTTTGCGGCTCAGATTCTGGCCAACCTGAAATTGTTGGCCTCGGATACGTTCGCCCGGGAAAAACTGGGACGGGATAAGGCCGTGGGAGAAATACCTATGGAAAAATTCAATACCTTGGGTGGATCTTTGTCCCTGGGACATCCCTTTGGGGCCACGGGTGCCCGGCTGGTGACCACCGCGGTGAATCGATTGATTCGAGAGGACGGTCAATGGGCTCTGGTGGCCGCCTGCGCCGCCGGTGCCATGGGTAATGCCATTCTGATTGAACGCTACGGATGACACCCCGCCCCCCTGTCATTCTGAGGTTTCCCATATTTGAAAATATGGGTTATTGGCATCCCATCGCTCCGCGATGGGTTTTGGTACATCCACCACCTAAATCCGTTCCGGCAGGGACGGGTTGCCCGTAGCCCATAAATTCCTTTGTGGGAATCAATGGCATCCCCCCAAACCAATCCCCGTCCCCAGGGGGACGGGATGGGATGAATACCGCCGATGTGTTGCCGCCCGATGAACCGTTTGTTCGATTGTCCCTTCGGGACAAGATTTGGGGGTGGTGGGG
>WFTQ01000104.1 GCA_015485355.1 bacterium | reverse complement strand
CTACACCGCGATTGCGGCACGTTTATCCCAACAAGCCGGTGCTCCGGTAAAGCTGATGTTATCCCGCAAGCAAGACTTCGTCGGGGCCGGAAATCGTCCCAATAGCATCCAGACCATTAAGATGGGGGCTCGCAAGGAGGGTTCCCTGGTGGCCTTTCATGCCGTCACTTATGGAACGGGAGGAATTGCGACCAATGCCAATGTCCGTTTACCTTTCATCTATGCCGTTCCTCACTGGAAACACGTTCATTATGATGTTCTGATCAACGCGGGGGCGGCACGGCCGTTTCGGGCCCCCGGATGCCCCCAGGCTTCGTTCTCCATGGAACAGATGATGGACGAGCTGGCGGAAAAAGTGGGGATGGACCCTCTGGATTTTCGCTTGAAGAACGATCCCAGTCCTACCCGCCGGAAAGAGTGGCGGCTGGGGGCGGAAAAAATAGGCTGGAATCGGAGACGCAAACCACCGGGAAGTGATCCAGGACCTCTAAAACGGGGGATGGGGATGGCCGCCAGCATCTGGTGGCCCGGAGGACGGAAAACCCAGGCCTCCATGACCATCTACCCGGACGGCTCCATAGAAGTACGCTGCGGAACCCAGGACATAGGTACGGGTACCCGAACCTATGTGGCCGGTGTAGTGGCCGAGGAACTGGGAATCGATGTGAAGTGGATACGTCCCCTGATTGGCGATTCCAATTATCCCTATTCAGGGGCATCGGGAGGCAGTACCACCAGTCCCTCCGTCGCCCCTGCCATAAAGCACACAGCAGAGAAGGCCAAGCGTGCTTTGTTAGACCGGGTCGCTCGTTATACCGGTGTACCCCGGGAAAAATTGACCTGGCAAAAAGGAAACATTTTAATTCAGGGCAGCCAAACCCGCAGGCTTACCTGGGAAGAGATCTGCCAGACTCTGGAGACGGAATCCCTGGAGGTGCACGGAGAATGGGTGGAGGGACTCTCCTCGGCTGGGGTGGCCGGATGTCAGTTTGCCCAGGTTGCCGTGGATACCGAAACGGGCTCCATTCAAGTGGAAAAAGTGGTTGCCGTTGCGGATTGTGGACTGATATTAAACCGTCTGACCACCGAGAGCCAGATTAACGGAGGAATTCTCCAGGGCATTAGTTATGCTTTGCTGGAAGAGCGTCACCTGGATCCCACCACCGGCACCATGGTGAATGCCAATTACGAAAGTTATAAGATTCTGGGTGCCAAAGAAACCCCCGAAATCGAAATCATTTTATATGATGAACCGGAACGCGGAGTCATCGGTATTGGTGAACCACCTACCATCCCCACGGCGGCGGCGGTTGCCAATGCCGTTTACAATGCCATTGGTGTTCGCCTACGGGAATTACCCATGACGCCGGACCGGGTGCTCAATGCTTGGTATCAGGAAAAGAAAGTATAACAGGAGGCCTGTATGTTTCCTTTCGAGTATATAGACGCGAAAGACTTCCAGGCATTGTCCAATTTCCTGGAGCGGGATTTTCAAAAAAGCGCCCTTTTAGCGGGAGGCACCGATTTATTGGGCCTGATGAAAGAAGGCGTAATTCAGCCCCGGAAGGTCATTAATATTAAACACATTCGGGAAATGGAAGGTATTCGGGAAACTACCAAGGGATTGGAGATTGGCGCCGCCACCCGGCTTTCAGATATCGCCGAACACCCTCTCATCCAGGAAAAATATTCCGTGTTAGCCCAGGCGGTGGCTTCGATCGCCACACCCCAATTGCGAAACATGGGAACCATTGGGGGAAACATCTGCCAACGTCCCCGGTGCTGGTATTTTCGCGGTTCTGAATATCACTGCTTAAAAAAGGGTGGCGACATGTGTTACGCCGTGGAAGGATTGAATAAATATCATGCCATTCTGGGAGGCGGACCCTGTTATATCGTTCATCCCTCGGATACCGCCCCCGCATTGATGGCTTTGAACGCTTCCGTGGAAATATGGAGTCCCGACGGCGAACGGACCCTGCCATTAGAAACCTTCTTTCAATTGCCGGAAGATAACCTGGCCCGGGAGAACATTCTTCAGCCCAATGAAATCGTCACCCGTTTGTATATCCCCCGACCGGAACAGGGTACCCGCTCCCGGTATCTGAAGTTTCGAGAAAGACAATCCATGGATTTTGCCCTGGCCAGTGTGGCTGTGGTGGCAAAGATTCAAAACACGGTGGTGAGACACATCCGCATTGTACTTGGAGGGGTGGCCCCCATCCCCTGGCGGGTTTCCCAAGCCGAGGCGGTTTTGATGAATAAAACCCTGACCGAAGAACGCATTGACAGGGCGGCGGAGTCGGCCGTAAAAGAGGCCGATCCTCTGGAGCACAATCGATATAAGGTTGTGCTGACACGCAATCTGGTGTCGAAAACATTGCGAACATTTTTACAGGCCTGAAAAACGCTAAGAGGGAATGCTTATGCGATACATCAAAAACCCAGAGCACCCGGAAATTCCCATTTGTCAATATTTAAGAGCAAAAGCCAGTTATGTACCGGATCTGCAGAACGAGCATTACATGGAGGTACACTATCCCTACGATCAATTTTTTTGCTTGAAAACCCTTCACCATGTGGGGCCGGACGATGACATGGTGTGTCCGGAAGAGTGCTTGCCCCGAAGGCGTTGCTACGAACCATTGAAAATGCCAAACATCTTAGCGAAAGAGCACGAGAAAAGAAATTTGGATACCACCTGAAGGAAGGAACGATAACGCCGCATCGGAAAATCGGGAGTGGGATCGGTTTATCGCGCATCAAGACGATGAGCGTCCCGATAGCGACATTCAAGCGGATCATTATTATGTTTTGAAAGGGAGTCCATCGACCCGCCAAGGAAGGAAATGGCCTTGCTTTTGGACGGGGTTGACCCTAAATTTTCCGGATGGAAAATAGAGGAGTGGCGGTCATGTTAACGGATAAAGATTACAAATTGAAAGTGGGCCTGGCCGAGATGCTCAAAGGTGGTGTCATCATGGATGTGACCAATGCGGAACAGGCCCGGATCGCCGAAGATGCCGGTGCGGTGGCGGTCATGGCCCTGGAACGCATACCCGCGGACATCCGAGCTCAGGGTGGGGTGGCACGAATGAGCGATCCCCAATTGATAAAAGAAATCCAGAAAGCCGTGTCCATACCTGTTATGGCCAAATGCCGCATTGGCCATTTTGCAGAGGCACAGATCCTTGAAGCCCTGGGAATCGATTTTATTGACGAGAGCGAGGTGTTGACCCCGGCGGACGAAGAGTACCATATTGACAAACACAAATTCAAAATCCCCTTTGTTTGTGGTTGCCGGAATCTGGGAGAGGCTTTACGCCGGATTGCGGAAGGCGCCGCCCTATTGCGCACCAAGGGGGAAGCCGGTACCGGCAACATCGTTGAAGCGGTTCGCCATATGCGGGCGGTGCAGCGAGAAATCCAACACATAACCACCCTGGGCGATGAAGAGCTGGTAATTTATGCGAAAAACATCGGCGCTCCCTTGGAAATGGTGCAGTATGTGAAAGAGCATGGCCGACTGCCCGTACCCAACTTCGCCGCTGGAGGCATTGCTACACCCGCGGACGCCTCTTTGATGATGCAACTGGGTGCAGAGGCGGTCTTTGTGGGCAGTGGTATATTCAAGTCCGAAGACCCTCCCAAACGGGCCCGTGCTATCGTTATGGCCACCACCCACTATCGGGACTTTGACCTCATCGCCCGAGTGTCCGAGGGGTTGCGAGAACCCATGCGGGGTATCGATATCCACGAGCTTAGCGAAGAAGAAAAATTAGCGGCACGAGGCTGGTAAAGGAATGAAATTCGGCATTCTGGCACTGCAAGGCGACTTTGCCCTTCATCAAAAGGCTTTGCAACGGCTGGGAGTAGAAACGCTTCTGGTGCGCAAACCAGAGCACCTTTTCGGGCTGATGGGTTTGATAATGCCCGGGGGGGAATCGACTACTTTCGTCAAACTCCTAAAAGAAATCGCTCTATTCGATGCAATTCGGGATTTTGCCCGGGAACGTGCGGTGTTCGGGACCTGCGCCGGATTGATCACCCTGGCCCGGAAAATCGTCAATCATCCTCTGGAAACGTTGAATTTGATCGATATCGTGGTGCAACGCAACGCCTATGGGCGTCAGATCGACTCCTTTGTGGATGCCGTACGGGTAAACATCAACCATTCCGGAACATTTGAGGGTGTGTTTATACGGGCACCGAAAATCGTGGAGATAGGGGAGGGGGTACGGGCCGTTGGGTTTCATGGAGAGGATGTGGTGATGGCCGAAAACGACCATGTTCTGGTGGCTACTTTTCATCCGGAGTTGACCTCTGATCTACGGATACATGAATATTTCATTGAAAAGGCCCGGAAGTTTAAATAGCCGCATATCCGCAATTGCGAATATAGATGGGTGCTGCGGTTTCAGGCCCCGGGAAAAACCATCCTGTGCGTGATCCCCCCGATGCCGAGGCTTACGGGTGGGTGGAAACCCTCCCACGGGCTCTGGCGCCGCATAGGGAAAGGGAGCTTTTGTCCTCACGGCGACGGGCCGGTGGCGCCAAACGGGAACGAAAATATTTTCTTTCTAACCCATTCCCGCGCAACAACCGATAATCCTTAGTGTCGAAAACATAAGGAGACAGGGAAGTGTCCTTAGGTCAAGTGTTGATTTTTTCAAAAGATCCCGCCTTATTGCAATCTCTGTGCCGCCATATTTTTCAGTTGGGTTTCGATTGTATTCCTCAATCCCGGTGTCAGGGGTTGGAGAAATATCTTCTCTACGCCGAAGATCGGGTTTCCGCCATCATCATCGATCGTCCTGCGGCGTTGAAAAATGCTTGGGAAACCTTGTTTTCTTTCCGAGAAGTTTTCCAGAGAGAGCAAATCCCGCTGTTCATCCTTGACCAAGGAGATGCCATTCAGCCGTTCTTAAACGAAATCGGCATGGATCGGGTATATATCGTTTCTTGCCCCCAACAGGGCGATGTGGAAGAGTTTCTGGTGGAGTTCTTAAAACGGGTTCCTGTGCGTCTGGAAAGTTCCAGAGAGAAGGCCACTTATTTCCGAGTTCTCGAAGGCGATTTGTCGGAATATCCCTTCGATCGATTAAAGACTTATCTTCAAGAAAAACAGTTCGACGGCATCGTCTTCTTGCAAACGCCCCAGATGATCACGCTTCTTTTACAATGGCGCCGTGGGGGTATTGACGGTTGGGTGCCGAACAGGCGGGATGTGGCGGACATCGGTGAGTATTTGAGTACGTTGAAGGAAGGACGCTTTATCGTGGAACAACGGTTGTTGAGCAAGCGGGACTTCCATGCCTGGTTGTTCAACCAAGAGAATTCCCATGTTCTTTCCATGAAGGATGTGTTGTCAGACTTGTTTTATTTTGTTTATCACATTTTTGAAGAGAAGCTGGATAGTGCCACGGTACGGCAAATTTTCGCGTCTAAATTTTCTGAGTATAAGGAATTGTTTCCTGCATTAAAGGATTTAACCTTCCATGGTGATGTTCAGGACATTTTCGGCTATACCGGCGATTTGCAATCGGAGCAGGTGGAATATTTGTTGATGCTTTTTAACGATCTTCTCAATGAATTGTTGAGTCGGTTGACGGATTACCATTTTGAGGATTTCATTCGGGATATCGACGAAATTTCGCCCTATTTAAAGCA
Source organism: bacterium (assembly GCA_015485355.1). Lineage (GTDB taxonomy): Bacteria > Calditrichota > Calditrichia > RBG-13-44-9 > J042 > JAADJD01. The sequence goes on along the minus strand of WFTQ01000104.1, from coordinate 27,711 downwards.
ATTTCAGTTGATGGAAAAGATCCTTTTGATGAACAAGCAACCTTTTTCACTGGCCTGACCAAGGAAGGGGTGGATGGGAGTGGGTGGGTGGTTTCGGCCTTGTATGTTTACATAATGTATATTATAAGACATTTGAACCCGTGCACGAATCCCCATCCTGACCGGAACCTTCCTTGTTTGCCCTCGCCAATTTTTTCCATCGTTGCCTTAAGGAATACCGCTTTTGTATTTTTAAAGTTACCGATCGTCAGCGGAGGTTGGTATGAAGATCCGTGCCTATGCAGTAAAACAACCCGGCGCCCGGCTGGAACCCACCATCATCGAACGGGCCGATTCGTTGAGCCCCTTTGAGGTCGATGTCAAAGTGGAATATTGCGGTATCTGCCACAGCGACGTGCACCTGATCGATAACGACTGGGGAATCTCCCAATACCCTCTGGTGCCGGGACACGAAATCATCGGGATCGTTCAGCGTCTGGGTGAGCAGGCAACCCATTTGAAAATCGGACAGCGTGTGGGAATCGGTTGGCAGTCCAATTCTTGTTTCCATTGTGAATGGTGTGCCTCCGGATGGGAGAATCTTTGTCCCCATGAGGAAGCCACCTGTGTGGGGCGCCCCGGTGGTTTTGCGGAGCATTGCATCGTGGACAGCCGATTTGCCTTTCCCGTTCCGGACGGCATCCCCCCGGAACAGGCGGCGCCGTTGCTTTGTGCGGGCATAACCGTTTTTTCTCCCCTTGTGGAGTGGCGGATGACGGCGGCGAATCGTGTGGGAGTGATCGGCATAGGTGGGCTGGGACACTTGGCCCTTCAGTTCGCCCGGGCCATGGGGTGTGAGGTGACGGCTTTTTCGCATTCTCCGGAAAAAGAGACGGAGGCTTTGCAAATGGGAGCGCATCAGTTCGTGTGCCTTCAGGACGATGAGTACGAGAAAAAATACCGCCGTTCTCTGGATTTTCTGATCTCCACTGTTTATCGACCGCTGGACTGGAAACGTTTTCTTCAGATGTTGCGACCCAGAGGAACCCTTTGTTTCGTTGGGGCTCCGGGCGAAACCTTCAATTTTTCCCCGGCCCATCTCCTGGAGGGCCACAAGGTGATCTGTGCTTCGACAATCGGCGGCCGCAGGCGTATCCAGCAAATGCTTCAGTTTGCGCGATTGCATCAAATCCAGGCCAAGGTCGAACTCGTTCCCCTCTCCCGGATCAATCAGGCCATTGATGTTGTCCGGCAGGGTGCTGCGCGTTACCGCATGGTGTTAAAAATGGTGTTTTAAGCGGTGCCTCTCCGAAGGAAAAACCGAGGCCGTCTCCCGCCCCGCCGCCCGAAATCGATCGCTGGGATTTTCCCTTAGCCCGGAGCCCAAGGGGAAAAAGTCCACCGTTTCCTGAGGTGGCCCGGCTATTGAATTTCTTACTCCGTTGATTTCGATGCACGGCCCGGGCGTCCTTATTGTCCCGGGGAACTCCCCGCAGGGGTCCACTCCTCAGGAAGCTGAACTGCAACCACCCGTCCAATGGCACATTTTTCCGAATCCGCCAGCAATTCCACATCCACAACAACTTTGCGGCCTTTGATTTCCACCGGTCGAGCCGTTAGTACCAGCACCTTATCGATGGGCGTGGGTTTCAGGTAGTCAACTTTCAGGGAGGCTGTAACAAAGCGTAAATGGGGCTTGCTCCCGGGGGGTCGTCCCTGCGCCGCATAGGCCGCGGCAGCGGCGGTGCCGGTGCCATGACAATCGATCAGCGAAGCGATCAATCCACCGTACACAAATCCCGGGATGGCCGTGTGGTAGGCTCTGGGGGTAAAGGATGCCACGGCTTTTGTCCCATCCCAGTAACTTTTGATTTGAAGGCCCTGTGGGTTCAAACGGCCGCAACCGTAACAATGGGCCAGTTCGTCCGGATAAAAATCCTGAATAGGCTTAGCCATTTTCTTGTTTCCCATTTGAGTGGTGGAAGCCACAGAAACCCTCCGGTTAATGGTTTTTATTCGGAAAAGCATCTTGATGTATTTCCTGGGGGTTTACTCTTTAACAACCTCTACCAACGCGTCGTCTTTTATGTGATAATATTTGGGTAAAGAGACTCGGTGCGTCTCCTTCAGGCGGGCGTTACGGACATAACCGGTTGTGCGAAAGTAATTGCGCAACACCGGAATTTTAATCAGAGTAACGGGTTCCCCATAATACCGTATGGGATTTTCCACCAGACGAAAGCATTCACCCTCTTTGAGGTCTTTGAACCGTTTCTGCATTTCCTTCCTCCAGTTTTATCCGTCCCATTTCAATTTAGGATCATGTGAAATTTTAATCAAGCAAAAGATAACTTGTCAAATAGGACTCGCATCGATCCCTTTACGGCGCCCATTCGGGGATGCCTCCCCGTTTTTTTCTTGTGAAAACGGGGGAATGCCTTTATCTTTTTCGTCGTAAAGGGGGGTTGGCAGATGCGAGACGTGTTGCCGACGGTGATGCAATGGTTGGAACGGGGACATCGCCTGGTCATGGCCCGGGTGATTACCACATGGGGTTCTTCCCCGCGGGGTGTAGGTTCGGTGATGATCATCCGGGACGATCGACAGGTATGTGGCTCTGTGAGCGGCGGTTGCATTGAGGGAGCCGTGATTCAGGCGGCGGAAACCGTCTTAACCACGGGACGGCCGGTGGTTCTGGAATTTGGCGTGGACGACGAACGGGCTTGGTCGGTGGGTTTATCCTGTGGCGGGCGAATCCGGGTTCTGGTGGAGCCGCATTTCAACTTCACCGGACGTGCGGAAGACCGGCAAATCTGGAACCGATTGATAACTGCATTGGACGCCAACGAACCGGCCCTGGTGCTGACCTGGTTATCCCCCCGTCAATACCATCATTGTCTAGTGTTGAATCCCGATAAGTCCCCGTCTGGAAAGCCGCTTTCGCCGAACCTCCAAAAGGCGCTCCCCACTTTCTGGCAGCAGCAGAGGAGTCGGGTAATCACCGTCGATGGCGAGGAGATATTCCTGCATTTTTTTCCCCGGAAACCGGTATTGCTTCTGATTGGTGCGGCGCACATCTCTTTGCCCTTAATCAAGTTTGCCCGAGAATTGGAATTTGTTACCATTGTTGTGGATCCCCGCAAGCTGTTCGCCTCGGGGGAGCGCTTTGAGGTGCTTCCAGACGTGCTGGATAATCGTTGGCCCCAGGAAGCCCTCCGGGAACTTCCGCTTCACGAAGAGACCTATGCGGTGACCCTAACCCACGACCCCAAAATCGATGATCCGGCTCTGGAAATTTTGTTGCGAAGTTCTGTGGCTTATGTGGGGGCTCTGGGCAGCCGCCGAACCCATGAGCGGCGTATAAAGCGTCTGTTGCAAGCGGGACTCACCAAGGATCAATTGAAACGAATCCATGCCCCGGTAGGACTGCCGATTGATGCGCAGAGTCCGGCGGAAATTGCCCTTTCCATTATGACTCAAATTGTTCAGAAAAGGAATCAATTCCTCCAGCGCCGGAGGGTTTAATTTCCCCCCTGCCCTATCCTTACTTGCCTGAAGCGAAGGCCTGACGGGCTTGCGATGGACTAACCCCGGTGAATGGGGCCTTTGCGGAATTTCAGCGAACTTCCCTTACGTCCAGACAATACGGCCTGGATTTCCGATACGATGGCAAGGGCGATTTCTTCGGGACTTTCGGAACCGATATCCAGACCCACAGGACTGAACAGCCTTTGCGGGAATTGGGGGTGCCATTCCCGGTCGATTTTCAGCTGATGCAACAGTTGTTGTGTGCGGCGGCGGGGACCCAACACCCCTACATAAACGGGAGGATGCTGAACCAGGTATTTCAATATGCTGAGGTCGTGTAAGAAATGGTGGGTCATCACAATGACCGGATTTTCCGGTTGGATGGGTCGGTTGGTTAAAAAAGCGCTGTAATCCTCCAGAAAGACCTGGGTGCCTTCGGGAAAGCGCTCTTTTCGGGCATACAGGGGACGATGATCCACCACTACCACGCGCCATCCCAGAAATCGGGCCAGCTCTACCACCGGTTCGGCGTCCTGTCCGGCACCAAAGAGAACCAGCTCCGGCGGGGGTTCCATTTTCTCCAGTAACAATTCCGCCCGGAATTTGGACCCCTTATATTCCAAGTGATGATAGGTTTTGTTACCGGGAATCGATAACGGCTGCTTGATCCATTGCAGAATTTCCGGTGTACTCAATTGTCCAACGGCCCTTCCATCTGGATAGAGGGCCAGGTGAGCACCCAATGCAAAGGGACACTCTCCTTCTGCAGACAAGAGCGTCAAAAAATAGCCTGGTTGGTATCCCGACTGTATGGACTGGAAAAAGGCCAGATAGTCCCATTCGTTACCAAGATGGGAAATGGGTTCCAGGAGTACTTCCATAATGCCATTGCAGCCGGTGCCCAGTCCCCATACCGTATTATCATCGGACAAGGTATCGTATGTGAGCAGGGCGGGTTGGTTGTTTTCCAGCACCGACTGTGCATGCGTGGCGATATCGGCTTCCAGGCAACCGCCGCTTACCGTCCCGACCATTTCCCCGTCTCCGGCGATCAGCATACGGGCACCTGGACGGCGATAGGTGCTGCCGGCTACCCGAACCACGGTCACCATCACGGCGGACCGATCTTGCAATTGCCATTGATGGAGGGTTTGTAGGATCTTCTGAAAATCCTTCATTTGCCTTGATTATTTATGGATGTTGTTGGGGTGTCGGGCCCCCGGGCACGTTTTCGGAGGCCGGCCTTGCAACGCAGTTGTATCAGCAGGCGGATCAGCGATTTCAGACTGTCCACATTGTGTACCGGTGCCAGTACATCGATATAGGGCAGGGCCGCTTGCATTCCCCGGCAACTGGGCTCGTATGCCCGATATCCCATCAACGGATTCAGCCAGATGACAAAGGCGGAGCATCGGTGGATCTCGGCCATGGTTTGAGACAGTATCTTCGTATCTCCGGTGTCCCAACCATCCGACAGGATCATCACCACTGTCCGACGGTCCAGGTAGAACTTCCCATATTGGTGTAGAAACCGTTCCAGAGACTCGCCGATACGGGTACCGCCCGACCATTCGGGAACCGTTACGGCCAGGCGAGACAGCACCCCCGGAATATCGCCCTGTCGTAGAATATCGGTGATTCGAAAAAGGGAGGTGCTGAACACGAATGTTTCGATACTGCGATACCCGTTCTGGAAGGCATAAATAAATTGGATCAGAAAACGGCTGTACAAATCCATGGATCGGCTGACATCGCAAAGAATCAGGAGGCGAAATTTTTGTTGTTTACGCGTTCGATAAGACAGATCAACGATTTCTCCTCCCCGTCGAAGGTTTTTTCTCAGGGTTTTCCGGAAGTCGAAGCGATCCAACCGGTGAGTCTGGCGCATGCGACGCCCAAATTGAACGGCCAGGTTTCGGCTGATCCAGTGGATCAGGTGAACCATCTCTTGCATTTCCTCTGCGGTGAAATCGCTGAAATCTTTATACGTTAAAACGCGCACGGGGCTGTATCCTGGAACCTGCATTTCGTTTTCCCCATCCTCAGGGTCCGCCCAGTTCAGGATGCGCCGTTCCCAGGATTGTTTCCGCCGTGCCTGGCGGGGAGGTGGAGTCGATGGAGGTCTCCCCGGTTCGTTTAGCTCCCGTTCAGCGGGTACCCCGGCGTTCTCCCAGAACTGCTCGAACAATCGACCAAACAATTGAACTTCCCGATGATTTCGTGCCAGCAACAGTTGCAAGATTGTGCGAAACTGTTGCTTTTGAGTCATATCGATGCAGCAAAGGGCTTTTAGGGCTTCGATTGTGTCCGCTACGCCGATATTCATGCCCTGCTCGCGCAACAAGCGGCAAAATGCCACCATTTGCCGACTCAAGGTGGACGACGCAAGATTGCGGGAAAAATAGAAGTTCCGTTTATTTCCGGGAATCGTCGTCATCCCCGGCTCCGGAAAATTTTGGGTTACGGATTTTTTCCACACCTTCGGGGGTGAGTATGGTGGAAACGCCGATCTCTTCCAGCAGCTGGGAAAGGTTGCCTTTCACCTGCTGGATGTCGTTCCAGTCTTTCAAGACTACGCCCAGGGTTTGTTCCACCACTTCGGGCTGCAACATTTTCTGATGCAAAGTGACCAGGGCTTTGGCCCAATCCAACGTTTCTGCTACGCCGGGTGTTTTATACAGTTTTAATTGACGAAGCGCCTCCATGAATCGGGTGATCTGTTCCGCCAGTTCCCGGTCGATTCCCGGGGTTTTCTTTTTTACGATGGTTACTTCTTTTTCAAAATCGGGATAATCGATCCACAGGTACAGGCACCGCCGACGAACCGCATCCGACAACTCCCGGGTGCGATTGCTGGTAATCACCACATGGGGGATGAATGCCGCACGGATGGTACCGATCTCCGGGATGGTGATCTGCCAGTCCGATAACAATTCCAGCAAAAAGGACTCGAACTCTTCATCGGCCCGATCCAGCTCATCGATCAAAAGAACCGGGGGTTGATGGTGGCTGATGGCCTGCAAAAGGGGGCGCTTCAAAAGAAATTTCTCACTGAAGATCTCGGCTTCTTTTTCTTCCACCGATTTAGCGGAATTTTCTTCCAGTTTGATATGAAGCAGCTGGTGCTGGTAGTTCCATTCATACAGTGCGGTGGTACTATCCAGCCCTTCGTAACATTGGAGTCGAATCAGATCGGTTTTCATGGCCCGGGCCATGACTTTTGCAATTTCGGTCTTGCCGACGCCAGCGGGACCTTCGACCAGGAGCGGTCGGTTCAATTTCATGGCCAGATAAATTGCCATCAAAATTTCCTGGTCGGCCACGTACCCCTGGTCATCCAGCATGTCCTGAATCTGCTGCAATGCATTTTGAATATTCATAGACCTTCCCTGAACCCGGTTTTCCAAGTTTCCCGTTTGATCCATCACAGAACCGGCCGTCCTTCTGCCGCATGTACCGGCAGAAGGACGGCCCGGCGGTGGTTTTAGAAGGCACTGGCAATCTGATTTAGGGTTCGCCGAGCAAAGACTTTCGCCAGGTGTCTGCGGTAATCCTCGGTGGCGAAATGATCTTCCATGATTTCCAGTTCGTCGTTTTCGGCGGCCAGTGCCGCGGCCTTTTCGATAGATTGCGACGTCAACGGTTGGGCTTTAAGGGCGTCTTCCACCCCTGTATCCCGGAACGCGGTGCTGGCAACGCCCGTGAATGCGATCCGGACATCGCTACAACGATTATTTTCCATCGTGACGACGGCGGCGCAACCGACAACGGCAAACCGGGAGGCGGGGTGCGGGAATTTCCGATAGGCGCAGCGGGTGTTCTCGGAGATGGCAGGCACCCGGATTTCGGTGAGGATTTCGCGCTCATCCAGGTCGGTCTGGAAAAGGTCCACAAAGAATTCCTCCACCGGAATCACCCTCTCGCCGGATTCCCCGGTCGCCACCAACTGGGCCTCCGCCGCCAGGACGGCTGCCGGATAATCCGCTGCCGGGTCTGCATGCGCTAAGCTGCCCCCAATCGTTCCCATATTGCGGATTTGGGGGTCTCCAATCACGGCCGCCGCTTGAGACAAGAGAGGCATTTTGGCGCGAAGGAGTTCCGATTGTTCGATCATGGCATGAGGGGTCCCGGCGCCGATGGCAATGTAATCTCCCCGATCCTCAATGTATTGCAACCCCTGAATGGTACGGATGTCGATAACATGCGCCGGTGTGGCGAGGCGCAGTTTCATCATGGGAAGCAGGCTGTGACCCCCCGCAATGAGTTTGGCTGCTTCCCCATATTGGCTGAGCAATGAGAGGGCCTCGTCTACACTACGGGCGCGGTGATATTCGAAAGGTGCGGGATACATATGGATTCCTCCTTTGTCTTATGATGCCTGAACTTGTTGAATGGCCTGCCAGACCCTTTGCGGCGTCAAAGGCATTTGTAAATCTTTGATCCCCAGCGGAGCCAGCGCATCGATGACGGCATTCACCACTGCGGCGGTCGATGCAATGGTTCCCGTCTCGCCGGCCCCCTTTACCCCCAGGGGATTGTGCGGACAGGGCGTCACCGTGCGATCCACTTCAAAGGAAACCAGATCATCCGCACGAGGAATGGCATATTCCAGAAAGGAACTGGCTAACAATTCCCCGTTCTCATCGTAGACGGCCTCCTCCAGAAGCGCCTGCCCGATCCCCTGGGCAATCCCGCCATGAACCTGACCGTCCACAATTAATGGATTGATCACCGTGCCCACATCATCCACGGCCACGTATCGTTTCAGGGTCACTTTTCCGGTCTCCGGATCGACCTCCACCACAGCGATGTGGGTGCCAAAGGGGAAGGTAAAATTGGCAGGATCATAGAAGGTGCTGAATTCCAGTCCCGGCTCCATGCCTTCGGGGAAGTTATGGGGGACATAAGCCGCCAGTGCCACCTCCCCGAAGGTGATTTTTTTATCGGTTCCTTTTACTGTCCACTCGCCATCGGCAAACTCCAGGTCTTCCTCGGCGGCTTCCAACAAATGGGCGGCGATCTTTGTTCCTTTTTCGATCACCTTATCCAGCCCTTTCCGCAGGGCGCTGCCACCCACCGCCAGGCTCCGGGACCCATAGGTGCCCATTCCAAAAGGAACGGCCTCGGTATCGCCGTGAACCACTTCCACATCCTCCAGGGGAACACCCAGGGTATCGGCGACGATCTGGGCAAAAGTGGTCTCGTGACCCTGACCGTGGGCATGCGAGCCCGTGTAAACGGTGACTTTTCCGGTGGGTTGAACTCGAACGACCGATGATTCGTATAGGCCTGCCCGTGCTCCCAAGGCGCCGACGACGGCACTGGGGGCAATGCCACAGGCCTCGATGTACGTGGAGAATCCGATGCCCAGATAACGCCCTTGCTTGCGGGCCTCTTCTTGTTCGTGACGCAATTGATGGTAGCCGATTATTTCCAGGGCGCGATTCAGGGTGGCTTCATAATTTCCACTGTCGTATTGCAAGGCCACCTGAGTCTGGTAACCGGGTTGCTTGACCCCATCAAAGGGTGGGATAAAGTTGATCCGTCGAATTTCGGCCGGATCCATTCCCAATTCCCTGGCACCGGTATCCACCAACCGCTCTAACAAATAGGTGGCCTCGGGACGCCCGGCACCGCGATAGGCATCGACGGGAGTCGTGTGAGTAAATACGGCCGTAATCTCGCAGTAAATGGCCGGCGTATCATAAACCCCCTGTAATAATGTGCCATGAAGATAGGTAGGGATCGCCGGTGCGAAGGTGGAGAGGTAGGCCCCCATATTGGCCACGGTGCTCACCCGTAATCCCACAATTTTCCCCTTCTTGTCGAAGGCCATTTCGGCCCGGGTGACATGATCCCGTCCATGAGCGTCGGTAACAAAACTTTCGCTTCGCTCGGCCGTCCACTTGATGGGACGGCCCACTTGTCGGGCGGCCCAGGTCACCAGGGCTTCTTCGGCGTAGTGGAAAATTTTACTCCCGAATCCCCCACCCACATCGGGAGATACCACCCGCACTTTGTGTTCCGGGATTCCCAGCACAAAAGCACACAGCAACAAACGAATCAAATGAGGATTCTGAGAACTGGTATACAGGGTATATTTGTCGCGGGCGGCATCGTATACCCCAATGGCGCTTCGGGGTTCAATGGCATTGGGGACCAGGCGCTGATTTCGAAATTCCAGGGAGACCACGTGATCGGCATCGGCGAAAGCTTTATCGGTTTTCGCCTTATCCCCAATCTCCCAATCAAAGCAAATGTTTCGGGGGACGTCCTCATGGACTAAGGGGGCCCCCTCCTCGATGGCTTTTGCGGGATCGGTAACGGCATCCAGTACTTCGTATTCGATATCCAGCAGCTCGGCCGCATCTTTGGCTTGTTCGCGGCTCTCGGCCACGATCATGGCCACGTTATCCCCCACATGGCGCACTTTATCGGCCACCAACAAGGGATGTTTGGGTTCTTTCATCGTATCCCCGTTACGGAAATTCACTTGCCAGCCGCAAGGCAGACCGTTGACATCTTTGACGTCTTCTCCGGTAAAAACCGCAATCACCCCCGGAGCCGCCTGGGCCCTGGAGGTATCGATTTGCTGGATGCGAGCGTGGGCATAAGGGCTGCGAACGATGTAGGCATACGTCATGCCGGGTAGTTTGATATCGTCCGTATAGGTTGCCTTTCCGGTTATAAAACGACGGTCTTCCACCCGTCGTACGGCTTCACCGATTAATTTCCCCATAATAACCTCCTCCTATCGGTTAATTTTTTTTGCGGCATACTGAACCGATTTCACGATGTTGTGATACCCTGTACAGCGACAATAATTTCCTTCCAGGGCCCGTCGGATTTCTTTTTCGTCGGGACTGGCGTTTTCTTCCAGCAGCTGATAAGCGGCCATGATCATGCCCGGCGTACAAAAACCACATTGCAGGCCGTGCTCCCGCCAGAAGCCTTCCTGAATCGGATGCAGCTCCCCGTTGCGGGCCAGTCCTTCCATGGTCAGCAACTCTGCACCATCGGCCTGAACCGCCAGGAGGGTACAAGACTTTACGGCTTTTCCGTCCATAAGAATGGTACAGGCTCCGCAACTGCTGGTATCACAGCCCACATGTGTACCGGTCAATCCCAGGACCTCGCGTAAAAAAGTGACCAGCAGCATCCGGGGTTCCACGCGATGTTCGTATACTTCCCCGTTCACGGTTACTTTGATCGGGATTTCCATTCTTTGATCCTCCTTTTTAGTTTGGACTCTCCAGAATTCCCCTCTTTATGGGGCAGAATAAACTGCTTCTCCAGCTGTTTAAAAAACTGACGGGTAAACATCCGCGCCGAGGCCTTCAATACTCGCTGGCCGAAACGCGCCAGTTTATCCGTGGCAACGGCTTTGCCGGAAAATTTCACTCGAGTAACATTTTCTGCCTCTGCTTCAAGACGAATCGTGCCCGTAACATCCATGGTACCGGGACTGCCCTTGACAAACACTTTCAGGGTGAATTGTTGTCCCATAATCCGATCGGTCACGTGGAAAACACCCTCAAACTTACCCGCCACCGATCCCAATCGGACGTCATAATGAGCTCGATATTTACCTTCCCCATCCAGAGGTTCCAGGTACTGGATGCCCGGTGTGGCCTTGGCAAGCACATCGGGATCATTTAACAATCTCCAGACGACTGCGGCACTGGCATTAAGAATGTATTCTCCTTCGTACTCCATAAACTACCGGCCTCCTTTCGGTTTTAATCCCATGAATGATGTTTCGGGAATGAAAAGCAAACAGCCCGCATTGGGCCACTGACGGCGCAATGGTTTTCCTAAGGCTGTCAAGCACCAACCGGGAATCATACATTCCTTTCGCATTGGGGAAAGAATATGATTGCACCTTACCCTACGGATTCCTGCTTTAGGTATCGGTCATCAAACTGGATGACCCCTTCATCAGGGTGTTGCCGGGTCTGTTAGGCCCGGGCTGAAGGATGAAAAGTGGTAAGAAAAGGTACTTTACGTTTCAGTTCTTTTATTTTCTAAAATTTTCCATAAATATAAAAAATTTAAGGCACTTTGTCAAAAAAAATGAGCTGAATTTCATCGAATATCGACAAGGCGGTCGGATTCTGTTGCGGCCCGGGTGGGTGAATGGCGGTACCGGGAGCATGATTCCGGGTATCGCCCCTTCAAGAACTCAAGAAGAAGACCGGGTTTTCGGTCGGTTGCCGGCGAATGGTGTTTGCGGTGTGCCCTGAACTTACGACCCTACCTCGCTTATACGATCATGCCAGTTCCGCTTAGCCAACCGATTTCACCATGATCAAAGCCATTTTAAATCGCTGAACGGCTTTCACGGCGTGGGGCTGATGCGCCGGCAAAGCAATCCATTCCCCGTTTTTTACGCGATAGGATTTTCCGGCGACCGACACTTCAGCCTCCCCATCGAAAATGATGATTCCAGCATCGAAGGGCGAGATATGCTCGCTCAATTCCTGTCCCCGATCAAAAGCAAAAAGCGTAAGGGAACCGCCACCGGCTTTTAAGAGCGTTTTGCTCACAATGCTTTCGGTTTGGTAGTGAATGAGTTCGCCCAGCGATTTGACTTCAACCATAAACATCCTTTCTCACTTCGGTTTTCTGGCCACAATAAGTTTTACGATATCGCTCCAGAGGTTGATTTCCTGTTCCACGATGAACCCGGCCTGCCGGATGTTCCTCACCGTGGGACGATTGATATGGGCCCCCATGATTGATACGACCAGAGGATTGAGCCGATCGAACCATTTCCCCCGAAAACGGGATTCCGGACGTACATGCTCCAAAAAAAGCGCTTTACCCTCCGGTCTTAACACCCGTAGCAGTTCTTGAAGCCCTTGGATTGGATCGTAGACGGAACAGAAGACGAAAGTTGAGAGGGTTTGATCAAACGTTCCATCCGGAAAAGCCAGGGTTTGTGCATCCATGGTTAAAAAGCCCAGCACGTTTGGGGTGATCGTTTTTCGGGTGGCCCTAATGAGCATGCGTTCGCTGATATCCACTCCCACCAGAGTCACGCGGTCCGGATAGTACGGTAAATTTTTCCCGGTTCCTATCCCCACTTCTAAGATCAGTGGACCCTGGACAAAATGGAACAGCCGACGGCGCCAGGCCCGGAAAACCAGTCTTTCCGGAAGAATCTCCAGCCAATCATACAGGGGGGCAATGCGATTGTAGCGGATTTTTTCGGGTTTGGTATTCATCTTTTCTCTTTTCGCAAGCCCCTTTGGGGTAACCGCGCCTCCGGTGCCGGTTCCGGCGGGGCAACGGCCCGCCCTGCGTGTCCCCGCACGAGTAACGCTTGTCGGCACTGCGCCTCCGGCGATGGAAATATATTCTCGGGATTACGAATTCACAAGATGTTTTAATTCTTCCACCAGTAAATTACGTTTGATCCGATACTCATCTTCTGCAATTTTTTTGGCTTCATATGCTTCGTCCAGCAGAGCGATTTCCCGAAGCAATTTTTCTTTCAATATGATGTGATCGACATGGGTGCTCTTTTCGGCGGTTGATGGACGGGCGGAGGTCGCCACCGCGCTTTTTGCAATTCTTCGGTAAGCAAGGAATCCGCCAACCCCGAAAACCACCAGAAATCCTCCAAAAAAGATCAGGCTCAGGTCGTGTGGGGATTCGGGCAAACCGGCTAAGCGGATGGTAGCCAGGCTCCCCGCCGTTAAACCGGTCAACACATGTCGCTTGAATTTATTGTTGGGGAGCGGTTTTTCTACCAATCCATCGCCCTCAATCCGTACCGAGGGATCAAAAGAGATGAAATCGATTTCCGCGGTGTTGATTGTTATCGGCTTGCGGAACCACAGCTCCCCTCCCTTGCTTTTCAGGAGATAGGAAAAAACGATCTGTTTCTTGCCCGGGGGAATTTCCATGGTATCGTAAAAACCATCTTCTTCAAATTCAATACAGCAGGTCATGGTGCCTTCCCCCAGTTGAAGGGATTCGGCACCGGGTGGGATTTTATAGGTCACCGTGCGAAATTTGCCCGACGGCGTGGGCTCTTTGCCTATATACGTGCGATCCCCTGCGTTTTCCAGAAATACCATTTCCTTAACCGCCACGCTTCCCTCTCCCGGAGAAAACAGCACATGATGGCGCACGATTGTTAAGGCCGTATCACTGCGGGTGGTTTCGTAAATCGTAACGTTGCTAACGGCATTCGGTTGGGATTGCGAAAGCCGGACCGCTGCCCCATAATATTTAATCCCCCGGTAAACGACCATGGGTTCGTAAGTGATTTGAGGATTTTCTTCCAGCTGGTCGAACCGAAAGCGACCCTCGGGGGATACGGTTGCCAACCGGGGGAGGACTTTCACCTGACCGTCGGGTAAATAGAGATTTAAGGCGATTCTTAGCGTATCGGGAACGCCGAAGCCACGGGTTCCATTCTGTAACGTGCCGGTTAAACTCCCAGCCATAATGCCGGGCGCCTGGAAGAGGAAAAGCCAGATCACCCATCTCAATTGCGGTTTCATTTTAGCCTCCCTGCTCCGAAGGGAGCAATTGTCGTCCACATTGTACACAAAATTTATAGAAGGGCTCCACGGATGCACCGCAATCCGGGCAGAATCGAATTGAGCTTTGTCCGGAATGCTTCAATTTATACCGATAAGCCCGAATTTCTTCCTCCACACGGTCAACATCCCGGGTGGGGTGATTGAAACGATCCAGCTCTTGCAATATCCATAAGGCCTTTTTCCGATACTCATCACGCAACTTTTCGTAATCGGCATGGGACAATTTGCCCATCTGATGCTCAAATTCAATTTCCTTGATGGCACTCAAAACCTCCCGTTTGGCTTCCTGCAACTGCTGCACTTGAGGATCCTCTTCATTTCTGGGAATATAAGCCCAGCGGTAGCGCGATTGATAAAACGGATATAACACGTATCCTAAAACCAGAAATGTCATGAACAGCAGGATGATTTCAATCATAGGTTTTCTCCCTCTTCAAATTCTTGTAATTCTTTATCCAGTTGTTTCACGTATTGGCTCTGGACTTCGGGGGTGAAAAGGGGCTCGGGCCTTTCCTCCCGGTGACTGCTCCAGCGTTTTAAGAGGCGGTAAAGGGCAATCCCCACCACCAACAGGGCCAGAAAGGGCGTCACCCAGGCCACCAGATTAAAGCCGGATTTGGTGGGTGCAGAACGAATTTTTTCGCCGTATTTGTCCACATAGTATGTTACAATGGCGTCTTTATCCATGCCACGGTCAATCATTCCCTGAATGTCCGCCCGCATTTTCTCCGAAGTGCCGCATTCACAGGTATACAAAGCCATGGTACACCCACAGGTGCACATCAGCTCTTTTTCGACCTGGCCGACCGTGACGTTACCCCACAGTCCTCCGGCGAAGATCAGTAAGATTAAAAGGATTTTCGATTGGGTCATCATGGACGTCCCCCTTAACGGCTTTCGGTTTCAATCGGGTTAAGCACCGCCTGATCCGGCTGGGCGGTTTTTTGAGCTCTGGATGCCGCCCGCACCTGTTTGCCCGGCCACATGGCAATCAAAGCTCCAATGATCAGTATGTATGTTCCCCACCAGATCCAGCTCACCAAGGGATTGATGTGTGCCTTCAGAAATACAGAACCATCCTGCTGGACGCCACCCAGAATGAGATATAGATCCTCTTTCCAGTCGGAACGAATGGCGACTTCGGTCATGGTTTGATCCTGCAGGGGATGATAATGTTTGGAGGGATTGAGAATGCCCAGGCGTTCACCATTGCGAAACACTTCGAAGGAGGCGCTGATCACCTCCGCATTGGCGGTTCGAAACTGATCCACTCCCAGAAACTTGAGCTGATAATTTTTTATGGTCATGACCTCATCTTTTTTTAAGATCTGATCTTTTTCCACAGCAAAGGCCGAAGAACCCGTTATTCCCACGAAAGCGAGCATGACGCCGACATGGACGATATAGCCGCCATACCGTCGACGAAACTTCCAGATGAGATTTTTCAGGGCGATCAAGGCGTTCCCGTCGTATCGCATGCGCGCCTTTACTCCCCGGTAAAATTCCATTACGATGCTGGTTAAGACGAAACCAATTAAACTGAAGGACATGAGTGCATACAACCCCCGGATACCCGCCAGGTAAAGACCAATGAGAAGGAAAAGAAAGACGCCGCCGGGATACAGAAAATTCCGAACAAAGTTGTTCCAGGTGGCTTTCCGCCAGGATATCAGGGGGCACACGCCCGTGATGAGGATGAGGAGCAATCCGATAGGAATGGTGATGGTATTGAAAAACGGAGGCCCCACGGTAATTTTCACCCCGCGCACCGCTTCGGAAATGACCGGAAACAGGGTCCCCCAGAATATTGCAAAAGCGGCTCCCACCAGAATCCAATTGTTAAATAAAAAGCTGGATTCCCGGGAAAGGAACGAATCCAGTTTATTTTCGCTTCGCAACCCATCCTTTCGGGTAAGGATTAAATACAGGGAAAATAAAGCCGAGGTCACCAGAAAAACGATAAACACGTACCCGAGCTTTGATGCTCCGAAAGAGTGTACCGAAGCAATGATTCCGCTGCGGGTAATAAAGGTTCCCAGGATGGTCAGCAAAAAGGTGATGATGATCAGGGAGACATTCCAGATTTTCAGCATCCCTTTGCGTTCCTGAATCATAATGGAATGGAGAAAGGCCGTTCCGGTTAACCAGGGCATGAACGAAGCGTTTTCCACCGGGTCCCATCCCCAATAACCGCCCCATCCCAGTTCCACGTATGCCCATTTGGCTCCCAGAACAATACCAATCGTAAGCATGAGCCAGGAGAAGATCGTCCATCGTCTTGTGGAAACGATCCATTCCGAATCCAGTTTACGGGTTAACAGGGCCGCTATGGCAAAGGCAAAGGGTACGGAAAAACCCACATACCCCAGATACAAGGTGGGAGGATGAAACATCATTCCAGGATTTTGTAACAGGGGATTCAATCCCTGCCCTTCCAGCACGGTGAAGCCCAGACGTTCGAAGGGATTGCTGAAGAAGGAAAGTAAAACAACGAAAAAGAGCAATATCCCGGACAGGGTGGCGATGACGTAAGGCATGAGTTCCAGGTGTCGATCACGATTCTGCAGAATAACGATCACAATAAAGAGGTTTAATAACCAGGCCCATAACAACAGGGAACCGCTCTGTCCGGCCCACAGGGCCGAGAAAGCATAAAAGGTCGGTAGATTGTTGCTGACATTCTCGGCCACATACTTGATGTCATAATTTTTGGTTATTAAGGCATAGCTTAACATCGAAATGGCTATCGTCAACAGGGCGAAGCTGCTCAACATGGCCCGTCGGGAACTTTCCAGAAAAAATCCCAGCCGTTGTCGATAACCCAGATAGGATACCACAATGGCGTAAAAAGACAGGATCACGCTAAACAGGAGGGTCACCTTCCCAATTTCAATCATTGCTCATCTCCTTTTAAAATTAGGCATCTTCTTCGTATTTCGAGGGGCACTTCACCAGAATGCGCTCGGCCAATATCTGACCACTTTCCTGCCGGTACTCTCCCTGCACGACCACCTGAATGCCCGGTTTGAAATTGTCTGGCACAATCCCGCGGTACACCACGCGAACCCGACTTTCCGGATTTTCCAGGTCTTGAAGCACGAAATAGTAGGTTTGTTCGGCGGAAACCAGTTGTATCGACCCCGGCTGCACAATACCGGTTACCTGAAGCACTTTGTCCGACTGCAGTGGAGCGTTGCTTTCCAGATCGCGAACGTTTAGGTAGGCCATCATCGATTGATCCAACCCCTGAAAAAACAGGAAACCAAAGGCGATAACCAGTACGGTCATCCCGATGACAAACTTTTTCCGGGCCATTCCTCATCTCCTTTTTGTGTTGCTCCTGTTATCATTTATGCCCTCCTGGGTACCCCAGATCGGGCGAATGGTTTTCTCCGCCGCCCCGTCAGCACTTTTCTCGGACTGCTTCTGATACGAATACCTACCCACAGGTCGTTCCCCATGTTTTCATATTTTGTCACGCCATCCGTTTTCTTCCCGCATAGAAAACGATCGATCCGACGAACCGTTACAACAACGACTGTCTTCACCGGCGCCGCCGTGGCATCCGGCACTTTGGCCCTTGATGCTCTGGTAAAACCTGTGGATGGTGCGATAAAAAAACCAGATGATGGCAACACTCAAAACAATGGTAAATCCGTACTGAAATAAGATTTTCATTGCATCACCTCCGGACTTTGTGAAAGCAATAACTATACCGAAAGCGCCTTACTTCCCGGAGCTTCATTTTTAAGGAATGTAATACCTTGAGCGCCGAAAAAGCCAGACAAAGTGTAGAATATTATTCAGGAGGATTGTAGAATATTATACTACTCCGGGAACAGATTCCGGTACCGTTCAACGGGAACCGTCGGAGGTATCCTTTTGATTTTTCCTCTGGATATCTTAAATTGGAACATCGGTGGTCAAGGGGACGGCGATGTCAGGCCTTCGAGAGCATTGGGAAAAGATCTATCGAGAAAAACCAACCGATCAGCTGGGTTGGTGGGAAACAGAACCGGAGGCCTCTTTGCGCTTGATTGGTCGATGTTCCTTGCCTAAGGATGCCCATATTCTGGACATGGGCTGTGGGGCTTCCGTGTTGATCGATCGTCTGTTGGAGTTGGGATTCGTTCGAATCACCGCCGTGGACATCAGTGCCACGGCCCTTCAGGTGCTGAAAAAGCGGTTGTCCATTCCCCGGAACGCCCGGGTGGAATTCGTCCGGGACGATATCACTCAACCGGAAACGGTCTTGCATTTGCCCCCGGTCGATTTATGGCATGACCGGGCAGTGTTGCATTTTCTGGTGGAGGAAACGGATCGGCAAGTTTACCGCACCGTGTTGCGGCGTCTGGTAAAAAGAGGTGGATATGTCTGCCTGGCCACCTTTTCTCTGGAAGGAGCCCGAAAGTGCAGTGGATTGCCCGTGCAGCGGTACAACCATCGAACACTGGCCGACTTTTTAGGGCAGGATTTTCAACTGATGGAATGGTTTCCTTACACCTATCATCAACCTTCAGGGAGTCTAAGGCCTTACATCTATGCTTTGTTCCGTCGGGTTTAGCAAAGTCTTTTGGGAAGCGGATGGATCGTTGCGCCATGGTTTTCGGCAGCCTATGACGAGCCTTTCAAAAAGGAACGTGGTGGATATATGGAAACGGTCTTACTTATCGGGCTGGTGATCTTTCTGTTGCTGGCAGGTCTCTTAACGTTCATGGTAAACGGGTTTCGTAATCCCCGGCGGTCCCATCGGCAATACCCGTCTCATCAGGGCATCGCGTTTACAGAGATTCGCATATCCACAGAGAATAAGCGACGGTTGTACGGGTGGTGGATTCCGGCCGACCCGGATACAGCCTCAGCCCCCTTGATCGTCCTGGTGCATGGGTGGGGACAAAACGCCGGCTTATGGTTGCCCTTGATTCCGCATTGGCACCGGGCAGGTTTTCATCTCCTGGCCTTCGATTCCCGAAATCACGGCTATAGTGACGCCGACGGTTACTCCACGATGGTGAAATTTGCAGAAGATCTTCTGGCTGCCATACATTATGCCGAAGCCCACTATGGAAATCGGTTGCAGTGGGTGGGGGTAATGGGTTTTTCCATCGGTGCTGCGGCCGCTCTGTTGGCCGCAGCCCGGGAGGCTTCCATTAAGCGCGTTGTGGCCGTTGGCGCTTTTTCTCATCCGGGACATATCATGCGGCAGGGTTTCGAGAAAAAGCGGATTCCTTTTTTTCCGCTGGTATGGTTGCTGTTCAAATATATCGAGTGGCGCATTGGTGCGCGGCTGGATGAAATTGCTCCCCTGAACAATATCCAAAAAGTTCAAGCGGAGTTGCTACTACTGCATGGGAAAAACGACCGGGTTGTTCCCGTACACCATTCCCACATCCTCCACCAGCGGGCCCGTCCCCGGAAAGCCCGATTCGTACTCATTAACGATTGTCAACACTCCAATTGTTTACAGGCGACAGATCTTCCTGAACTGGTGATCCGGTTTTTCCGGAACGGTCTGGATTCGATAACACAGTACCAGATACCCGTTCCTGAAAATGCTTCCGGTGTGCGGACCACCAAGGCATAGGGCGGCCGAACCATTCGAACGGACGAGAATTTGCTTCCCCCCTCCCAATGACCGGCGGCGTGCCTCGCCCCCTTCTCAAACAGGTTGGTCCAATCTCTATCCCACGGAACGTTTAGGGGGGTGATCCGTGGACCGGGATACCATGAGGGGCGGTCCTCTCAACGGGCCTCTGGATACCCTTCGAGGGGATCGAATCCCCATAGAGAAGGCAAGCAAAAGCCAAAGCCGAACTCCGATGATGGAATGAAACACCTGAAGATGCTCCCCTCTGGTGCATCGTTTTGAGCAACGATTCCTCTGGGAGGTATCCGGTCGGATAAATCATCCCTATCCCATTCCGTGTGGGATGATCTTTTCCGGGGGAGCGATGGGTTGCCCGAATGGGCGGCAGGATATCTGCAATTGAGCCAATAAAATCCCGCCGGGTGTTATCACCGGGCGGGATTTTAGGGTGGGTTGTAGCTGTTTTATTTTTCCACTTTAAGAAAACGGGCGTTGATGGCCACAATGATGGTACTCAACGACATCAGCACCGCCCCCATGGCCGGACTGAGCAGGATGCCGTAACTATACAGCACCCCTGCGGCCAGTGGAATGGCAAAGGTGTTGTAGCCCGTCGCCCAGGCCAGGTTCTGGACCATTTTCCGATAGGTGGCTTTGGCCAGGCCGATAATGGCCACCACGTCCATGGGGTTACTCCGGACCAGGACAATATCGGCCGCCTCAACCGCGACGTCGGTACCGGCGCCGATAGCGATGCCGACATCCGCTTGAACCAGCGCCGGGGCATCGTTTACCCCGTCTCCCGTCATGGCGACGGTCAATCCCCGGGATTGCACTGCTTTTATTTTCGCCGCTTTTTCCTGAGGCAGCACCTCGGCAAAATATTCGTCCAGTCCCAATTCATCCGCCACCCATTTGGCGACCTGACGATTATCCCCGGTTAACATCATGGTCCGAATGCCCATCTCCTTGAGTCGGCGGATGGCTTCTTTGGATTCCGGGCGAATAATGTCGGCCAAGGCAATGGCTCCAACCACCGATCCGTCTACCAAAACATAGACCACCGTCTTCCCCTGCGCATTCAAGGTGCTGATCTGCTCGTTTTCCACCTGAATATGGTTTTCCCGAAGATACCCCGGGCTGACCACCATGATTTCCTGTCCGTCCACCATTCCTCGGGCACCTTTTCCAGGGATGGCTTTGAAATCCGCGACGGGAAGGGTGTTTTTAGCGGAATTGACAATGCCTTTAGCGATGGGATGTTCGGAATGGGCTTCTACAGACGCCGCCAATGTCAGGATTTCGTCATGATCCAGTTTGCTGTCCAAAGGAATAATATCGGTAACACCAAAGAGGCCTTTGGTTAAGGTCCCTGTTTTATCGAATATAATGGCCTCGATATTGCGTCCCGCTTCGAAAGCAGCTCGATTTCGAATCAGCAGTCCGTTTCGGGCGGAAATGGCCGTGGACACCGCAACCACCAGGGGAACGGCTAATCCCAGGGCATGGGGACAGGTTATGACCATGACCGTGACGGTGCGTTCCAGGGCGAAGGCAAAGTCTTTATTCATGACGGCCAACCAGATGAAAAGGGTCAAGCCACCACCTATAATGGCGATCAGAGTCAACCAAAAGGCGGCCCGATTGGCCAGATCCTGTGTTTTGGATTTACTTTCCTGGGCCTCGCGCACCAAGTCGATGACCTGAGACAGGAACGAATCTTTTCCCGTTTTCTGCACCTCGATCGTGACCGACCCCTCTCCATTAATCGATCCACCGATGACTTTGTCTCCAGTTTTCTTTGAAACAGGTTTGGACTCTCCGGTCAACATGGCCTCGTTGACCGAGGTCTGTCCATCTATCACGGCACCATCGGCGGGGATCTTTTCTCCCGGTTTGACCAGCACCCGATCGCCGGGTTGCAATTCGCTAAGAGGAACATCCTGAATACTGCCATCGGGCATGATCTTGTGCGCATCCGAGGGCATGAGCTTTGCCAGCTCCTCCAGCGCCCGAGACGCCCCTAACACGGACTTCATCTCTATCCAGTGCCCCAGCAACATGATATCAATCAGGGTGGCCAGTTCCCAGAAAAAGGTCTTTCCCTTCAGTCCGAAAACCACCGCGCTGCTGTAGAAATAGGCCACGGAAATGGCCAGAGCAATCAGGGTCATCATCCCCGGTTGGAATTTCCTCAATTCATCCAATATCCCTTTTAAAAAAGGGTAGCCACCGTAAAAGAAAACGATAGAGGATAACAGAAAGGTGATAAACACATCCCCGGTAAATCGCAGCCCTTCCAGACCGAGAAATTGTTGCACCATAGGCGCCAGCAACAAAATGGGGATGGTTAGTATTAAGGATATCCAGAATCGCTTCCGAAAATCGGCTATCATGTGCGCATGATGATCGTGATGTCCTTTATGGGCATCGCCTCCATGTCCGCCATGCCCCCCATGGGCAGGGCCTTGGTGTGCGTGACCGGCATGATCATCGTGTTTCATGGAAGCATGATGATCCGCATCCTGATGGCGGTGTTCCCCGGAAGGGTTCTCGTGTCCCTGATGAGGGGCAGAGTCCTGGGCATGCCTGTGCCCGGCATGGGGATCATCGTTTTTATCCCGATGAGACTTGTGATGATCGTTGTGTTGATGTTTACTCATGGTTTCCTCCTCCGGTGTTTAAATAAGGTCTACCGGTCCAGATTAAAAATGTGTTTTAATTGAGTTTCGCTGGGTAAGGACTGCCCGGCATGAGCTTGAAACTTCACCTGCCCATCGACGATTAAATTGGGCGAATGATGAACCTGATATTTTTCTACCAGCTCCGTGTTGTCCTCAAAAAATTCCACGCGATAAGGTATGGACCATTTTTTAAGTTCCCGCTCCAGAATCACCCGGTGATGACAATGCCTGGTGGCTAAAATAATAACTTCCATTTTGACCCTCGCTTTGTTATGGGTTCATGATTGCTGTCGGCGTTGCTTCAAATATCGTACCAGAAAAAGACCACGGGCTTAAAACCTTTGACCTCATGGGTTTTCCCCACCGTGGACGAATTTCCCTTTTGTTGAATCCGAAGCTCTATGCTGTAGAATATGCTACAGATTGTTCGCATTTCTTCACAATGGCTGCCGGTATGGTCTCCGCCCCGTCCCTCTCTATCGGCCGCTCGGATAGACTCTACCGGCGAAAACAGGAGCTTCGGTTCTCCATTACACCTTGAACCGGACGCCCCAACCGAGTCATCATCCTTAAAGCCTTTTTTAACCGCCTTTTCCCGGTGGTTTTTCCCCAAAAACTTCATTCGCCGCGCGAAATGAAGATTCGGTTTTCTTTGATCTTGACTTCGAATGGCGGCAAGGGGCGTGGCGGTGGTCCGGCGATATTTTTTCCAGTCAGATCATAATGACCGTTGTGACAGGCACACCAGATATGCTCTAAATCGGGCCGATATTGGACGATACAGGCCAGATGCGTACATATCGCACTGAAAGCTCGCACATCCCCTTCCGGAGTTCGGATGACAATTACCGGTTGATTCCCAAATCGCACAATTTTACCACTGTTGACGGGAAAGTCTTCCAGTGTACCGGCTTCTACCACCCCGGAGGTAATTCCCGCTTCCACATCGGGTGGGATAACATACCGGATAAGGGGCCACAGTACGCTGGCTAAAAATCCCAGCAGTCCCCCTCGTATGAGCCAGTTTACCAGCTGCCGTCGAATAATCCCCTCCTCCGCCCGGGGGAAGGCCATCGGCACCGGACCTCGTTGGTGTCGGTATAGCCATCGCAAACCCATGTAAATGACGACAATGGCACCAAATAACAAAACGTACGCCACCGCCGGCAGCGTCAACCACACAACAAAGGTACCCGCATGGGCGGCAAAGAAAATGGAATGGATAGACATCATCATCCTCCTTCGGTTGAACTTCCCTACCTCCTCCCTATATAGACTACAAAACGAGTGCCGAAAGGAATAAACGGGATGAATCCTTATGAAACAGGGTTGTATAAAGGGAAAGTGTTCAGGCCGATTTTTAAATTAGAGAATATTCGTTAAATCAATGGGTATCATCCGTTTTTTAAACAGGAATGCCATTCCGGTGCATGAACCCCGGCAGCCCCTTCCATCTACTGCCGGTTATGCGCTCTTCGCTTTTTACGGTCCGTGACAAGCGGTTTGAGCATCGATCCGGTTTTCCCGATGGGTGGATGGGGCATATCGGGTAAACGCAGCGGCGGATTCTCTATTCGCTTTGCCGAATATCCGAATAAGCTAAAGTTCTTGCTCGGATGGGTCGCCAATCGCCCGGCGCATAATATCCTGCAAAGTGGGTACGTTTTCTACCTGAACATTGAGCACTTCCGCCAGGGCCGGCCGGGCAATGTGAGGATCCACTGCCAGCCAGTAAAGCCGGTCCTCCAGGGCATAAAAATAGTGGATTTGTCCCATTCCCACGGCAAAATGGACATCCATGGTATCCACTTTAAAATCCACATGGTGCCCAAAGCCACTGCTGCCTTTTCCCATACTCCGACACATTTTCCGCAAATAGCGGCGGGCCTTACTGTCCGAAGGGAATTGACTGATGTAAATAACGGCCGTTTCCCGTTCTGCTCCGTACACCCCGATGACCGTGGCTTTCGGTGCCACATCCTTGCCATGCATTCGGGAAACAATTTTGGCGGCCTCTTTTCCACTAATCAGCTGGCTTAAGGGAACCGAAAGGATGCGTTCGGGAATGAACGTTTTCAATTCACCGGCTGAATCACATTGGAGCAACAAAGCGGTTAGCAAGGTGATAAAGGTGGTCGGTAAGATCATTCGTTTCACGGGTTTTCCTTTGCGCTTTCATTCAGGCATAATTTCGGATCCATTGGGCTCAAAAAAAATAAGAATAAAAAATTTTTTGAACGATTGGGTCGATCGCCCGGCGCCCTGCCTTACGGGTTTCGCTGCTTCCGCGAGTCGTAATGGAAACAGTGATCCGATCCCCCGATGAAACGTCCGAACGGGGCCGGGGTTTATTCCGCCGTTCGATCCCTCAAATATTCCGATCGAATATCCACGTGCCGCAATAAATTGGCATTCGATACCACGGATATGGATGATGTTGCCATGGCAATTTCCGCCAGCACCGGATGCATCCATCCCACCATGGCCAGAGGGATCATGGCCACGTTGTAAAAGAAGGCCCAGAACAGGTTTTGCCGGATTTTTCGGAAAGTAGCCCGGCTGAGCCGGATGGCCTCGAGCACACTTACCAATTCTCCCCGCACCAGGGTGACATCACTGGCTTCTATGGCGATGTCGGTACCGGTGCCGATGGCGATACCCACGTCCGCCTGGGTGAGGGCCGGGGCATCGTTGATGCCGTCGCCCACGAAGGCAACGCGACCCCATTTTTCCTGCAATCGGCGTACTTCTTCCACTTTTCCATCGGGGAGCACTTCAGCCAGAACGTAATCGATGCCCACCTGCCGGGCGATGGCTTCGGCGGTGTGCCGGTTGTCCCCCGTAATCATGGCCGTTTTGATGCCCATTTCGTGCAATTCCGTAATAGCCAGGGCGGAATCTTCTTTAATGGTATCCGCCACGGCAATAATGCCCGCCACTGTTCCGTCCACGGCCACCAGCATAGCCGTTTTGGCTTCTTCTTCCAGACGGCGCAAATCGTCTTCCACTGGTAATACATCGATGGCGAAATCGTCCATTAACTTACGGCTTCCTACCAGAACCCGCTGCCGATTCAGTTCCGCCAGCACTCCTTTTCCCCGAATATTCTGGAAATTTTCCGGATTCATCAGCGATATCGACAGACCCCGGGCATATTTCACAACGGCCTGTCCCAGGGGGTGTTCACTCCCCTGTTCCACCGAAGCCGCCAGTCGAACCACCTGATTCACCTCGAATCCCTGTACCGCCACAACGTCGGTCACTTCGGGTCTTCCCTTGGTAAGGGTGCCGGTTTTATCAAAAATGACCATGCGGATGTCTTTTAACAACTGGATCGCTTCTCCGGAGCGAAAAAGGATGCCTCGTTCGGCACCCATGCCGCTTCCTACCATCAAGGCCGTCGGTGTGGCCAATCCCAGCGCACAGGGGCAAGCGATTACCAGCACCGCCACCATGGAAATGATGGCCAGAGAAGCAATACCAATGGTGGGATCCACCCAGGGTAAAAAAGCCCCCAGTTGTATCATACTTTGCATGGTTTCGGGGAATAGCAGCCAGAGTACCCCGGTGAAAACGGCGATGAGGATGACGATGGGAACAAAAATGCCCGTTACCCGATCCGCAAACTCCTGAATCGGCACCTTGGATCCCTGACACTCCTCCACCAGCTTGATGACTTGGGACAGAAACGTGTCTTTGCCCACCCGGGTTGCTTTGATTTTGAGCAACCCTTCCTGATTAATGGTGGCTCCGATGACTTCATCCCCAGGTTTTCGATTGACCGGCATACTTTCCCCGGTGGCCATGGATTCGTCTACGGCGCTTTCTCCTTCGATGATGATGCCGTCGGTGGGAATTTTTTCTCCAGGTCGAACCACCATAATTTCACCGACCTGAACCGTTTCGATGGGAATTTCCACCTCTTTTCCGTCTCGAATGACCCGGGCCGTTTTGGCCCCCAGTTCCAGCAGTTTCCGAATCGCCTGGGAGGCCTTCCCCTTGGCCCGTTCTTCGATGTAGCGGCCGGTGAGGTGAAAGGCCATGATCATGGCTGCCACACCCGCATAATTGGCCACGGGGAAGAAAAACGATGCCGGACCGGTTATCAGAGAGGCCCCGGTTCCCAGCATGATGAGCGTATCCATATTGGCATGACCATGCATGACCGCTGTAAAGCCACTGCTGAATGTCCGGCGGCCTACCCAGAAGAGCACCGGCAGAGACAGAGCGATCATACCCAGGTGGAAAACGGTTTGGCTGGGCCAATAAATGCCGAAAAACATTTCCACAAACATCCACAGAATGATGGGAATGGTGAACCCCCAGGCCACCCCCATGCGAAATCGGGCTTGCTGCATTTTAAGTTCGGATTCGTCTGTTTCTTCCTCCTCGGCGGCCGCGGCCGGCTCCAACACCCGATAACCCACCTCGCCGACCGCCTGTTTGATGGCGCTCCAGTTAACCCACTCCTTAATAAGCGATACCCGTGCCGTTTCGGTGGCCAGGTTCACGTGGGCATCCAGAACCCCGGGGAGCTTTCGTAGAGCGCGCTCCACGTGCTGGGCACAGGAGGCGCAGGTCATTCCCTCCACCCGAAAAGAAAGTGTTTCCGTGGGCACCGCATAACCGGCCCGTTCCACGGCTTCAATCAACTTTTCCATATCCGGATGGTCTGTTTTCAGGAGCACCCGGGCGTGCTCAGTGGCCAGGTTTACATGGGCCTCGGCAACCCCCGGTGCCTTTTTCAGTGCCTTCTCCACGTGGAAGGCGCAGGAAGCACAGGTCATTCCCGCCACCGGAAGGATCAATTCCCTCCCCTCTTCCGAGACCGAGTCCGAAGATTTGACTTCAATCTCTGTATGATTCTTCACCGCCATCTTCCTGGTATTCCTCCTTCGTTTCCGGAATTGGGTCGCATATTATCACTGCTTGATCATGAATTCATGTTAATCTTTAAATCCACCATACGTGGTTTTTACCATCGCGATGACGTCTTCCATGGAACGTCCTTCTTGCAGTTGTTCGCGGATGAAATTTTTCTGACGAACCGCGGCGTCACATTCACATTCCACCAGATCCAGTTGAGGGCACCCTCCGCAAGCACAGATAAATTTCTCGGCCACGGCCATGACCAGGGCCTCCGTGGCCGGATCCGATAGAGCGGGATTCATGATGGATTCGGGGGTGCCCGGTCTTATAGAACCATTGTTGGATTGCTTTACCAATAGAACGGCAACAAAAAACAACCCCACAATCGCCGCCAGGGTAAGGATGAAAATTCTGGAGGAATGCGGCGATGGGGCCATCCGCCGGCCCTTTTGACGAAACGCTTTCGTTTTCGCTTCTCGGGCGATCCGCGTACCACACGACACACAAT
>WFTQ01000103.1 GCA_015485355.1 bacterium | reverse complement strand
TAGTTATGCATCGTATTATAAAATACTCCATGTTGAGCCGCAGGGGGCTATATGGAGTATAAAGGGAAATGCCCTAAATGATTGGTTTGCGGTAGGGAGTCGGGATGTTGTTTTGCATTATAATGGAATGAGTGTGAAAAAATATTTTTCCTGGCCGACCTGGGATATTCGGTATTTTTCTGTAGACGTCAAGGGAGATTTGGTTGTTGCCTGTGGTATCGTTTTTTCGAATCCAAACGCTGCGATTTTAATAGGGAAAAGGAAACGATAAGTTTAAAAGGCATAAGGAGGGTATCCAATGCGGTTCATAAAAGAGATTTGTTTTATTTTTATTAGTCCCGTTTTGATTTGGGATGTAGCGTGTCAAGCGGAAATGACAATTCCCCGTTTGCACAGCAACAGCGTGCCGTCGAACTCCTACGTCTGAATATTGACGGGACTTCCTGCCGGTGAATCCAGAAGAAACTCGCCTTTTCCCGGTGAATCCCCCCTCAGAAGGGAGACCCTCCATCAGCAAACCCCAGGGTCATTCATCGTTTCCATTCTCCTCACCCGATCGTTCCCCATTGCCCCTTTGGGACGCGGGCGGGAACTTTTTCCAAGACACCCACCATGAGAAGGCGTTTCTTGACGCCTTTGCGACTCCTGAAAAGGCAACCGCAACATTCCAGAAAAATATTTTTTCACCGAATATTTCGGCTGAAAACGTTTACATTATATTTAGAGAATGGTGGGTAGGTCAATGGCACCCGTCGGTTTCTCCGGAAACCGGTATAGGGCGGAGAAGCGATACGATCGTATCATGGATTCCCGTTCATTCAGGGGCTTCGTCGGCGTACCAATGCTCGGGATCATCAACGACAACGGATCGGCATTCAATAATCAAGGGGTGGCATTATGGCTCTATTGAAAGTGGATCGGATAAGCAAATTTTACGACCATTACAGGGCGGTGGACCAGGTGTCTTTCCACATTGAACCGGGCCGTATGTTCGGTTTATTGGGGCCGAACGGTGCCGGTAAAACCACGACTATGCGCATGATCATGAACATCATCATTCCCGACGAGGGACGGATTGAAATTTTTGGGAGCCAATTTCGGGAAGAGCACAAAAATCGTATTGGGTATTTGCCTGAAGAACGGGGATTATACCCCAAAATGAAGGTGATAGATCATCTCCAATTCCTGGGAGAAATGAAGGGACTAACCGCCCACCGGGCCCGGCAGGGCGCCCTGAAATGGCTGGAACGCTTTGAACTGGAGTCATGGGCTCACAAAAAAGTGCAGGAGCTATCCAAGGGGATGCAACAAAAAGTCCAGTTCATTGGCACCATTCTACACGATCCCGACCTGATCATCATGGATGAGCCCTTCGCCGGTCTGGATCCCATCAACACCAAATTATTGAAAGATATTTTGCTGGAACTCAAACAATCCGGTAAAACCATCATCCTTTCCACCCATTTAATGGATCAGGCGGAAAAGCTTTGCGAAGAGATCTGTCTGATCAATCAGGGTGCGGTGGTCCTGCAGGGATCGCTGGCGGAGATCAAGCAGCGCTACAGCCACAACGCCGTCCAACTGGAATACAATGGCGACGCCCGGTTCATCGCTTCCTTGCCTATGGTGGAACGGGTGAACGATTATGGGAATTATATGGAAATCCGGTTACACGATCAAGCCGCCCCGCGGGATCTGTTTCGTGCCATTGCCCGATCCGGATTGGAAGTCACTCGTTTCGAAGCCATGGAAACCAGCCTGAACGACATCTTCATCGAGATGGTAGGGGGAGGAAACGGCGATGAATAAAACCCTTGCACTCATTAAACGGGAAATCAAAACCAAGGTATTCACAAAGGGCTTTTTAATCGGCACCGTTCTGGGGCCCATCTTTATGATCGGCATCATGTTTGGTCCGGCATTCTTCATGAGCCTTACGGAAACGAAACCGGTCAATCTTTTAATTGTGGACAAAACCGACGACTTAGCGGCTCATTTACCTTCCGCCTTTAACGATACCCTGACCAATGGGCAACCCCGTTTTGTATTAACCATTATCGATTCGCTCACCTACGCCGCACAGCGTCCCAGGTTTCTCCAGCAACTGGAACGGAAGCAGCTTAAGGCGGTGGTTGTCATACCGGCGGACGCCATGCGGGGAGGCACCTTGATTTACATGGGCAAAAGCATCAGTGATATGGAATTTATTCAAACGATTCGAGACCGGATTAACCAGGTATTGAACCGACAGAAATTGCTCCATGCCGGCATCAATCCCGAACTTATCGAACGATTGAGCACCCGGCTGACCATCAAAACGATTAAAATTGAAAAGGGTGAAGCGCGGGAAAAACAGCTGGGACAGGAATGGGTTACGGCCTTTGTTTTCTTAATGATTCTGTACATGACCAGTCTGCTTTACGGCAATGCCACCATGCGCGGGGTTCTGGAAGAAAAAACTTCCCGGATTGTGGAAGTTTTACTCTCTTCAACCAGTGCCTTCCAATTGATGATGGGCAAAGTCTTCGGCGTTGGAATGGTGGGGTTGATCCAATACCTTATCTGGGTGGGCATGGCCCTGGGCGTTTTTGCCTTCGCGGCCGCTTCCCACCCCCATCTTCTGCAATACATCAGTATCTCTCCCGTCGTATTGCTGTATTTCATCATATTCTTCCTGCTGGGCTATTTTCAGATTTCCACGCTTTTCGCCGCCGTGGGAGCCATGTCCTCCAGTCAGGAAGACGCTCAATCGCTCTCCACCCCGATCACCATCCTGGTCGTCATACCTTTCATCATCAGTTTTACCGTGGTGCGGGATCCGGCGACCCCATGGTCCCAGATACTTTCGTTTGTTCCCTTCTTCACCCCGATGCTCATGTTCCTGCGGGTTACTTTAATGATGCCACCCTGGTACGAAATCTGGGGCGCCATAGGGATAAACCTGGCAGCCATCTTTGCCGGTACCTGGGTGTCCGCCAAAATCTACCGCGTCGGGATCCTGATGTACGGAAAACGGCCCACGTTACCCGAAATGATCCGCTGGTTACGGTATAAATAAAACGTTGTCGGAGGATGATGGTTTGACAAAAGCTGCGGAGGAACGGCCTGCTGAAAACCCCATTCTTCATCGGTTTCCAGCCTCTGTTCCATATTCCCCGCTCCCCGGGGAAAAGCCCGCCACCGCTCTCAAAGGGCATCCAGGCGGTCTTGCCAGACTCGCCCGGGCCACGGGCGGTTCTCCCGGGCCAATGAAACATTATTTTTGTTCTTTTGACCGGGAAATGATCATGGTGACCATCAGACCCTGGGGAGTCTGTTCAAAAAGTAATTCGTCGATCAGGTGCTGCACCAGAAAAATCCCCCGCCCGTTCTCCTTCCAGAGATTTTCGGGATCGGTGGGATTTTCCAGTGTGGTGGGATCAAATCCTTCTCCCTCATCCAACACAGAAACTTCCACCCGATCGGGCTTATACTGCACATAAATCCCGACCTGTTTGCGAGGATCCGATTTATTTCCGTGAATTATGGCATTGTTCACCAACTCCGTTAATGCAATGGCCAGGTTCTCTCCCTGGTCCTCGGTCAGGCGGGCCTTGCGGGAAATGCGACGGGAAAACTTCTCCACCCTGACCAAGTTGGCAAAGTTACTGGAAATCACCAGCACATCGTCGTAAGGGATAGCTTTTCTTTTTTTGCCTTTCATCCGTTGAACAATTATATTTGGTGCTTCGAATATAAAAAAAGTTGCGGGTGTTTCAAAAACGTAATTTGGGTCTTGTGGAACCGGCGGATATGCGGTTCTCTTTTTCATTGGTCCCCGGCGCCGGTAACCCCAAATGCGACCAATAGGGCGCACTCCGATCCGACGACTTCCCCGGGGTGAGCCGCCAACAGAAAGGAAAGCCCCATGCATGGAATTGCGGAAGCTGAGACATATTTTTTACCCGTTTATCGCAGATTGCCCCTGGAAATCCAGTACGGAAAGGGCGTCTACCTGTACGATCGCCAGGGAAAGGCTTACCTGGACTTTTTTAGCGGGCTGGGTGTGAACGCATTGGGATATCAGCATCCCCGGGTTCAACAGGCCATTGTCCGGCAACTTCATCGCAACCTGCATCTGAGCAACTTTTTTGTGCAGGATGTTCAGATAGCACTGGCCCGGAAGCTCTTGCATCATACCCACTACAACCGGCTCTTTTTCACCAACAGCGGAACGGAGGCCATCGAAGGCATTCTGAAGATTGTTAAAAAATGGGGCAAAGAACGTCAGAAGGACCACATCATTTGTTTTGAGAATGCCTTTCACGGGCGTACCCTGGGTGCGCTTTCGATTACGGCGCAAAAAAAATATCAAAACAGTTTCACCCCTCTTCTCCCGGGCGTGGTGCAGCTTCCCTATAATGATCCGGATGCGCTGCTTGCAACCGTGAACAGCCGGACGGCGGCCATCTTTCTGGAATTCATTCAGGGCGAAGGGGGAATAGTTCCCGCACGGCCGGAATTTGTGGAGGCCATCCAGGCGGCCAGGCACCACCACGAACTGCTGGTGGTGGCCGATGAAATCCAGGCCGGCGTGGGACGCACCGGAAAGTTTATGGCCTATCAACATTTTGATTTCCAACCCGATCTGGCGGCCTCGGCCAAGGCTCTGGGGGGAGGACTCCCCCTGGGGGCCTTCCTGGTCAGCGCTCCCTTGGTCGATGTGCTACAAAGGGGAGAACACGGGACCACATTCGGCGGTAACCCCCTGAGCTGCGCCGCCGGATTGGCCGTGATCCAGGAAATCGAAGCCAACAACCTCCTTCAACAGGTGCAACAAACGGGTCTCTATCTATTATCCCGGTTACAGGAACTGCAAAACGAATTTCCTGCACTCATCAAAACGGTACGCGGTATGGGATTAATGGCGGCTCTGGAAATGCACATCGAAACCTTCCCGCTGGTGCTGAAGGGGATGGAGAAAGGGATTGTTCTCAACAGCACAGCCGGCAACGTTTTGCGCTTCTTACCCCCTCTGATCATTGAGACACAGCACATCGACAGGGGTTTAGAAATTTTGCGCACCTTATTGAAGGATCTTTAACACTTGCCTTTCGGGAATCGCGGTGGGGTCCGAAGGCGTACCCTTTTCAGGGTTCAGAACGCACCTCCGGAAACCCATTCCATCCCATCTTTTTATTGATGACGAAAATTCGCCTCCATCCACACGTATAATACCTATAGCGGTTCCGATAACCAAACGGTAAGGGGGAAACCATGGCCGATATCCGGATAGGCACTTCGGGATGGAGCTACAAACACTGGGTGGGCCGTTTCTATCCTTCGGGAATGAAGCCCGTCGAATTCCTGGAATATTATGTGAAGCATTTTGATTGTACCGAATTAAACGCCAGTTTCTATCGCCTGCCCAAACCCGCGGTAGTGGAGGGCTGGCTGACCCGCACCCCGGAACACTTCCGCATCTGCCCCAAACTAAGCCGCCTGATTACTCACCAGAAAAAGTTGATTCAGGTAGAGGAAGCCCTGGCAACATTTTTTCGGGTCTTTGCCGTCCTGAAGAAAAAAATGGGGCCCATCTTAATCCAGCTGCCCCCCAGCATGCCCTTCGATTCGGCCCAAACAAAGGATTTTTTTCGTCTCCTTCATGAACACTATGCCGAGTATCGGTTTGCCCTGGAGGTCCGCCACGATTCCTGGTTCGCTCCCCAGGCGCTGAATGCATTGCGGGCCTATGGCATCGCCTTCGTCATCGCCCATTCCGGGGGACGCTTCCCCTATCTGGAAACCGTGACCGGCGATTTTGTTTACTTGCGTTTCCATGGTCCGGGACGACTTTACGCCTCGGATTATCCCGAGACCTTTCTGGATGCATGGGCTCAGAAAATGGTACAGTGGGCGCACCAGGGGCTGGAGGTGTGGGCATTCTTTAACAACGACGTGGAAGGATACGCGGTGAAAAACGCCCGCACCCTTCAAGCGCGGGTTCACCACTACCTGAAAGCCTCTATATCCAACATCCGCGGGACCCGGTGAGGGAAAACCGCTCGGCAGCAATTTCCCCGGGAACCGGACGTGCTATCCCCCGGCGGCGGGTCGCCATGTTTCAACGGTGAAAAATTCAGAAAATGTTAGGATTCCATAGCGAACCATTTTAGATTTTGCCGCCCCTGCAGAGGCAGAAGCCGTGCAGGTTTTTGTGAATAATATTCCCGGATACGAGGCGATTCGTTAGGATGATCGGGTTCCCATGAGCAAGTGGAAAAAAAGACCGCGGAAGGTTTCTCGGATAACCCGTGATCCCATCGTTCGCATTCGCACCAAGGTCGAAATGCTCAACGACAAAGGAGCCGGGGTTGCTTTTTACCATCGCCATAAACTCACCATCGAAAAAACCCTCCCGGGAGAAGAAGTTGTTGTCGAATATCATCCCCATCGTCCCCGAAAAGATCGCATTGTTCTGAAACAAATACTGGAACGATCCCCG
The DNA here is from genome assembly GCA_015485355.1 of bacterium. Classification (GTDB taxonomy): domain Bacteria; phylum Calditrichota; class Calditrichia; order RBG-13-44-9; family J042; genus JAADJD01. Next base: position 108,571 of record WFTQ01000103.1, on the reverse strand, counting down.
AGGCGGGTCGATCCCCCCTGTCCCTACTTTGAAGAATGCGGCGGCTGTCACCTGCAACACATGGACTACGACTCGCAACTGAAGTTTAAACAACACCTGATTCAAAAGTTGCTCCTGGAGTATCCCGCCCTGCGCCCCATCACGGTGGCACCGGTTACGGGTATGCCCGAACCGTTCTACTACCGCAACAAAACGCAAATGCCTTTTCAAAAAAAAGGGGAACGGGTCCTCTACGGGCTGTATCGATCGGGTACCCACTGGGTGGTACCCATTGACCGTTGCATCGTGGAATCCCGAGATGCCAATACCATTTTGCAGGTTTTAAAAGATTGGGCCGTTCGATACCAGATTCCCATTTACGACGAACATACTCACGAGGGCATTCTACGCCACATTGTGGTACGTAGAGGCATGTTTACCCATCAAGTGATGGTCATTCTCGTGGTCACGACCCCGGAACTGCCACACTGGAAGGCCGCACTTCAGCTCTTGAAAAGTCATGTGCCCCGTCTCACCAGCGTCTACTTCAATATTCAACCTCAAAGAAGCAACGTCATTCTGGGTCGGGAAAACATTTTGATTTGGGGCGAGCCTTTTATTCAGGAAAAAATCGGTCCCTACCAATTCCGAATTTATCCCAACACCTTCTTTCAGGTCAATTCGGTTCAAACGCTCCGCCTGTTAGAAACACTGGTTCAAGCGGGTCAATTCTCCTCCCACGAAACGGTCCTGGATTTATTTTCCGGGGTCGGCACCATTGCCCTGTATGTATCCCGCCGGGTTCACCGGGTTGTGGGCATCGAGTCCAGCGAAGAAGCCGTGCAAGCGGCCCTTCAGAATGCAACGGACAATCAGGTTTTAAACGTTCAGTTTCACCTCGGTGATGCAGAGGCATCTCTCCAGAATTTTCGCGACCAGGGGCACTCCTTTTCCACCATCATCGTCGATCCGCCCCGCAAGGGCCTCACCGGCACGCTCATCCGCCGTCTCATCGCATTGCAACCCGAAAAAATTGTTTACGTCTCCTGCAATCCCCGAACCCTGGTGCGAGACCTGGCTCAATTTGCCGCCCACCACTATCGGGCCGACACCGTTCGTCCCTTCGATATGTTCCCCCAGACGTACCATGTGGAGAGCCTAACCGTTCTCCGCCAGGCCCGTTCCCGCAAAACATCCTGAGGCCGAACGCTATATCCGGCACCGCCGCAAAGCGTAGGCTGGCGCTCTCCAGCGTTTTTTACCGGTCTATCCGTCGGAAAAACGGCTTTTTCGGGATGACGCTCCCTGGGAGGTTGGCAGGAGGCCTTCAGGGGATAGACCCATCATTAAAATGCCCGGGACCCCTGGGGAGAGTCCCGGGCATAGGTGTATGGGGAGGGTTAGAGGGATGAGGCGATCTAACGCAAGAGAACCATGCGACGCGTTTGATGCTGGTTCTCCAGAATCAGTCGATAAAAATACACCCCGCCGGGAACCGGTTGTCCGGTGCGATCCGTGGCATCCCACTGCAGTCGATGGGTCCCCGCCGCCATTGGCGCGCTGATCAATCGCCTGATTTTTTGTCCGGCAATGTTAAATATTTCCAGCTGAACCCAGCCACTGCGGGGCAAAAAAAATTCGATTGTGGTCAGGGGATTAAAAGGATTCGGATAATTTGTGAGAAGCAAATAATCCTGAAGGGGATCGGCACCGGCACGAAATCCGGTGGGCTGCTCAAACTCAAAAGCCCCCAGATCGATGCGCCCGCCAGGGTAGTTCGTCCCAAAGGATGGATCTCCCGCATCGATGGCCGGACTCCCGGCCTGCAGCCGATAATCGTAGGCCCCAGGATCGACAAACATGGGATCGGTACCCACAATGGGATGCGCTTCCCCATCAAAACGCTCCTGGCAATTAAACCAACCGTTGTAATCGATCAGGACATTACCCCGAAGATTGGATTGGCTGCCGTGAAACTCCTGCCCGTTGGCGAACAAATTGTTTCGGATATCCACATCCACAGCCCCGTCGGAATCGATCCAGAACAGAGGCCCCGGAATGTTGGCGAACGTGTTGTTATGCATTGTTAAATCCGCCAATCCATCCAACTGAATGGCATAGCCATCCACCGAATATCGCCCTTCGTCCACCAGATCGTGAACCAGATTGCGCTCCAGGATCACATGATCCGGCCAGTCGCCCGGTTTACCACCAATGCGAATACCGCCGTTGGAATCGTAAATACGATTATCGCGCATGACCACGCTATCGGCATCGTGATGGATCACCACAGCATTGCCTTGAGAGCCGGCACTACGCCGAAAACCGTACATCACATTGCCAAGGATCATTACACCAAAGGTGGTCTTGATATCGATGGCGTTCTCGCTTCCACTCCCCAACGTGGTGTACAATTCATTATTTTCGATGACCGTCCAGCGAGCCGTACCTGAATAAATCTGAATACAATCCCCGGAACAATCAAAAATCCGATTGTTTCGGATGATGGTACCGATGCCCTCGTCCAGGACAATGCCATGGGCATCCTGAGTGGTTCCGGTATCGAAATCGAACAGGGTACAATTTTCGATGATATTGTAATCCCCCCTTCCGATATCGATGCCATCCCGTTTGCCATTCTTGATCGTGCAGTTCCTCAACACATTGTAACTGGATTTGATCCGAATGGCGTCGCTTTCGCCGTCCAGGTGATTGAAAACCAAATTTTCAAAAACATAACCGCCCTTGTTAAGGGTCACGATGCTGGTGGTGCCGCCGCCTTGAATTTCGACCCATTCCCCGGGAAAGGCCATAATCACAATCGGATGTTCCGGCGTACCGGCATTTACCAGGGTCAAGTGTTCGGGATAAATTTGCGGTTTGCTCTGCCCGCCCCGGATGTACAGGGTATCCCCGGCAAACAGATTGGGTAACGCCGCGTTAATGGAACGCCAGGGCCGCGCGAAGGAACCATCCCCTTGGTCGGCGGCAGCATTATCGACATAATACGTCCCCGCACAGATCGCCCCCCAGCCCCCGAACAGCAGTGCCATGATGATCCATCGTTTCCCCATTCCTTCTCCTGAAAAATAGTTATTTTTTCTTCTACAATTTCAATGCCAGGCGAAAATCCCTGAAAAAACACCCTTTTCTGGCTTTCCTGAAAAGCATTTTTGTGTAATGTTTATACAGCCTTTCTTTTCTCCTGCTCGTAATAAACGCTTTTTTCCCGGGTGATGCTGTGATTGGGGTTGGGTGCGAAACCCTATCGCACTGTCTCCAACAGGAGAAACCCGGGGCTTCCGGCGGGGTACCGAGGCTCGGATGGGTGGATCTAGAATTCCGGTGACCCATCGAAACAATAAAAGAGGGGTTTGCAAATGAAAAGGGCAGAATGTAAATTGACGGTTTTAATTCAGGGGGGCCACATGGGACGACCGATTTTTGAAACCCGGTTGAAGGTGCGTTCTTACGAATGTGATTCCTACGGTCACGTCAACAATGCGGTATACTTAAATTATCTGGAATACGGCCGGATGGAAGCGTTGGAAGCCATGGGCATTACGCTGGAACGGCTGAAACGCGAGGCCGGCGCTTTAGTGGTCATCCGCCGGATTCACATCGAATACTTCCACCCGGCAACCATGGGCGATGTGCTGGTGATCAGAACGCATGTTAAAGAGGGACGGCGCAGCAGCGGAATCTTTCGTCAGGAGATTTACCGCGAATCCGACGGGAAGACAATCGCCGCCGCCGATGTCACCTGGGTATTTGTTAACCTTCAAGGTCGTCCGATCGCCATTCCTCCGATGGTCCGAGAGGCCTTTCAGATTTAAATTTTCCGTTTTTCCGAGGGCAACCGAAGGAGGTTACCTTTTCGCCTTTCCGGACGCGTGGCCACGGTTTCCTGGAATCGTCCCAACCATCGGGTTCTTGTACCATTACGGTCTCAGTTCATCCAACAGCTTTAAATAATCCCGCAGGTGCCGGGTAATTAGAAAATGCCGGCGCACATGGTCTTTTCCCGCCTGTCCCATCTGTTCCGCCAGCCGAGGATCCCGCAAAAGTCGCCGCATTTTCTCGGCACACTCCTCCACGCTCTTTACCAGAAATCCGGTCTGCCCATCAAGGACCTGCAACGGTATGCCCCCCACGTCACCACCGATCACAGGCTTGCCTTTCCACAGGGCTTCGCTGACCACCAAACCAAAACCCTCCCGAATGGACTTTTGCACAATGATTCGGGATACGGTTTGAAAACACCCTACCTGGTAGGCCCCCACACCATGAAAATTGTGCAGGATAAAGATCTGATCGTCTTCTCCGGCATGACGACAGGTTTTGTCCAGATAATACCATCCTTCCGGATCGTCAGCAGCCATGGAACCCACCAGGGCCAGTTGGGTTTCGGGAAACTCCTTTCGCACCTTCCGGTAAGCATCGATCACTCCCAGGGGATCTTTCCAGGGATCGAAACGGCTGACCTGTGTGACGAGAGGTTTATACCGTTGAATGCCGAATTTTTCCACTTCGCTCCAGGCTTCCTCTAAAGGGATGTCCCGATTTTTCGGGGTCAACGGGTCGATGGTCGGGGCGATAATGCGAATGCTTGGCCCCTGTACCCCGGGATCCACATATTGACGCATGGTGAAAACGGCCACCTCGTAGGCATTGATGTAGGGAAGAAAGAAATCCCAGTAGGCGGGATGGGGATGGGAGGTGTCGATATGGCAGCGCCAGATCCAGTGACGCCCCGTACCCGGAGGTGCAAAGGATATCAGTCCGGCGGGCTGGGGATCGTGCACCACCACAAAATCATACTCCCCTTCAAACTGTTCACCATTCAGCTGGTTGTAGCGGGTCCATAGGGCTTTCATGGAATCGGTGAAGGGGACGTCCATTCCCTGCAGCCCGTTATGGCAGGCCTTGGTTACATTAAAAAATTCGTCGCTTCCTTCAATGACTTGCCAGGAGGCTTCCAGGCCCACGTCTTGCATCAGGGGTACCAGCGACTGGAGGATTTCGGCCACACCACCGCCAAAAGCGGTGGAATTCACATGGGCCACCCGGGCCCCTTTCAGGCGATCCGCCAGGCGAAGGATTTCATCGACGACCGCATCGCCCACAATGGGACGATAGTCTTCCAACCGCTTCGGTTGGGGATGTACCATCTGTAACATAACCCACTCCCTTACGATTTTCAGATTAAGGAGAATTTATGCCCGCAGGGCCTCCTTCCACCAGAACCGGACCAGTACAGCGCCTGCCAGCATCAGGGCCAGGGGTATCACAATCGATTCCCCCGGGAGCCGAATCAGCCATTTTCCGAACCCGACCAGCATGAAGAACAGAGAAGCCGCGGTGAGCAGAGTGGTGCGAACGCCCCTTCCCAACTCCCGTAAGGGGCGGCCGGGATCATCGCCCACCAGAAGCGCCGTCTTCCGCCAGAATCCCACCGGTCGGACCCGTCGATAAAACGCCATCCGGACGGATTCTTCCGTGGCCGGGGTAAAGAAGGTCACCCCGACCGCGGCAAGGGTCGAAACAAGGGCCATGCTGCCCAGCCGTATCCACTCTTGCTCCGTGGCGACCAGCAGGAGGGGCGCCACCAGCAGAGAAGTGACCATGGCCGCCAGTTCGGAGAACAGATTGATGCGTTCCCACAGCCAGCGTAAGACCAGCACCGAGCCCATGCCGGCACCAAATAACAGCGAGATGTACCAGGCCGTTTGGATGGATCCCAGATTGGCCATGATCACCAGGGCGATGACCAGAATCAGCAGGTTGGATAGCCGGGCAACGATCACCAGCTCGTGGCTTTTGGGCCGGCGCTGGAGCCACTGCTGAGAAATCAGGCGCCGGTAAATGTCGTTGCTCCAGTAACTGGCCCCCCAGTTTAAATGGGTGTCCAGGGTCGATGCCAGCGCCGCCAGCATGCCGGTCAACATCAACCCGCGAATCCCCGGGGGCAACAGGTCGTTTATACCGGTAACAAAAGTCACTTCCCGAGAGGCGGCAAACTGATCTCCCATGGCGGCTTCCTGAGAAAAAGGATAGATGACCAACAATCCCACCCCGATGATCAACCAGATAATGCTGCGGACAAATATTTGCATCCAGGCAAAAACCAGTCCGGCAATGCGGGCATCCCGGTCGGTAGCACAGGCCATCGACCGTTGGGCCAGGTATCCGGTTCCATCGCTGTTCATCTGAAAAAACCATTGCAAGCCGATAATGACCAGAAATGGCAGCAGCGCTTCTCCGCCGGTAGGTGCAAAAGAGAGCATTCTTTCCGCTGCGGATCGACCGTAGAATTCCACCACACTGCGGGTCAACTCCCGTATGCCCCCCGCCTGCACAATAATCATCCCCGCATAGACCAGCGTTCCCAGCATGGCCAGACTGAACTGCATGACATCGGTGGTTACCACACTGCGTAACCCTCCCGTGGTGGAGTACAGTGCGGTAAAGGCTAAAATCAGAAAGATGCTCAACAGATTATTGGTCGTTGCAATGGCGGGGTCCAGCCCCGAAGCGCTTCCACCCAGATGAATGCCCAATGCCGAGGTAAACCTGAGCAAAACTCCGTAAACAGAGGCCGGGAGCCACTGGTGCCAGGGGAGAAAAATTTCCGCAATGCGCACCGCAGCCACCAGCACCATGGCCATCACCACACAATTGATGACCGTTCCATAATAAACGGCCTTTAACACTCGCAGGGCCAATACCCCTTTGCCGCTGTAGCGCACTTCGGTCAGTTCGGCATCGGTCAACACCCCGGCACGACGCCATCCGATGGCAAAGATGAATCCCATCATCAAAAAGGCCAATCCGTAAATCCACAAACGCCACAATAAAAATATTCCTCCCGTGGCAATCAAACCGGTGACCAGCAACGGGGTATCGGCGGCAAATTGAGTGGCCGCCATGCTTAAACCCGCCCGCCATCCGCTGAGGGTTTTCCCGGCCAGAAAATATTCTTGAAGATTTTGAGAGGCTTTTTTCTGCGCTCGAAAACCGGCGCCGACCGCGTAAACAACAAAAGCCAGCACAATGAGCAAATCGATCATGGAAACTCCCCATTTAAACGGGTTGACGGTAAATCCGTACCCGAAAATCCCGGGTGATCAAGATGTGAGCCCATGGTTTGTGGGCTCGTACGATCCGATGCTCCATCTCCAGCACCCGTTCGAGAAAGGCATCCTGCGCATCGCGGGCCCGATGCATCCGATCCAGATACGTATCCCGATAGGTTCGATGAATAAAGATGCGGCAGTCCACTTGTTGCAATAAACTGACATAAGTACCCTCCACAAAAACCATTTGTATGCCCGCCATGGAAACCCATTCCCTGGTGATGCGATCCTCCGGGTAAATCACCAACGGCTTTTCAATCACCGTTACTCCTTTTCGTAGGGCCGCCAGGTGGGCATCCAGAAGTTCCAGTCGCACCTCCGAGGGGCCGACCCAGCGGATATCTTCCCGGCGCCGGCGATCGTTGCTCCGGGGAGGCAAGCGATAATAATCATCCTGCTGCCACACCCGTGAAGGAACGCCCCTGCGAGAGAATTCCTGCCGCAATGCAAAGGCCAATGTGGTTTTACCACTTCCGGATTCCCCCGCAATAGCCACCACACCCGGCCGCCGTTCCGGGAGCGACCAGGAAGACAAAATCCAATACAACCGCCGAACACATCGCCAGTTGGCACGAGACAAATCTACAGAATCGCCTATCATCCTTTTACCCTTTCCCCGGACTTCGAGCGTCGATTTCGGAACCCCCGCTCAGGGCAATCCGCCGATCCGCATCAGTCGCGATAGTACAGTTTTCGGAGCCATTCGGGATGGATATCCTCTGTTTGGGCATCTCGAAAATACTCGGGAACGGGAAAAGCGAGGTTGGCGGCATCCCATCCCGCCCGTACCCGTTCCATCTCGTCCAGATATTGTTGGGCGGTCTTTTCCCAGGTGTAACGGTCCCGCACGCGCTGTATTCCCCAACGCCGCAGTTGGTGCCATCTTTCGGGTTGCTCCACCAGTTCCAAAACCGCGTGGGCAATATCTTCCGGAGAATGGGGATCGACCAGCATACCGTACGTGCGACCGGAGTCGTCCCGTAAACTCTCCGACGGCCCACCATGCTTTGTGACAACCACAGGCAATCCGGCGGCCATGGCCTCCAGGGGGGCCAATCCAAAAGGTTCGTAAAAAGTGGTCAAAATGAACATCCCCCGATATTGCTGCGCTAAAAAGCGATACGCCGCAGCCAGCTCCTGTTGATTGCGCAATTGAACGGAAAAAACCGCCTCCCATAATTGATGGTCATCCAGTAACCGGCGTATGCCCCGAAGGATGTCGCGTTGTTCATCGGTAAACACCCCTTCGGGCAGGTGGAATGGATCCGGATGTTCCGAGAGATTGATCATTAAATTGGCCTTTTGCCGTAAACGGGGATTTACCGCCCATGCCTTGACCATGGCGATATGATTTTTTTTGGCATCCAACCGGCTGGAAGCGATGACCATGGGCAACCTCCGTCGGTGCTCCGGCAATCGCTGCCGAATAATCCGCCGCAATTTCTGTTGAACGGTCTTCTCTTCGGGATTGCGCCGGTCATGACCAAAGATTCTCAGATTCACTCCCGGTGGAATGATCGCAAACTTGGTCTCATCGGTGACCTCCACGGCCCCACGGTACAGGTGATGGCGATATTGTTCCCGGCGTTCCAGACGGGTGCTCACCACAATTCGGCTGGCATGAGCCATGCTGACCCGCTCCGCAGCGATGCGTTTATCAAACTGAAATCGAGAAACCAAGGGGTAAAAATCTTCCGGGCTTCGAATGAACTTATCCATTTTCTGGGCTCCCAGACTGTGGGCCGTAAAGGTGAAGGGCACCTTCAGCGCCTCTCGCATCAGCACGGCCGCCACTCCGCCATCCGCATAATGGGCCGTTATAAAATGAGGAAGAGCTCCGCTCCTGCGGTAAAAGGCGATGATCCGGGAAGTCCATTCGGCCAGATAGGGCCACAACTGCTCCTTGGGTAAAAAATGGGGTGGCCCACAGGGAAATCGCAAGATGCGCACGGCTGGATGGCCGGGATAGGCATCGGTGGCTCCTGAAAACTCCGGCCATTGGGGATCGTGAATTCGGCGGGTCACAATATCCACCCGATGCCCCCCGCCCGCCATGGCCAGGGCCAATTCTTTAACGTACACCAATTGCCCGCCGAAATCGGGATGTTCGGTCCACCCGCGATCGGTGGGATCAAAATTTCCCTGCGGATTTAACAATACGATATGCATTCCAGCCCTCTCATCCCCATTCAGTTCCCCAATGTTTCCTTTTCCATCCTCGGTACCCGTCGATCCCGATGCCTTACACAGGAGCGCACCGATATTCCTCCGCCGGTCACCACCACCAGACGACTATTCCAAGCGTAACGATTACCAGGACCACGGCCTGAATACGATAATTTTTGTACCAGGGTACCGCCTCTAACAAACGGGACTCTTCTTCAAAGAAACGGCGGTTCCAAGTCAGTCCCTCTACCCGTTCCACCGGAGGGGCGGGGGTAAGCAAACTGACACCGATCAGCACGGCCGTGACCATCAGGAACAAAATGAAGGCCACGTACAGAAAATGCAGGTGTAACCAGCCGGAGAATTCGTTCGCTACGAAAAGGGCAATGCCCATAAAGAATCCCGTCACCAGGGCGGCGAAGGCCCCCTGAGCATTGGCCCGACGCCAGAAGATCCCCACCAGAAAGAGAGCGGCGATGGGAGGCACGGTATAGGAAAGCACCTGCTGGAGATATTTAAACAAGGAGGCAAAATTGCCGATAAAGGGCGCCCAGAGGGATGCCAGGATCATGAACAGGGCGGTGAACCCTCGCCCCACCCACATCAGTTTTTCGCTGTCAAAATCGGGCCGCCAACGCCGGACGAAATCCATGGTGATCAGGGTCGAGGCCGAATTCAGAGTGGAATCGATCTGGGACATCAGTGCGGCCAGGAAACCGGCCAATACGATGCCCAGTACCCCAACCGGTAAGAGGTCGAACAGGAGGGTGGGATACACCAGATCGGCCTTGGGCAGGTCGGGGTACAGTACCCGGGCCATGGCCCCCGGCAGCACCATAATGAACAACGGGGGCAATTTCAGCAATCCGGCAAAGAGGGCTCCCCAGCGGCCCTGATTCTCATCCCGGGCGCTCAGGACCCGCTGCACCATGAACTGATTGGTACACCAGAAATAGAAGCCCAGCAAAGGTACGCCCGTCAACAGTCCCAACCAGGGCACGGCGGGATCATCCAGGGGCTGCACCAGACTGAGCATTTCCGGAGGCGTAACGGCCAATACTTCGCTCCAGCTACCGATCCTTCCAAACGCCACAACGGTGATGATCACCGATCCGATCAACAATAAAACCGCCTGGATCAAATCGGTATAGATCACCGCCGCCAGTCCCCCGGCAATGGTATAGGCACCCGAGAGAAAAGCCATGACGGCAATGGTTTGCCACATGGGGACCTCGGGCAACACCAGTTTTACCATCAGGGCACCGGCATACAGGCTACCGGCCGTATCCACCACGATGTTTAAAAACAGCGTCAGAAAGGAAAAATACGAACGGGCTCGCCCGTCGTAGCGCTTTTCCAGAAACTCGGGCATGGTGTAAATGCCCGAACGCAAATAGAAGGGTAAAATAAAAATCGCAAAAAAGGCCAGGATTACGGCGGCCATCCATTCGTAATTATAGACCGAGATGCCGGTACTGTAGGCATCGCCGGCCAAGCCTACCAGGGTGGTGCTGGACATATTCGACGCCAGCAGAGAGAATCCTATCAAGGGCCAGGTCATATTACGACCCGCTAAAAAATAGTCCTCGGCACTCTCGTGGGTACGGGCAATCTTAAATCCCAACCAAACGACAAACAGGGCATAGAGCCCCACGATCGTAAAATCAATCGGATGAATGGAAAATTGAGGCATCGCTCCGCTCTCTGTTTTGGTTCAACCAAAGGGATAAAGATAAGAAAAATGGAGAAAAAAGACGCCATCTTTCTTACGTCGGCCGATCTTTTTTCCCCAATCCCCCGGAAATGGATTGCCCGTAACCTTTCGGGAACGCCGCCCTCGGGTACCGCAGGAGGGCCACGATTTCCAGATGCCGGCGGGATGTCCCCCACACCGGCCCGCTACAGCGACGGCACCTCCCCTCCATATCCCCCAAAAGGGATACAAATGCCCCCGGGAGCCGGAAACAACGCCCCAGGGGCAATCACTGGAGGAACTTTAGAATTCGTAGGTTAACGAGGCGATGAAGGATCGGCCCATAATGGGACGCGCCATATAAATATCTTTCACCGCACCGATCACCTGACCGGCCCGCGGATTCCCTTCCGTCAATCCGATGGTATTGGTCAGATTGCTACCGTTCACCGACAGAGTAAACTGGCCCATTCGATAGGAAGCTCCGGCATACAGGGCACTCCAGGCCGGCAATTTGTTGTTATTGGCGTCATCCGCATAACGATCTCCAAAATATCGCAGGCTCACAAACAGGTTGAGATTGTTCAGGTCCACCGAGGGCCGAATTTCGAAAAATATTTTCGGAATCCGCCGCACCTGGTTATCGGTGAAATCGATCTTCGTGGGGGGCTTATTGGGATCTTCATAGTCGAACAGTTGATAATCTTTGTAGCGGGGATCCTGCACGGTTCCGGTAAAGTCCACCATAAAGTTTCCGAATTTCGCAATGGCTTCCATCTCGATACCCAGGGTCTGACTATTGGCGAATCGGAAGGCACGAACAATCTTTCCATTCTCCACCACTTCGTCGGAAAAGGGGATGTTTTTAAAGAAAATGCCGAAGGGTGAGGCAAAAAAGGCGAAGTGCGGAGAGGAATATTTCACCCCGGCTTCGAACTGGAAGACCTGTTCGACCTTATAGGAACCCTCCTGGAAAAAGACGAAGTGCTGATCGTCGGGCGTCCGGAAACCATCGCTCAGGCGGCCGTAAAACGCCAGTTGCTCCGACATTTTGAAGTTGGCGCCCAAGGACCAGGCGATTTCCGTATAGTCCCACGTATAGGGCCGAAACGTTCCATCGCCGTAAGTCACATTGTCGTCGGCCGTTGTGGTCGGATCTCCCAGGTTAAAAGAGGCAAGGTTTTCCACATAGCCGTCCACCTTGCCGGTTTCAAAACGGACGCCCGCATCAATCCGCAGCTGATCGCTGAGGGCGAATTCGTCGTTGATATAGACCGCATTGGTCACCGCATCCAGGCTATAGTTCTGGTAAAAACTGCCGATCTTACTCAACCCGTTTTTGGTGATGGAGATGACTTCGTTGCCGTTGTCATCCAGCAGCACCAGGTCCAGGGCTCGGGTCTGCACATCCTTTCCGCCGCGGACTTCTGCCAGCACATCCTGCCAATACCACAGGGAATTGACCCGCCAGTTGGTATGATAAAATCCCAGAGTCAGATTATGCATCCCCAACTGTTTGGATAACTGTAAATTGTTGGCAAAGTTCGCCATGGGCAATTCCACATTCCACCAGCCCACATTCGCCACCAATCCGTTCCCATTCATAGAAGCGGGATCTCTGATCGCCTTGCCGGTTCGGGCATAGCGATATTCGTATCGGGTGGCACCCAGCGGCGCCCCCACCGAGGCCAACAGCCCTTCGGCATAATCGGTGGCCGAGACGGGATCCGCCAAAGAAAAGATGGCGTTGAATTCTTCGTCGATGACGGTGTAGCGGAAGGTGTTTTTCAAAGCCCATCCATCGCCTATTTCATAAAAAATCTCCCCGCCCAGGGCCGTGATCCGAGGATTCATCCCGTTATCCAGACGTTTCTCGAAACTGCCCCCTTTCGGCGTAGGCACGCTCAGGTAATTCATGTCCAGACTGGTCATGGTTCCGTAATTGGGATCGAAGCCGCTAATTCCTGCCGGTTTGGCGGGATTTTTCAATGGAACGGGCAGATAGAAAATGTTGCGATCGTCCATGAATTTAAAATTGAATCGAACATAGCCCTTATCCAGCAATCGGGTGAAATTGCCTTTAATTTGCCCGCCCCGATTGGCGGTAAATCCGGGTGGACGAATGCCCTGGTCCACTCGATAAAAACCACCGATGTTAAACCGCCAATGTTCACCCAGGGGACCGCCGATGTTTACATCGGTACGGTAGAGGCCATAATCTCCAACGGTAAATTTGGCCAGACCTTTCAGGGTACTGCCACCGGTTTTGCTGACAAAATTAATAATTCCACCCGGGGCATTGCTGGCAAAAATAGAGGCCGTCCCACCGCGCACGGCTTCCATTCGATCGACGGTCTCGTCAACCCGCAGGAATAAGTCTGCATTCCCAAACATCAACTCGCCATCTTCAAAAACCGGCAGTCCATCTTCCTGTAAAGACACATAGCGGAAACTCCCGTCCGCCGGAATACCCCGGGCAAACAGGTTGTTACCACCCTCACCACCGGAACTTTCCACATAAAAACCGGGAATGGCCTTCAACAGATCGGCGGTGTTCCGCGGGGCACGCAGCGTGATTTCGTCGATATTGACCGTGGTAATGGCCACGCTGGATTCGATCTTCTGACGCGGATTTACCATACCCGTTACCACCACCTCGCTGAAGTTGAGCACATCGGGTGGCAGGCTGAAGTTCACCGTGACGGTGGCTCCCGCAGAAACGGATACCTCCTGCGATTGGGTCCGATACCCCAAATATTCCGCTACAATCACATAAGTACCCGGAGCCACATCGGTAATAATAAAGGCACCATCTTCATCGGTGGAAGAGCCGTAGATCGTGCCTTTCAGATACACATTCGCACCCAGTAACGGGGCACCCTGGTCATCGGTGACCACGCCCCGCACCGTCCCGGCATCCTGAGCCATTCCAAGGCCCCAAAACGCCAGACAAAAAATGATCATCCACCCATGAGTTAACTGTCTACGCCACATAATAGGCCTCCATTTTTTGGTTCATAGCATCAATCCATCAAACTGGTAAGGCAAATGGCATCGTCGTTATCACCCCCTTTCCTGGATGCCGTTGGTGGTTGTCTGTTTCATCTCCGGCGCCAGAGTGTTTAAAACGAGTAGGCGGCGGACAGAGTAAACGTCCGCCCCAGCACCGGGCGGGCCATAAATACCCTATCCCGCCGGTTGGCAAACACCTGATCCACTCGCGGATTTCCCTCCGTCAAACCCATGGCATTGGTCAAGTTGTTCACACTCACGGCGATCTGAATCCCTCGCCGGTGCGGCTTGTAAACAATGCCGGCATGCAGCAAATGATAGGCGGGCAAAATGGCCGTGTTGGCATCGTCCACAAACCGCCGCCCAATGTATTGCCAGAATCCATACAGTTTCACCGGCCCAATATGGTAGGCAGGACGCATTTCCAGGATCACCCGGGGAATGCGGCGAACCTGTTTACCATCCAGATACACCCGCATTGCCTTCCCGGTTTGAGGATCGATAAACACGGGATTAAAATTGCGCAACCGGGGATCCTGAAGGGTACCGATGACACTGATCCGGGCCCTCCGGGTGGGTTGCCAGATGACTTCGAACTCGGTACCGATAGTGGTACTGCTGGCATAACGACTGCGCTTCACAATTTGCCCATTCAAAAACAGCTCGTCGATAAAGGGGATATGATTCAACTGACTGAAAAACACGGTACCGAATAAAGCGAGCCGGGATCCGGAAAATTTAATTCCGCTTTCGAATTGATGCACGTACTGGGAGTTGCCCCGCTGCCCGGAAAAAAGCCACTGATCAAAATCCGGGGTTCGGAATCCCCGGCTTGCTCGTCCATAAAACGCCAGGTATTGACTGACACTATAGTTTCCCCCGACGCTGACGGCCCATTCGGAAAAAGTAAATTGATATTCCCGGAAAGTTCCGGTACCGAAAGTCACGTTGGTTTCCGCCCAGCTACGAGCGCCGGGAATACGGAAGTCCCGGCGGGTGTTTTCCACCTCTCCCCGGAAGCGGTTGAACTCCAGGCGAATACCGGCATCCAGCCGCAGGCGATCGTTGATCTGCCATTCATCCACCATCGACAGGGCCGCCAAAAAGGCACGGTTGCGGGCATTGACATAAAAGGTGCCGTATTGCTCAAATCCCTTGTCGGTAACCCGGGCGATCACCTCTCCTTTCCGATTGATCGCTACCAGGTCCAGCAAACGGGGCGCATCCTTAACCTCGGTAAGGATATTGTGCCAGTACCAGAAATCGTCCGCTCCATAGGCACTGAGGTAAGTCCCCAAGCTAAAAGTATGTCCCTTAATCCGTTTCTTTAAAATCAGGCGATTGGCAATGCTTTGCATTGGTTTGGACACCATCCACCATCCGTTCAGGGCTACCAGGCCGTTGCCGTTTAAACGATCCACCTGTGGGATGGGCCGGCCGGTGTCGGCATAGCGATATTCCCAGCGGTTAAAATCGGGCAACCGCCACAATTGTTTGACGGAATCGGCAAACAATGTCGCCGGAAAGGGATTGTCCAGAGAGAAGATGGCATTAAACTGCAAACGGGCCTGAAAGTAACGAACCACATTTTGTACGGTCCATCCTTTTCCCAGGTCCACCACGCTTTCCAGCGCCGCAGAAAATGCCCGGGGATGAATGCCATCCGAGATTCGCCCCTCCAACACTTCTCCCGCCGGTGTCGGAAAGAGGACGTTATCGGCATACACACTGGTCATGGTTCCGTAGTTTGGATTAAACCCCGGCAGGGGCACCGGGCGGTCGGGATTTTGCAACGGCACCGGTAAGTAAAAAATGTTGCGATCGTTCAGATACTTTACAAAGGCCCGCAGATACCCTCTTCGAAACAGGTAGGTCAGGTTCGCCTTCACCTGGCCCCCGCGATTGGCAATGAATCCCGGCGGCCGAATACCGTTATCGTATCGGAAGAACCCTCCCACATTAAAACGCACCTTTTGGAGCAGGGCACCTCCCATATTGTAATCCAGCCGATACAATCCGCGGGTACCCAGGGTCAAGCGAGTGACTCCCTGAAACCCTTCTCCACCCGTTTTGCTGACAAAGTTGATGATCCCCCCCGGCGCATTACTGGCGTAGATCGATCCCGTACCTCCACGGACCCCTTCCATGGCCGCAATGGTTTCGTCGATGCGCATAAAAATATCGATATTGGCAAAGGACAGCTCCGGCGCTTCGAAAATGGGGATGCCATCTTCGTAAAATGCCACATAGCGGTAACTGCCATCCTGGGGAATGCCCCGGGGGAACAAATTGTTGCCGCTCACCCCCCCGGAACTTTCGATATAAAATCCGGGTATGGCCTTCAGCAGATCGGCGGTGCTCAGGGGGAAACGCTCAAAAATTTGCTCATTGTTGGCGGTGGTGATGGCCACACTGGATTCGATTTTTGTCAAGGGATTGCGCGAGGCAAGGGTAACGATCTCTTCCATGTTTAAAACATCCACATCCAGCACAAAATCCTGGGTAAGTATCCCCTTTTCCCGCACCAGCACCTCCCGGTATACGGTCCGGTATCCCATACATCGGGCAATGAGCGTGTACTTGCCTTCCGGCACACTGGGGATTGCATAGTCCCCGTTTTCATCCGCCGCCGCCCCCCACGGCGTGCCCTGAATAAACACTTCCGCGCCGGGGATGCCCCTTCCGTGGGTATCCTGTACCCGCCCCCGAATCATTCGACCGCGTGAAGCGATGTTCTTACTGGAATACAACACATAGGTCTTCCGGCCCACCTTTAAATAATGAATGGGATGAACCCCCAACACCTTGCGCAAGTCTTTATGAAAATTTCCGGTGATCTTATCCACAGGGGCACTCTTGCGATTCTTCAACAGCTCATCCTCGTAGATGAAGTGCACATCGTACAGCTCCTCCAGTATGAGTAGAGCATCCTTCAACAGCATGCCCCCGCTGCGGGAAAGTTGCTGGTACGATTGAGCCATAAGCACCGTATCGGCCTTCTGGCCGAGCAGGATTCCAGGCAAAAGCCACACCCAGAACCAGATGATGTTAAAAGGCTTCATGGCTAAACGACCATTCGATTTTTCGTGTACCATAGGGGAACCGAAGATTAAAATCGGTTCGGGCCTTTACGGAAAACAATGTGGGTGTCCCGATAGTCCACCGGCGCCTGGAGTACCCGTGAAAGTGCCTGAATGATGGTCGGCAAGCCGGTGTTTTCGATGGAACCCGAAAGGGTCCGGGACAGCAACCGGTCATCTTCCACAACGATTTTCACTCCATAAGTGCGTTCTAAGCGATCCACGATCTCGGCGAAGGGCGTATGATCGAATTTCAACTCCGGTTTCCACCAGGTTAAATAGGTTTGCAGATTGGTGCGTTCGACGACCAACCGCCGAGAATTCCCCTGGAAAAACACCTTTTCCCCCGGTCGTAAAAACGCCCTGACGCCCGGGGATCGAGTCGTCCGTACTTCCACCCGCCCTTCCTCCAGCACCACTCGGGTGCCTTCCGGGTAGGCCCACACATCAAACCGGGTTCCATGCACCGTGATGATGCCATCGGCGGTTTGCACCCGAAATTGCCGCTGATATCCCCTGGAATCCGCCCTGACCTGAAAGAAAGCCTCCCCCCTTAGACGGACCCATCGGGGGGTGTCTTGAGTCCACTGCTTCGGATAGTGCAGCGTTGAACGGGCATTCAAATGAATGACGGTGCCGTCGGGCAGATGGATTTTTTTCTTCTCCCCCAAGCGGGTCTCCACTACCGTCCATTCCATTGACGGTTGCCTGTCCAGCAGGTAGACCCGCACCAGAGCAAGGGCCGCCAGCACCATGAACACCGCCAATCCGTACACCGGCCAAGGGTGTCGATTCCGCAGGCGGAGGGACGAACGGGAACGTCCCCGCCGCCCCGCCCGGGCATCGCGGCTCTCTTCTACCCGGTCCAGGCGCGCCTGCAGCCGCCGCCACTCCTGTTCCACATCCGGACACCGAGAATCCCCAAAACGGCCCGCCTGAAGCAATTCCAGCGCTTCCTGATACATCTCCCGATGAATCGGACTGGCATTTAACCAGGCATTCCAGCGATTCTGCACCTCCAAAGAGGCCCTTCCGCTCACCCACTCCAGGAAAGATGCATCCATCAAGAGTTGTTCCGGAGAATGAATCGGCCCGTCCAATGCTCCTCCTTTGCTTACTGATGATTCACGTTCGTTATTGTTCACATAGAAAGAGGCCCGGAGAACGCCTTTGTAACGGTTCGAAAATAAAAATTTGCCCCCGGAGCCATTCCCCATCCTGCTCCCTTCCCCGGTTTCCCGGAACTCCCTTCAGGTGCACCTGCCGGGGGCGGTCGGGTGTTGAGGCTTCAGGGCGGCGGGGGAACCCCTTATCCGGTAAGCTACAAATGTACCTGGCGAAGTTTCTCCACAACCCATAGACGCAAGCGCCCAAACGCCTGGGAAACGTAATTGCGGGCCACTTGAGGAGAAATATCCATGATGTGGGCGATTTCCGAATAACTCAGTTCCTGGTAGGTGCGTAAATAAAGCGCCTCCCTCAATTTTGGCGGGATTTTCAAAATACCTTCGCGGATGATGCGCCGTTCTTCCGCCTGACGTTCCTGATAGATGAGAAAATCTTCGGGAGAAAAAGACCCATCGAAGGGTTCCCATGGGTAAACGTCTTCGCGAACTTCCGAAAGCCCGGCTCTCTGCAATTTTTTGAACAGTAAGCGGCGCAAACTGACCATCAAATATGCCCGAACCGAAACCACCTGCGATAATCGCCCCCGCCGCTCCCACAAATGCACAAAGACATCCTGAATACAGTCCTTTACCAGCTCGGGCTTCCGGCTGATCTTCAATCCGTAATCATACAGGTAGGGGTAATGCCATTTAAATATGAGCTCCAGGGCCTCTGGATCGCCCCCTTGCATCTTTCGCCATAATTCCGACTCATGGGACCGATCCAGCGACCCTCGAACCCACCGTTTTGAAAGGACCTTCTTCATATCGATAAATGATAATTAAAAAATCGGAAATAAAAAATAGGCACATCGAAAATTTTGAATTCCGATGCCTCCACCATCGTCTTTCGCACCGTTACGGGCACCAAGACCCTCCGGTCTCCATCCAGAACTTCCAACATTAAACCATCCCGGGCATAGGGTCAGAATCCCAACCAGGCGGAAACACTTCCCGAACCCCTATTCATCGGCCCTGCGTCTGCTCCGTGGAAACGCCGCAACACTGCCTTTACCGATCGGATACCCGTTAAAAAAATTCCCTTTCTTTCGGTGAGCCCTATCCATG
Organism: bacterium; assembly: GCA_015485355.1. Taxonomy (GTDB): domain Bacteria; phylum Calditrichota; class Calditrichia; order RBG-13-44-9; family J042; genus JAADJD01. Next base: position 89,271 of record WFTQ01000103.1, on the reverse strand, counting down.
GGTGCAATCCATTATCATTATAATATTCCCGGAATTCTAAGAAAAAGGAACTCTATCCCATGACGGTAAGTTATTGTATCTGGATCAGCAAAGCGCTTTTCAACTTGACTTCTTTGGGTTGTTCCCATATTATTAAATCAATCAATGGATTGGGTGAACGATGCAATTGATCCCTTTGACCGAACGGGAAAAGTTAATTTTGAGTGCCATCGTGCAGTATTTCATTAAAAATGCTGCACCGGTCAGTTCTTCGTATATTGCCCAAAAAGAGCATCTCAGCTTCAGTCCCGCCACCATACGGAACATCATGGCCTCTCTGGAAGAGAAGGGCTACATTTCCCAGCCCTATACCTCTGCGGGAAGAATTCCCACAACCATTGGATACCGGATTTATGTGGACAGGCTGATGAAACGATCCCGCTTAAGTCACGAAGAGAAGGAGGTTATTCGGAAGTCCCTGAAGCAATCCGCCTTTGAATTGGAAGAAATAATGCGGGAAGCCACCCAGATTCTGGCCCGGCTTTCTCACCAACTGAGTGTGGTGGTCTCTCCCAAACTGGAAGAAGGCATTTTTCATCGGATGGAAATTGTACGGCTTTCCACGGAGCGAGTGCTGCTGGTATTGAGCATCCAATCCGGCATGGTCAAAACCCTCACCCTGGAAATTCCTACTCGAACCTCCGCGGAACGGTTACAATCCGTGGCTCGGGTGTTGAACGAGCGTTTATATGGAATGCGGTTAATCGATATCCGGCGGCGTTTTCGGGAGATTGTGCGGGACATCCGCAATGAAGAGACCGGGATCCTTAATCAACTCAACCAGATCGCCGATCGGTTGTTCGATTTCGAAGAAGATAAGGAAGTTTTTTTCAAGGGGACTCACAATATCGTTCAGCAACCGGAATTTTCCGATGTGGAAACATTCTCTTCGGTAATCGAATTGTTAGAAAATCAAGAAATCATTATCCACCTGTTGGACGTGGCCAATCAGAACACCTCTATCAGCATCAAGATCGGCGAAGAAATCCAGGAAAAGCGGATGCAGACCTGTAGTATAATCAGTGCCCGGTATCGCATTCATAACATTTCCGGAACCATCGGGATCATAGGTCCAACGCGCATGAACTACAGCAAACTGATTTCTCTGGTCGATTTTACGGCTCGAACCATTACCGAAGCGCTGGAAAGGGCTTATAATTAATCAGTAAGGGGGAGGACGTCCATGAGCAAATCGAATTCGGCTGCGGTAAAGGGCACGAAACCGAGTACAACCCGGGAAACCACGGCTTCCACGGAAAAACGGACCGATTCTTCCGGACCGGAACCATTGACGGCTGCCGATGTGGCATCCCCTGCCGATCAACAAACAGGCGCCCGTAAAAAATCCCGTTCCAAGACCCAGCAATTGCAGGCCGAAAACCGACAACTTAAGGAACGCCTTCAGCAATTGCAAGACCAGCTCATCCGGCTGACCGCCGATATGCAGAACCTGAAAAAACGCTATGATCGGGAACTGGAGAATGTGGTCATTTATGGCAACCAGAAGCTGGTGGAAAAATTACTGCCCCTGGTGGATGAACTGGAACGGGCACTGCATATGTCCGATCACAGCAAAAATTTTGAAGCCTTCCGCAACGGCATCGAAATGATCTATCAACATTTTCTCAACATACTGGAAGCAGAGGGGGTAAAGCCCATTAAAGCGGTGGGTCAGCAATTCGATTATAATCTTCACGAAGCGATTCTCATGGCGGAACGGGAAGGGGTAGAAGCGGGCACCATTTTAGAAGAAGTGCAGAAAGGCTATGTTTACAAGGATCGGGTTATACGGCACGCCAAGGTGATTGTGGCGAAATAAGAAAGGAGACTCATGGCAACCCATAAAGACTATTACGAGATATTGGGGGTATCGCGATCGGCGACGGAGGAGGAGATCAAATCGGCCTACCGCAAGCTGGCGATGAAATATCACCCCGATCGCAATCAGGGCGATAAAGAGGCGGAGGAAAGGTTCAAAGAAATTGCCGAAGCCTACGAAGTACTGAGCCATCCGGACAAACGTCGATTATACGATCAGTACGGCCCCGAGGGGCTGAAAGGGGGAACGGGGGGATTCGATTTTACGGATTTCCATGATCCTTTTAGCATATTTGAGGAGGTTTTCGGGGACATATTCGGCACCCGTACCCGCAGCCGGGGCGGCCGACGCCGGGAACGGGGCCAGGATTTGCAGATCCGCCTGAACCTCTCTCTGGAAGAGATTCACACCGGCGTGCGCAAGAAAATTAAATTGAATAAGTTGGCGCGGTGCAGCACCTGTCACGGCAGCGGTCTGAAACCCGGCCGCAAACCCCGGGCCTGCCCCACCTGTAAAGGTACGGGGGAGATTCGCCAGGTTACCCAATCCATCTTCGGGCGCTTTGTGAACGTCAGCCCCTGCCCTCAATGCCGGGGCGAAGGCCACATCATCAGCGATCCATGTCCGGACTGCCGGGGCGAAGGCCGCCTTCGCGTCGAAGAAACGATCGAAATCAACATCCCGGCCGGCGTGAACAAGGGCAATTATCTGACCCTTCAGGGAAAAGGGCACGTGGGACCCCGAGGGGGGCCGGCGGGCGATCTGATAGTGGTGATCGACGAAAAAAATCATCCCCTCTTTACCCGCCATGGTAATGATGTAATCTACGATCTGTATTTGAGTTTTCCCCAGGCGGCTCTGGGTGCCGATGTGGAGATTCCCACCCTCGAACTGGCCGAGGGTGGCCAGGAATTTACCGAGGAAAACCCCCAGCGCTACAAACGAGTCAAAATTCATATACCTCCCGGCACTCAACCCGGAAAAGTTTTCCGAATCCGTGCTAAAGGCTTGCCCGAACTCAACGGTTACCGTCGGGGAGACCTGCTGGTACAGGTCAAACTGTGGGTCCCCACCAAGCTTTCTCCCAGAGAAAAAGAATTGCTGGAAGAACTCTCGGAACTGGAAAACGTCAATCCTCCCCGGAAAGGAAAAAGCTTTTTTCAAAAATTTAAAGAAGCGTTTAATATCTGACAATCCCCAGGCGGGTCTTTCATATCGCTTTCGAAACGGCCGGTACAGATAATATTTCAGGTTTGGTACAATTGTCCCCTGGTAAGTGTCGGCCATGCCGCGGGCCGTCCGGTGAACAAGGTCGGTGCCCATGGGTCCGTTACCCCGCGGCATCGCGAACACAATGGGTTCACAGCCGGTATAAAGCACCGGTCCCGTTAACAACATCCGTCCGGGAGCGGGTGTCGAACTTTTCCGGAGAAGACCATGCATTTCACCCCGCTACAACAAAAGGCCGTCTGGACGTTGGCGGTTGTGCTTACCCTCATCGTGGGGTATCAGATCGTACGAACCTGGTTCTTCCCCCCTCAAAGTTATGATTTCAGCACATTTGAACAACAATTTTTCGCCCGGTTCGACAGTATTCAACAAGTGTTGCAACCCACCGCAGAAACTTCGGATGATACCTCCGCCTCCGCACCCCGTTCCCGCTCCCCCAAGGTTCTTTTGGGCACGATCAACATCAACACCGCCTCCGCCGAGGAGTTGATCCGTCTTCCGCGGATAGGTCCCGCCCTGGCTCAACGGATCATTCAGTATCGGAACAGCCATGGACCGTTTCGTCGGCCCGAAGATATTATGAACGTTCGGGGGATAGGCCCGAAGACATACCGCCTCATTCGGGAAAAAATTCGTGTCCAATAGTCCTTATCCGCCTTTCCAACCCTGCGGAGCGGCCCGTTTGCCCAAAACAAAATCAACTTGCTTTCTAAATTTTCTGCATTATAATTGCTCCTAACTTAAAGGGAACGAGGAAAACACATTAAATACCCAAAGCGCATGAAAAAAGGGATGATCATTGGAATTGCAGGGGCCAGTGGGTCCGGAAAAACACTGGTCGCCCACACGCTGTACAACAAGTTGGGTTCCGATAAGGTGGTCATCATTCAGGAAGATTCGTACTACAAGGATCTTTCTCATCTACCGTTCGAAGAACGCACCAAATTTAATTTCGACCACCCGGACGCCTTCGACCACCATCTGTTGGTTGAACATTTAAAAAAGCTTCGGGAAGGAGAAAGCATTGAACATCCTTTATACGATTACACCACCCACAGTCGCAAGAAGGAAACCCAACGGGTGGGTCCTCATCAGATCATCATTATCGAGGGTATTTTGATTCTGGCGATACCGGAATTACGGGAACTGCTGGATATTAAGATTTATATCGATACTCCGCCGGATATTTGCTTTATTCGTCGTTTGGAGCGGGATATCCAGGAGCGGGGACGGACGGTGGACAATGTCATTCGCCAGTATCTGGAAACCGTACGCCCAATGTATTTACAATTTGTGGAGCCTTCCAAACGATACGCCGATATCATCATCCCCCGGGGCGGTAAGAACATCATCGCCATAGACATTGTCAAGTCCCGCATTCAGGATATTCTGGCGGAAATCGGGGACCGCTAACCCCGCTTCGGGCGGCGAGCCCAGCTTAAATGGGATGTTCAGCAACAGGGTAAAACGGAGAGGCATTGTATGTTGCCCATCATTCATCGTAACGTGGGTTGGATCGAAGTGATTTCGGGATGCATGTTTAGTGGAAAGACCGAAGAATTGATCCGCCGATTACGCCGGGCCATCATCGCCCGTCAGAAAGTAGCCATATTCAAACCCCGGATTGATACTCGCTACAGTGCCGATCATCTGGTGTCCCATTCGGAGCTGAAAATTCCCTCACGGGTGGTGGCACATCCCCGGGAAATTCTGGAACTGGCTCTGGAGAGCCAGGTTGTGGGCATCGACGAAGCGCAGTTTTTCGACGCAGGCCTGGTTCCGGTGTGTCAGAAATTGGCCAACATGGGAAAACGGGTAATCGTGGCCGGTTTAGACATGGATTATCGGGGCGAACCTTTTGAGCCCATGCCCCAATTGATGGCCACCGCCGAGTATGTGACAAAAACCAGTGCCATATGCGTCGTTTGCGGAAATCCGGCCCACTTCACCCAGCGCAAAACCCCCGATTCGGCCCGGGTCATTGTCGGCGCGGCCGACATTTACGAAGCCAGATGCCGGAATTGCTTCGAACCCCCGCCCAAGGAGTCTAACGATGCCGAAGGCTCCCCTTAAATTCTCGCGGGATCGCCATCGGTGCCCAGGACGAACCCCCGTGGTCTCTCTATCAACGGAACGCTGTCCTTTCCCCCCAGGGAGAATCGCCCGGCGTTTGCCATCAAACAAGCGGCGCAATTTTCAAAAAACCGTTGGTTTTATTTATTAATTCACTTTTATTTTTTATCTTTTGGGAATTCATAGGAACGGGAAATTTAAGCACGGAGGAACTCCATGGATTTTCTACTGGCCCTTCTACGTGGACTGCTGGGTCTGGGATTTATTGTGGGCCTCGCCCTGGTTCTCTCGGACAACCGACGACGGGTAAGCTGGCGACTGGTTAGTGCGGGAATCGCCACCCAAATCGTACTGGCCGTTTTTATCCTCAAAGGCCACGATATGCAAGCAATGTTTGCCCCTTTAGGATGGCCCAAGGCCTTTTTCGCCTGGATCAGTTCCTTTTTTGTTCTGGTACTCAACTTTACCACCGAAGGGGCCAAATTCCTGTTTGGGAATTTGGCCTTAAGCCCCGGCCAGGACGGAAGTCTGGGTTCCTTTTTTGCGTTTCAAGTACTTCCCACCATTATCTTTTTTAGCTCTTTGATGTCCATTCTCTACTATCTGGGCATTATGCAGCGGGTAGTTCAGGGGATGGCCTGGTTAATGGCGCGATTGCTGGGTACCAGCGGAGCGGAATCGTTGTCGGTATCGGCCAATATTTTTGTGGGACAAACCGAAGCGCCGTTGATGATTCGCCCTTACCTGAAAGGCATGACCCATTCGGAACTGCTGGCAGTAATGACGGGGGGGATGGCCACCATTGCCGGAGGCGTTATGGCGGCCTATATCCAGATGTTGGGCAATTCATTCGCGGTGGCCCGGGGCATCAGTCTGGACGCGGCCCGTCTCCAATTCGCCGAACATTTACTGGGAGCCAGTGTTATGGCTGCACCCGCGGCCCTGGTGCTGGCCAAAATATTAATCCCCGAAACCGATGTCCCGGAAACCCGGGGGGATGTCCGGGTGAAGGTGGAAAAAACCGGACAAAACGTGATCGACGCCGCCGCCCGAGGGGCCGCCGACGGACTAAAACTGGCCGCCAATGTGGGCGGCATGCTCATCGCCTTCATCGCCCTGATCGCCATGCTGAACTACATCCTGGGGTGGGCCGGAGGGCTGGTGGGGCTGGACCTTTCTTTAAACAAACTCTTTGGCTGGCTGTTGGCCGTCCCCGCCTGGATCATCGGGGTTCCCGCCCAAGATGTCCTGCAATTCGGTTCCCTGCTGGGGACCAAAATCGTGGTCAACGAATTTGTCGCCTACTTAAACCTGGCCGATTTCATCCAGGGCAATGTGCTTTCCCCCAAAACCATCCTGATGGCCACTTACGCCCTGTGCGGATTCGCCAACTTCAGCTCGATCGCCATTCAGATTGGTGGGATCGGACCGCTCATCCCCAATCGCATGTCCGAACTGGCCCAATTGGGACTGCGGGCCGTTATGGCCGGCACCCTGGCCAATATGATGACCGCCACCATCGCCGGTGTGATTACATCATTTTAAAGAATCATTGGAATCGTTGAAAAATGAAAGCATATTGAATACCGTTGACGCCCCGGTTCCACCATTCCACCCGAACCGGGCCGTAAAGATTGGGATTTCGGCAAAATCTAATGGATAGAGCAAAATCGTAGGGGAGATTTCATGCGCCTGAAAGAATGGCAAAAACTGGCCCTGATCATCGTGGCCATCTTTGCACTGGTCGCCCTTCTGGAATATGCTTTTTTCAAAAGCTTTGAAGATACGGCGCCGCCCATAGCCCGGAATTCTTTCCTGGAGCTGGTACTGGGAGGAGAAATTCCAGAACGCACGATCGAAGATCCCTTCCGGGAGTTGCTGGAAGGGAAACAACACTCCCTTCAGGACATCATCCAATCGGTCCGCAAAGCCAAACGGGACGACAAGATCAGCGGTATCCTTTTGCGCACGTTTCCTCTATTAACCAACTGGGCCACGGTGGAAGAGTTGCGGGATGTGCTTCAGGATTTTAAAACCTCGGGTAAGGCCATATACGCCTATTTCGAAACGGCCACCAACCTGGATTATTATCTAATCAGCCTGGCCGATTCCATTTTCGCCGCTCCCACCGGGGTTATTCTTGTCAACGGACTTTCCAGCTCTCCCATATTTATTAAAGGATTGTTAAAGAAGATCGGGGTGGAAGCCGATTTCATCGCTCACGGTCAATACAAGAGCGCTCCGGAAATGTTTACCCGGGAACGCTCATCGGAACCGGCGCGGGAGGTTACCCAGGCCCTTCTGGACGATTACTATCAGCGCTTCCTGCAAACCATTGCCCAAGATCGTGGAATGGCGGTTTCTTCCTTCAAACGACTGGTCGACCAGGGGTTATTTTATCCGCGCCAGGCCCACCAGTATGGACTGATCGACTCCACCCTATATTACAACGACTTGAAACAGCACCTGAAAAAGCGTTTAAACCAACGTCTCCGTTTCGTTTCTTTAAACCGTTACAAGGCCATACCCGCATCCAAACTGGGCATAACCGGCAAGAAGAAAATAGCGGTGATCTTTGGTCTGGGTACCATTGTGGTGGGCAGTGAAAGGTTATTTGGTCAGGACGGTCTGATCACCTCGGACGGCATGGCCAACAGCATTCGCCAGGCGGCCGACGACAACGCCATTGCGGCCATCATTCTGCGGATCGACAGTCCCGGCGGTTCCGCCACGGCCGCCGACATAATCTGGCGCGAAGTGGTGCGTGCCCGAAAGAAAAAGCCCGTGGTGGTTTCCGTGGGCGGCCTGGCCGCTTCCGGCGGCTATTACATCAGCATGGCGGCCGACTCCATCGTCGCTCATCCTTCCAGCCTGGTAGGCAGCATCGGGGTCTTCGCAGGCAAATTCTCTCTGAAAGGTCTGTACCAGAAGTTGGGCATCAATAAAGAAGAATTCTACCGCGGCCGCAACGCCTCTTTTTTCTCCGAATATCGCCCTTTCAGCCCCGAACAGCGCCGGCGCTTAAGAAGCTACATCATGGACGTTTACCGGGATTTTGTACGCAAGGCGGCCGAAGGACGACATAAAAGCATCGAGGAGCTCGATCGGGTCGCCCAGGGACGGGTATGGACCGGACACCAGGCCCTGGAAATCGGTCTGGTCGACAAATTGGGCGACTTTGCCACGGCTGTTTCTGTGGCCAAGCGTATGGCGGGTATCCCCCCGGAAGAAGGCGTTAAACTGATTTTTTACCCTAAAATTAAAAGTCTGATGCAACGCCTGCTGGGCGGCTCTTTACAGGCCTTTCAGGGAAAGGCCTTTGGCCCGATGCCCTTTCTCCAGGATATGGAAGGTCCCTATCGGGGTCTCATTCGGGCCCTGGGTTTTCTACAAGCCGGGGAACCCCTGGCGTTGTGTCCAGTCATCCCCAGAATTCGCTGACAACAAACTTTCGGTCAATAATAAAAAAGTTGAAGATGTGAAACACCATCGCGGGCATCTGTTCCAACGAATTTTTCAACGACGGCTGATCTTCACCCTGTCCAACGCCTTGAGCTTCGCCCGGCTGCTGTCCGGAATCTACATCTACTATCTGATCCAAACCCATCGGGTGTTGGAGGCGCTCATCTTCATCGCCCTGGCTATTGCATCCGATTTTTTGGACGGCTATTTTGCCCGGAAACAACACCAGATCAGCGAGCTGGGAAAAATCTTGGATCCCCTGGCCGACAAGTTTTGCATCGGCCTGGCCGCCATCGCTCTCCATCAGGGATACGGACTGCCCCTTTGGTTGGTAGGGCTGATCATCGGTCGGGATGTGCTCATCCTGGTGGGATCCGTTGTGTTAATGACCCGTCTCAATTATGTAGTCGCCTCCGCCTGGCCCGGTAAAATCGCCGTCACCATCATCGCCGCCCTGCTGCTCAGCCACCTGTTTCAGCTATCCCCTCTGCAAACCCCTCTTCAGATGCTCACATTATTATTTCTGCTGTTTTCCGCCGCTTATTATGGGCTTAAATTTTACCGCCTGGTAATCCGAAAAGAAAATGCGGGTGTTTCCCATGACGAAATCCAACAATCATAGCCCCATCGAGCCACAGCTTCAGGAAAGCCTGCGTCATATACGACGATTCACCACCCTCCACCCCCGGATCGGACTCATTCTGGGATCCGGATTGGGGGATTTTGCCGACACTTTGGAAAACGCCGATCGGATCGCCGCCTCGGCGATTCCCCATTACCCGCCGTCTACCGTGGAAGGCCACAAGGGATTCCTGGTTTTTGGTCGGGTTCAGCAGGTACCGGTCGTCGCGGTTCAAGGGCGCACCCATTTTTACGAAGGTCACGGCATCGCCCAGGTCGCCTATGTGGTCCGCTTGATGGACGGGCTGGGGGTAAGGAAACTCATCGTCACCAATGCGGCCGGTGGGGTCAATCCTTTCTTTCGTCCGGGCGATTTGATGATTATTGTCGACCATATCAATTTTCTGTTTCAGAATCCCTTGCGCGGACCCGTGGTCGCACCCGAACCGCGCTTTCCCGATATGCACGATAATTACCACCCGGCATATGTGGAACTGATAGAAAAAATTGGACTGCAATTGGGCATCCCTTTGAAGAAGGGGGTCTTGTTCGTTTCCACCGGACCTTCCTACGAAACCGCGGCCGAGGTTCGCATGGTCAGGCGCCTGGGAGGGGACGCGGTAAGCATGTCCACCGTTCCAGAGGTGCTGGTGGCTCGTGCCCGCGGAATGAAGGTGGCCGGGATATCCTGCATCACCAATCTGGCCACCGGGATCAGCTCCGGCCCTCTGTCCCATGCCGAGGTAACCGAAATAGCCAATCGCGTGAAAGACAAATTTCACAAGCTGGTGCGTGAACTCATCCTGCAAATGGATGCCTTGGATTAATAACCCCCATCTTCTTTCCTTCATCCCTTCCGCCTCCAGGATAACAGACGGGTCGCCAACATGCCTTTCTGTTCGATTTAAAGCGGGCGCCTGATTGAGCTTTCTTCCCATTTTCCGCAACAGGGGAGGAGTCCGGTACCCGCGACCGGGACAAAATTCCCATTGAAAGAAGGATGATGAAACGCCCCGAGTTTAGGGATCGGGTGCCCTCGAACCCACAAATTTTCTTCGAATTGGCCCGAAGCACACCGCGGATGCTAAAGAAAGGCTCCATTCCCTCTGGTTCGGAAAGCCGATGGGAAGGCCGTCTAAGAACAACTCCAGCGGGTTTATCGGGCGGCCGGAAGACCACCATGAGGGACGAACGGAGGGATCGATTCCGGATGACGTACATGGACGGGGGATAACCGTCTGATTTTTCAAGAGTCCGGTGTTTAAAATTCGTACAATATTCTCCTGACAATGCAAAAGTTGCATAGTGGCCATCCGGGCCGGGCGGAAGGCTAACATCATGTAATATATTGATTTTCAATGGGATAAAGGCGAAAACAATTTTTCCCCGCAGCCGCCAAACATTTTGGCACCTTTTTTGTATCATTCCCCGGTAGCATCATTAAAAAAAGGAGCGTTGTATGTTTCGAGTGACCGAAAACTGGATTCGCATCTTGGAATTTCGGGATCGTAAATCCAAAGAGTTGAAGCGGCAGATTTCCTTCTCGGAGGCCGTAGCGCTCTGGATGAGCGAAAGCATGACCGTTTCTTCGCGTCGACGGAAACGCGAAACCCGGCATGTTTTAACGAATGAATATTCCATTTACCAATAGACAGGGGGATTCCATGAAGTCTTTGAGCAGTCACAATGGTTTTTATGAATCGCAACTGGAAGCCATTCATAGATTTTATCAGCATTTGTTACGGCAGGGCGAAACGGGAATTACTTTAAAAGAGGCGATTATCGCCTGGTTTACCAGCGGCCATGCGGAGCGTTTTCGTAAAGAGTACATGAAAAAACACAACGCGCTGGTTCATTCATAATCACCGGCCCCATATCTGAACCACCAGTCGCCGTTGGCGGGGACGATTGTCAAAATCGATGAAAACAATTTGCTGCCAGGTGCCCAGGGTTAATTTTCCTTCCACAAACGGTACCATCAAATCGGGTTGAATTAAGGCCGCCCTCAAATGGGCGTATCCATTTCCGTCGTGCCAGGTATCATCATGATGATACCGCCGTCGCATCGGAAGAATTTCCTCCAGAAATTCCGGCACATCCTTCAACAGGCCCGGTTCATACTCAATGGTTGTCACTCCTCCGGTGGCGCCGGGCACAAAAATCAACACCTGCCCTTCCCGGAGATTGCTTTGTGCCACTAACCGTTGAACTTCCGGCGTGATATCGATGATATCGGTGAAGCCCTGTGTCGAGATTTCGATGAATTGTGTCGATATTTTCGTCATTTTTCGCGCCCCAGAATCTTCTCCAGGTCGATTTTACCGCTGGTAGGCACGTCCTGGCATTCGAATCGGTAACCCTTTTCCATCAACTGTCGAAACAGGCGGACCTCTTCCCGGCTCAAGAAAAGGTAATTGAGATACTGTTTACGCCCTTCCCGAAAATGCATCCCCCCCACGTTAACCACCTTTATGGGTAATCCCAATTCATCCATTTGCCCGATCTCCTTAGGGGAACCGACCAGAACCATTCGCACCCCCTTGGCGGACAGATGCTGACGAATATACGCCACACCTTGAGGAAGGGTCAGTACCTGAGCCTTTACGTGGGGCGGCACGGCCATAATGAGCAGATTCCGTTCCCATTCATTTCGGGCAATTTCGTCATCCACCACCACATATTCCCGAATGGGAAAATAACTTCCCCATCCAACAATGACCTGACCGTGTACCAGCCGATCATCAATCCTTAGAATTATGGAAGGATTCGGCACCGATCGTCTCCTCAAATTTATCGATGGGTGGTGTGGAACGGCAGCAAAGGACACCGTCGAAGGGCGGGTAGGGGTGGCCGATCCGATGGGTACAGGCGGCCCCTCGATCCCCGGCCCAACAGCGATCGGCATTACCATCTTCGATGCAGAGCGTGCGATGTCCCTTCGAGTGCTCCGGTTCCACCCGACAGGTCGCGCCCTGCTTACCCGGATTCCGGATGTGGCGAGGGGGTTCGGGCGGCAGCCGCAGGGGTTGACTTCCCGCCCCCACCCTTCGGGATCGAACAGGCAGGGCGCGCCGCGATGATTTCACAGGGCCTCCCACACGAATGTTAAATTCCCGACCACGATTGCGATTTGTTCGGCTCAACCGGAAACGACTTGCCCGAGGATGTCGATCATTTCCCTCGAAACTGAGGTTTACGCTTTTCCAGGAACGCGGCGGTTCCCTCCTTCATATCTTCGGTCGCACAGATATTCCCGAACATTTCGGCCTCCAGATTCAGCGCCATATCCAGGTTCAAATTCAGTCCCTGGTCCACCACATCCAGGATGGATCGGATGGCAAGGGGCGCTTTTTCGGCCAGACACCGGGCAATTTCGCGAGCCCGCTGCATCAATTGATCCGGCTCCACGACTTCATTGACCAGTCCCAGTTGCAGGGCCTTTTGGGCGTCGATCATCTCCCCGGTCAACAACAAGTACATGGCCTGGGTGCGCCCTATCAGGCGAGGCAATCGCTGGGTTCCCCCGTAGCCGGGGATCAGGCCCAGATTGATTTCCGGTTGACCGAACCTCGCCCCCGTGGAAGCAATGCGCAGATGGCAGGCCATGGCCAGTTCACAGCCGCCTCCCAGGGCGTATCCGTTGACGGCGGCAATCACCGGTAAACGCATCTTTTCGATGAAACGGAATACTTTCTGACCCCGCATGGCAAAAATCTTGCCCGAAATCTCATCGTGTTTCGCAATCTCGGCGATATCGGCACCCGCAACGAAGGCCTTCTCGCCACTGCCGGTTATAATCACGGCGCGCATCGCATCGTCTTTCTGTAACTCCTTCATCACCTGATACAGCTCGGTGACGGTGGCCGCATCCAAAGCATTAAGCTTTTCGGGACGATGGATCGTGACCACGGCGATAGGGTCTGTTTTTTCTACCCGCAGATTTTTCGGTTCCATCACCATCCTCCAAGTTTATTCCGCCTGTCTAAACAATTTCCAGATAACTCTGGGCCCCGAGAATAAAGCGATGATTTCGGGGTTTTCCACCGGCTCTTAAAATTTCCACCTCGCTGCCCAGAATGCTGCTCTCGATACGGATCCCCACATCGATGATGCGACAATGGTCCATGATAATACTAAATTCCACTTCACTGTTTTCGACGGTGCAATCGTGATAAATGGACGTAAAAGGGCCGATGTAGCTGTCCTTGATCACCGTATTTTCTCCCACGATCACCGGTCCCCGAATGTGGCTGTTTACGATGCGAGCTCCTTTTTCCAGAATTACCTTCCCGGCCAGATGGGACGTCATGTCCACCTCACCCTCCTGGCGTTCCGGCAGATTCTCCAGCACCAGGCGGTTGGCCTCTAAAAGGTCGTTGGGTTTGCCGGTATCCTTCCACCATCCGGTAATTTCGGAAAAAGTGATCTTATAGCCGTTGTCCAGAAGGTATTGATGGGCATCCGAAATTTCCAGCTCTCCGCGGGCGCTGGGACGAATGCGATTGACCGCCTCGAATATGGTGGCATCGTAAATATAAATTCCGGCAACGGCAAACTGACTTTTGGGATGCCGCGGCTTTCCTCAATGCGAACGATCCGATTCCCTCTGAGCTCCGGCACCCCAAAGCGGGTGGGATCCTTCACCCTGGCCAGCGTCAGGTGGCAATTGCAGCCATCCGAACGAAATCGTTCAATAAACCGCTTTACCCCGCCAACTACCATATTGTCCCCCAGATAAAAGATGAACGGTTCATCCTGGATGAAATTCTGCGAAATCTTGACCACATGCGCCAGTCCCAAAGGAGCTTCTTGTGGGATGTAGGTAATGCGGACCCCCCAGCGGCCGCCATCGCCGATGGCCCGGGGCACGGCGTCGCTTTCCGCATTATAGACAATCCCAATCTCTTGGATACCCGCCTCCGCCACCGCCTCGATGGCATAATGCAAGATGGGCTTATTGGCAATAGGAATGAGGTGTTTGTTCTGGGTATGGGTAATCGGACGCAAGCGCGTTCCCTTGCCTCCACTGGTAATCAGGGCCTTCATTGCGGTTTCTCCCACCTTTCTCACCTTGGCTTCATTTTTTCAAGCAATCGATTGTGTTCCCGTCCATCCCTCGCCATTCTGATGCCGATTGATGGCCTGATTGGCCAGGCGATCGGCCCGATGGTTCTGTTCACGGGGCACATGTTCCACGCGCCACTCCGGGATTCGGGCCAGCAATTCCCGAACCTGCCGCAGTTTCTCTTTCAGCTGCGGATGACGGGTGCGATACACGCCGGTGATCTGTTTGACGAGCAGCTCGCTGTCCAACACAATCACCACGTTTCGGGGCTGCAACGGCAATAATCGCTTCAAGCCAATTTGAAGGGCCTGGTATTCGGCCATATTGTTGGTGGTGTCTCCCAGAAATTCGGCGTATTCATCCACCACCCGACCCTGTTCGTCCTGAATCACCACTCCCGCCCCGGCCGGCCCGGGATTGCCCCGGCAAGCCCCATCGGTAAACAAACGGAAAGCTCCTCCGGGACGCTTCGAATCTTCGCGCAAGGGCCTGGAGGGGGAGGATGTGGTGACTTCGGCGGCTACTCCTAGATACTGCGCCACCTCCCGGGGATGCCATTGAGGGTGTTTCTCGAAGAATCGGCCTTCGGTCAGGAACTGCCAGATGGCCCTGGCCAGCGCGGCTTTATCTTTCATCTCCGTACGATTTCCATTTTTGCAAATATAGAGAAATCCGGGGCCACTTGCAACCGTCTTCGCAGCTTTTCAGATCGCCGGGGCGGGCGGCAATTTTACTTTTCCCTTGACAATGGAAAAATAAAAATTATATTATTAGCACTCAGGCTCAAGAAGTGCTAAATTTTAACATTAATTCATTCAAAAATAAAAACTTAAAAGGAGGGGGAACATGAAACTGAAACCATTGGCGGATCGAGTGGTCGTGAAGCCTCTGGAAGAAGAGGAAAAAACGCCGGGTGGAATCATCTTACCGGATACGGCAAAGGAGAAGTCTCAGCGAGGGCAGGTTATGGCCGTGGGACCGGGTCGATTAGACGAGCGGGGCGAACGGGTACCATTGGAAGTGAGGGTGGACGATCTTGTGCTGTACGGTAAATATGCAGGGACGGAGATCAAAATCGATGGTCAGGAGTATCTGATTTTAAGGGAAAGTGATATTCTGGCTGTTATCGAAAAATAAAACAATGGAGGAAGTACCATGGCAAAAATGATTGAATACAGCTCTGACGCCCGTTCCAAATTGAAGAAAGGGGTGGATCAGTTGGCTGAAGCGGTGAAGGTGACGCTGGGCCCCAAAGGGCGGAATGTGGTCATCGAAAAGAAATTTGGCGCCCCTACAGTGACCAAGGACGGGGTTACGGTGGCCAAAGAAATCGAGCTGGAGGATCCCATGGAAAACATGGGGGCTCAGATGGTCAAGGAAGTGGCTTCCAAGACCAGCGACGATGCCGGCGATGGCACCACCACGGCTACGGTGCTGGCCCAGGCCATTTTTAATGAGGGGCTGAAGAACGTTACCGCGGGAGCCAATGCCACCGAAATTAAGCGCGGTATTGAGCAGGCGGTCAAAGTGGTGGTCGAAGAGCTGAAAAAACTGAGTCGTCCCATCGAAAACAAAACCGAAATCGCGCAGGTGGGCGCCATTTCGGCCAATAACGATCTGGAAATCGGCAACCTGATTTCCGATGCCATGGAGAAAGTGGGCAAGGATGGTGTGATCACCGTGGAAGAAGCCAAAGCGACCGATACCACCCTGGATGTGGTGGAAGGCATGCAGTTTGATCGAGGCTACATCTCGCCGTACTTCGTCACCGATCCGGAAAACATGGAAGCGGTGCTGGAAGACGCCCTGATTTTGATTCACGACAAAAAAATCTCTTCCATGAAGGATCTGTTGCCCATTCTGGAAAAGGTGGCGCAAACGGGCAAGGGGTTATTGATTATCGCCGAGGACGTGGAAGGCGAGGCGCTGGCCACGCTGGTGGTCAACAAACTGCGGGGGACCCTGAAGGTAACGGCGGTTAAAGCGCCGGGATTCGGCGACCGCCGCAAAGCCATGCTGGAAGACATCGCCATCCTGACCGGTGGACGCGTGATCAGCGAGGAAGCCGGGTTTAAACTGGAGAACGCCGTGCTGAGCGACCTGGGCACCGCCAAGCGAGTGGTGGTGGATAAAGACAATACCACCATTGTGGAAGGCGGCGGTAAAACCGATGACATCCAAGCCCGGATCGCTCAGATCAGAAAGCAGATCGAAACCACCACCTCGGACTACGATCGCGAGAAGCTGCAGGAGCGTTTGGCCAAACTGGCCGGCGGTGTGGCCGTGCTTAAGATCGGTGCAGCCACCGAAGTGGAAATGAAGGAGAAAAAAGCCCGGGTGGAGGACGCCCTCCATGCCACCCGCGCGGCGGTGGAAGAAGGCATTGTTCCGGGCGGGGGCGTGGCTTATCTACGGGCCTTGCCCGCTCTGGAAAAACTCACCCTGGATGGGGACCGTCAGATCGGTGTGAATATCGTGCGCCGGGCACTGGAAGAACCCATCCGCCAGATCGTGAACAACGCCGGTCTGGAAGGCTCGGTGATCGTTCAGAAGGTGAAGGACGAAAAGACCAATTTTGGATTCAATGCCGCCACCGAACAATTCGAACAGGACATGATTAAGGCCGGCATTATCGATCCCACCAAGGTGGTTCGCACGGCCATCGAGAACGCCGCCTCCGTGGCCGGACTGTTGCTGATGACGGAAGCGGTGGTGGCGGAGATTCCCGAAAAAGAAGAATCCACCCCCGCCATGCCTCCGGGTGGTGGCGGCATGTATTAATCGAGCACCCAACCGAAGGGTCCACGCAGAAGGCTCCCTACCCGGGAGCCTTCTGTATTTTCAGCCACCAATGGGGAATAAGCATTCGGTTTGTCTCGTTCGCATCCGCTCGCCCTCTTCCCTCTCTTGTGAAGGGCAATCACCCCCCCGGGCGAGGACAATCATCATCCCCCCTTGTCGACCAACACACGTTCCATGACTTCCCGATAGTCTTGCACCTGCAGGATGGTCAAGCCTTCCTGGATTTCTCCGGGAAGCTCATCAATCTCCTTTTTGTTTTCCCGGGGTACAATAACGGTGGGGATGCCGTTTCTCTGGGCGGCCAGCAACTTCTCGTTCAATCCGCCCACGGCCAGGATTTTGCCCCTCAGAGTAATCTCCCCGGTTAGGGCCACGGAATTGCGCACCGGCCGCCGGGAAAAGGCCGACAGAACCGCCGTGGCAATCGTAATCCCGGCCGAAGGGCCGTCCTTGGGAATGGCCCCTTCCGGGATATGAACATGGACATCATTCTTCTCAAAATCCTCCCGGGAGATGTTCAGGTCGCTGGCAATGGAACGGATGAAGCTCACCGCCGTCTGGGCGGATTCTCTCATCACCTCGCCCAGTTTTCCGGTCAAAATCAACTGCCCTTTGCCGGGGAAAATCGTCACCTCGATGCGCAATACATCGCCCCCGTAGGCCGTCCAGGCCAACCCGGTCGCCACTCCCACTTCTTCTTTTTGGGAAAACTGTCGGCTTAAGTAGAGGGGTTTACCCAGAAACTCCTCCAGATTGTCCTGGTGGATCACCACTCGTTTGAGGCGGGGGTCTTCGGCCAGTTTTCGCACGCATTTGCGGCACAGGGTGGCAATCTGGCGCTCCAGGTTGCGAACCCCCGCCTCCCGGGTATATTCACGAATC
This sequence comes from bacterium, assembly GCA_015485355.1. Classification (GTDB taxonomy): domain Bacteria; phylum Calditrichota; class Calditrichia; order RBG-13-44-9; family J042; genus JAADJD01. The sequence goes on along the minus strand of WFTQ01000103.1, from coordinate 71,278 downwards.
ATCCGCTGCACCGCCTCCCGGGTAATCTGCAACTCCTGTTTTTTTAAGCCGGCCTCTTTGAGTTGCCGGGGAATCAGATGCCGGCGGGCGATTTCCACTTTCTCGTGCTCCAGGTATCCGGGCAATTCAATGATTTCCATCCGATCCTGCAAAGGGTGGGGGATGTCGGCCTGTACGTTGGCGGTGGTGATGAAAAAAACTTCGGAAAGATCATAATCGACATCCAGATAATGATCGTTGAATGCCTTGTTCTGTTCCGGATCCAGCACCTCCAGCAACGCCGCGGAAGGGTCTCCCCGGAAATCCAAGCTCATTTTGTCGACTTCATCCAGCAAGAAGACGGGATTGATGGTCCCGGCTCGTTTCATGTGTTGAATGATTTTCCCGGGCAGGGAACCAATGTAGGTGCGCCGATGCCCCCGAATCTCGGCCTCGTCCCGCACCCCGCCCAGGGAGACGCGCACGAATTTTCGACCCAGCGCCCGGGCGACGGATTTGCCCAAGGAAGTCTTTCCCACTCCCGGCGGGCCAACCAGGCAAAGTATGGGGCCTTTTATTTTTTTCACCCTCTGAAGAACCGCTAAATGTTCCACAATCCGCTCTTTCGGCTTCTTCAGCCCGTAATGATCTTCATCCAAAATCTTTTGGGCCCTCACAATGTCGGTCTCATCCCGGGTCCGTTTACTCCAGGGCACCTGGACCATCCAATCCAGGTAATTCCGAATCACCGTATATTCGGGCGAATAAGGTGGAATTTTCCGCAGTTTCTCCAGTTCTTCCAGGGCCTTTGCCTGTGCCTGCCGCGGCATCCGGGCCTTGCGGATTAAGCGTTCCAGCTTCTTTATTTCCGGGGACTCCTCCTCTTCCTCACCCAATTCTTGATTGATGATGCGCAATTTCTCTTGTAAATAATAATCCCGCTGGTTCTTTAACAAATTTTCTTGCACCTGTTGGTCGATCTCCGCCCGCACCTTCTCGTAGCTGATCAACCGCTGCAGCAAAACGATGAGCCGACGCAACCGCCGAAAGACGTCGGTCTCTTTGAGAATCTTCTGTTTTTCCGCAATATCGGTCTGCAGATGTAAGGCCACAAAGTCGATCATCCGATAGGGATCGCCCTGCTGGCGTAAATGGTCGGATATTTCCGAAGGTAAATCGGGCACCAGCTTTACGTACTCCTCAAAATAGAGAAAGAGTTGTTTCAACTGGTCCCGGGCAGTGGCGGGGAAGTCTTCTTCTTCGTCATACACCTCGATATCGGCCAGAAAGTAAAAGGCGTTTCGGCGGAAACGGCGGATGCGGGCCCGAATAATGCCTTCCACCACCACTTTCATCAAGCCTTCGGGTAAATCCAACACCTGCAATATTTTCCCCACCGTCCCGATGCGATAAATGTCCGAGGCCTTGATCTCCTCCTGATCCGCATTTTTCTGACTGGACAGCAAAATCAGATTGTCGAATTCGTAAGCCGCGCTCAGGGCATTTAGGGATTTGTCCCTCCCGATCAGCAAGGGCACCACGGAATAAGGGAAAATCACCTGATCCCGGACCGGGATCACCGGAAGGGTCTCCGGGATATCCAGGACTTCGTCACCCTTTAAAATTCGTTGATATTTCATTACTGTTCGTTTACCTCTTCGTTTATTGGTGTAGGGTCAGCGGTCCGTTGGTTTCGGCAAATTCCCAAGAATTCCGGACCATGATGGGAAAAGGAAATTTCCCGGGCCCCGCATCTTCAGCAAGCTTGCCGGGACGACCGAGGGATTCCTCCTGGCTTTCCCTTCCCCGGTCGGACTTCGGGAACCACAGCGGGCAGGTCGGAAACAGCCGTTGGGGCATTTCTCACAAACACTCGCGTCTGGGGTCTCCTGCAGGCTCCGCAGGGGTTTCGGGTAAGCAGGAGCGTGGGGACTTCCCCTAAGCCGATTGTCGAGAATCGTCCACCTTTAACACCGGCTCGGCATCACCCAGGATCACATCCTCGGTGATAAGGCACTCTCGTACATTTTTTAAAGAGGGGACTTTGTACATCACGTCCATCATGACACTTTCCAGAATACTCCGCAATCCCCGGGCACCGGTTTTACGCTTCTGAGCCAGTTTGACGATTTCCTGCAAGGCCTTTTGGGTGAATTTTAATTCGATTCCTTCCAGTTCAAATAATTTTTTGTATTGCTTAATCAGGGAATTTTTGGGTTCCACCAGGATGGAGAGCAATTCGGAATCGCTCAATTCCTGCAGCCCGACAACCACCGGCAAACGCCCCACCAATTCGGGAATCAGGCCGTATTCAATCAAGTCTTCGGGTTCGACATATTCAAAAATGCGGCTGCTGGTTAACAGGCTTTGGTCCTGTAATTCGGCATTAAAGCCCATGGTTTTCTTTCCAATGCGCCGGCTCACGATTTCCGCCAGACCATCAAAGGCGCCGCCGCAGATAAACAGAATGTTGCGGGTATTGATATGCACCATAGGCGCTTCGGGGTGTTTGCGACCGCCCTTCGGCGGAATGGCGGAAATGGTGCCTTCCAGGATTTTTAAGAGCGCCTGCTGGACCCCTTCGCCGGACACGTCCCGGGTGATGGAGGGGCTTCCGGCCTTGCGAGCGATTTTATCAATCTCATCGATGTAAACAATGCCCCGTTCCGTGGCTTCGATCTCGAAATTGGCCGCATGGTAGAGCCGCACCAGAATGTTTTCGACATCTTCTCCCACATAACCGGCTTCGGTCAAGGTGGTGGCATCGGAGATAGAGAAAGGCACGTGCAGCAGTCGCGCCAGCGTTTGGGCCAACAGGGTTTTCCCCACTCCGGTGGGACCGATCAAGAGAATATTGCTTTTTTCGATCTCCACCTCATCGTCCAACTCGCCAAAGGTGATGCGCTTGTAATGGTTGTACACGGCAACCGACAGGGCAATTTTGGCCTTCTCCTGGCCGATCACATATTGATCCAGAAATTCCTTAATCTCCCTGGGTTTGGGCAACTTGAAATCGCCGGTCTGCAGTTGCTGATATCGGGAGCTTTTCAAAATTTCCGAGGCACTGCGCACACATTCGTCACATATGCTGGCGGAAATGCCGGTAATTAATTGCTCCACCTGATGGGCCCGCCGTCCACAAAAAGAACACTGAATCTCATGATTCAATTTTTTCTTGTTGGTCATGGAATCTCACTTTTATTTTTCGTTTTCCCGGCGGATCAGAATTTTATCGATCAGGCCGTATTCTTTGGCTTCCGTGGCATTCATAAAAAAATTCCGATCGGTATCCTGCTCGATCTTTTCGATGGGCTGACCGGTGCGTTCGGCCAGGATGCGGTTCAATCGCTCCCGGATCTTCAGGATTTCCCGGGCATGGATGTCGATGTCGGTGGCCTGTCCCTCAACACCGCCCAGCGGTTGATGAATCATGATCCGAGAGTTGGGCAGAGCGAACCGCTTGCCTTTGGCCCCTCCGGCCAGCAAGACGGCGCCCATGCTGGCCGCCTGACCGATACAATACGTCACCACATCCGGTTTAATATACTGCATGGTATCGTAAATTGCCAGGCCCGCCGTGACAATCCCGCCGGGACTGTTGATGTACAGGTGAATATCTTTTTCCGGATTTTCGGCCTCCAGAAAAAGTAACTGCGCCACTATCAAGCTGGCAATGTTGTCATCTATCGGCGTCCCTAAAAAGATAATGCGTTCTTTCAATAACCGGGAATAAATGTCATAGGCCCGTTCGCCCCGTCCGGTTTGCTCAATGACTATGGGCACCAATGCCATAAATCTGATCCCTCCTTTCGATCAAGTTCCCACACTCACAACCCTGTTACCCTTGATCCCGGCTTTGGGATTGGGTCGATTTTCTTCCGCTGGGTTCGGATTTACCCTCCCCGCCGCGGGCCGTTGCCTCCGCCCCCGAGGGGGACACTTCAACAATTTCCGCATGTTTTATCAGAAAATCAATCACCTTCTGATCCCGCAAATCCCGAGCCACCCGATTCCGATATTCCCGAACCTGTCGCAGCGCCTCCCGCTGATCATCCGGAACATTAAACTTATCGATGATCTCATCAATCTCTTCCTCCGTCACGGATAATCGTTCCTTCTCGATGATCTTATCCTTAATCAAATGCCAGCGAATGGTACGGATGGCCTCCGGGCGATAATTTTCCCGAAAAACCTCTTCGTTAATCTCCCGGGAATCCATATGCTGTTTGAGGTCTTCCATGAAATGGTCCAGATACCGTTCCACCAGACTTTCGGGAACCTCAAAAGGATTCTCTTTCAACAACTCATCTATCAGGCGATTCACCAGTACTTTTCGACTGCGTTCCTCCAAATCGTGCTCCAGATTCTTGCGGATTGCTTCCTTCAGATCCTCCAGGGTTTCATAATTCCCTTCATTCAACTCGCGCACAAATTCGTCGTTTAATTCGGGATATACCTTTTCCTGAATGGCCTTTACCGTTATTTCGTACGACTCCACCCGGGGCGATGACTCTTCTTCATCCGCCCGCAGGGGAATGGTCTTCCGCACGATGGTTTTCTGATCAACCTTTAGACCAACCATTTGTTGTTCCAGTTCAGGATCGAATTCTCCAGAACCGATTTTTATCGTCACATTTTCGTATTTGCGCCCAACAATCGGTACATCTCCTTCACCCAGTTGCTGAACATCGCAGGTAAGCAAATGGCCTTCCTGACTCTCTTCCACGTCCTTTACCAGGGCATAGCGATCCTGCAAATTCGTCAATACCTCCTGGATCATTTCTTCGGTTACGGCATAAGTTTCCTTTTCCACCCTCAATCCCTTGTATTGGCGCAACTCGATCTGAGGCTCCACCTCCACTTCCACCAGAATTTCCATGCCGTTATGGGCGTCTTCAAACTGAACGTCGGTGACTTTGCCCTGGGACACCGGATTCAAACGGGTTTCGTCCAGCACCCGTTCATAAAATCGGGCGACGGCCGTCTCGATAACGTCTAATTTGATGGATTCCCCATACCGTTGCCGAATGATGCCGGGAGGCACTTTCCCCCGTCGAAAACCGGGAATTTGAACCTCTTTCTGGTATTTTCGAATGATCTGAGATTCAATCTGAGCCACCTCCTCCGGTTCCACATAAATTTTAATTTTCCGTTTAACCGGATTTAATTCTTCGATGTCATACTGCATTGGCCAGCCTTTTTAATTTGTTTATCTATTGAATTAAAGCTCACAAATATAACACCGTGCCCTGCCTTTTGCAACCGGGTTGAAAAGTCGCATGCCAGGCCCCTTCATGCCTTTCCTGCTCCCCGGGCCCTCAGGAAAAGGCCCTGGAATCCCTCCCGACGTCCAGGATGGAAGGGATCCCCTTACATTCCGAATAGCTGCTCACAGGTGTGAAACACTCATCCCCGCTTTTTCTCTTTTTTAGAATTTTACACAAAAAATTTCGGGAAGCCAACCGATTTTTACAGGGATATTCAAGCCCATGAAAGGTTACCCTATCGATTTATCAAATCCCGCCGGTCGTTCTCCATGGTTCCCACACCGGCACCGAACGTCTCTGTTGCCCCAGGGGGCAAGGGAGCGCCGTTCTTCCCCCCACGCTTTTCCCTCCGACATTCGCCGGTCCATAGGGGGTCTCCCTCCCCCACCACCGCTTTGCGACATCAACCTTTTCCATTGGAACCGTTTTGGGGCACTTGATCCGCAGTCGCTCCACGGGAACCCTTATCGACCGGGGAGGATGCTTCCGCTGGTGGCAGGGCGGAAACGGTTGGCCCATCCGAACCCACGCCTTCTTCCAGCGTGAAATCGCGGATACGATTGCGCAAACGCTCGGTAAGTTGTTTCAGATGATCGGCGACTTGAACGATCTGAGAAATGCTGTTGGCAGATTCAGACGATACAGCGGCGATCGTTTCGATGCCCCGGGAAATTTGCTCGCTGGCGGTCGTTTGTTCCCGATTGGCTGCCGCGATGTGTTGAATCATGTTTACCACTTCCTGAGCACTGTTGACAATTTTTTCCAGCGCCTGTCCGGCCTGGTCGGCAAACTGGATGCCCTCGTCTACCACCTGGTTGCCTTTTTGCATGGCTTTGACCGCGGCATGGGTTTCGGCCTGTATGGCCTCGATCATGCCGGCAATCTGGCGAGTGGCCTGGGTGGTGCGTTCGGCCAGTTTTCGGACTTCATCGGCCACCACGGCAAAGCCTTTGCCCTGTTCTCCCGCCCGCGCAGCCTCGATGGCGGCATTCAAGGCCAGTAAATTGGTCTGCTCGGCAATGTCGTTGATGACCGATACAATTTCCCCGATTTTCGAACTGGAATGACCCAGCTGTTCCACGGTCCGCGCCGATTGACGCACTACATGGGCGATTTCGCGGATCTTTTCCACGGTTTGGTCCACCACTTTCCGGCCCTCTTGCGCCACCATCCCATTTTCCCCGGCTAATTTCGCCGTCTGATTGGCGTTCTTGGAATTTTCCAGAATCGTTTGGGCCATTTCCTCCACGGCGGCGGAAACCTCGCCGGCCTGGGAGGCCTGCTCGCTGGCCCCAACCGCCAAGCGTTCCGTGGACATTCGAATATTTTCCGATACTGGCAAGGTGGCCAGGACCATGTCGTTCAATTCCAGAATAATGGAACGGAAAATCTGCACCACCCGATTGAATCCTGCGTACAAGCGGGAGACTTCATCGCTTCCCTGCACTTCGAGCCGTACGGTCAAATCTCCCCCGGCAAAACGATCCATGGCCTCCAGTAAGGTGGCAAAACTCCGGTTCAGCCGGGCCTTCTCTTGCTCGGCCCGCTCCACCGCCTGTTCAATTGCCCTTTCCACACCCTCCTTCTGACGTTGCAGGGCCTTCCGGGATTCCTCCAGAGAATCGACCATCTGATTAATTGCCGCAGAGAGGTCGACGATCTCGCGCGTGCTACTGTCGATGACGATGCGCTGATCCAGGTGGCCTTCGGTAATTCGACAGGCCACACGGGTCATCTCCACCAGAGGATTGGCCATGCGTTTACCGGCAAAGGCCAACGCCGCACTAATGCCCCCTATGACCAGAAGGGAAAGCATCCCGATCAGGGTGAAATGACGATTCACCGAAGCAAAGACGCTCCGGCGATTCATTTCCATCGCCAGTACGTAAGGATACCGATCATCCCGCAGATACACGCCTACCACATCCCTGCCATCAGCGGTAGAGAAAAATCCTGCCGCCCATCCGGTGGAAACGGCCTGCTGAATTCCCGGACTATGCACCTGCCGCCGAAAGTTCTCTTTACTTCGGGTTATGCGGTATCCGGATAACGTGGTCAAAAACACCCTCTCACCATTTCCGGTTTGCATTTTCTGATTCAGAATCTCCAAGACCTCCCCAATCTCCACCTCCAACACCAGCAGGCCAAGGGAGTGTCCCGATTCCGAAAACACCGGCTGAAGGAGCAATTGATGGTAATGATCGGATTCCCGAAATCCATAGTAATCGGTGAAACGGTTCTCCTTGAAGGCCTGCCGAAAACCGGGCACATCACCTATATGGGCTCCCTGATGTCCGGAATTTGTGGCCGGATGTAACGGACTAAGGATCACCCGGCCCTGGGTATCCACCAGGAAAACATGATGGAAGGCCCCCCAGTGCCGTTCCTGATAAGTCTGCAGGATTTGATACGCCCGGCGAAAGGCCGACTGCCGCTTTTCCAGTATTGGATCCCCTACGGAGGTATATTGCTCCAGAAATTCCTGAACCGCCGGCAACGCCGCCAACATCTCCGCATCTTTCACCAGCCATTGATAATGATGATGCAAGGCGGCATTCATGACCGCGGCCAGCCGTTTTAAATGGGTTATCTGCTGCTCCTTGAAATAAGACTGCCCCTTCCAGACGTTGAAGACGACAATCATCATGAACGGTACGATCCCCACCAGGAAGAACAACATGAGCAAACGCTTTTGTAATGTGTTCATCCCAGACTCCCCTCGTTATGTATTCCTGTTACCACTTTACCCGGGATCAGTGGATCGCAAAACAGGAAATACCCTCTGGTTCCTCCACCAACAGGCCCTCCCCCGTTAACGCGAAGGATTCTGATAGACCCTACCCATCCTGTGCTCGAATACCCATTAGATCATTGTCGGTTTTCCTGGATCGCCCTTTAACAGAAACCCCGGACTTTGGGAGATAACTTTCGGAATTTTAAAACATTAAGGGCTTTCATCCGGAGAGATTGGTGGGCAAAAATCGGCGATTCAAAGGCGGACTTTCGCGGAGGGGTTCGGGGGGAAGCGACCCTCAACAAAAGGGCGGCTAATCCCAGATAGCAATCGGCCAACCCCTTCGGCGTGCAATTTGCCGCAATCGGGCTGTGGGATTGACGGCGACGGCCTGCCCAAACATTTCCATGTGATGCACGTCCGAGTGATGATTCGCAAACACAATGGATCGGGAAAAATCGATATCCAGGGCATGTTGCAATTGCAACAGATAGGTTTTTTTTTGCCTTCCATAGGGATGGGGTCGGGCCAGTGCGCCGGTAAACATGCCTTGCTTGACCTCGGGTTGAGCCGCAAGCCAGTAGTCGGCGGGTTCCTGTTGCTGCAGGCACCGGATCAGAAACTCCGGTGAACCACTCAAGTACAGGATTCGAAATCCCCTGGTACGATGATGACGCACTTCCATCATCCCCCGCCGGGAAAGGCGGCCTACAATACACCGCCGAAAGTACCATTCGGCCAAATGGGTCACCCGTTGTTTCGACAATCCCCTTAAATACAGTTTGCTCCCTTTCAGTACGTCCCAAGAGCGAGTCCGCACCAGGGTGTAAATTCCATGGGATAAAAAATAGGCCATGTTTTGCCAGGGGATTTCCCCTCGCCGAATCAGTTCCCACAGGAACATCTTTTCCATGGAGGTCCCCGGCAACAGTGTGCCATCCACATCAAACACGGCCCAGTGCGCCATCTACCCTTCATCCTTTAACTCTTTGGGAAACTGCCGGTCAAACAGATAATACCGGCCGTCCACGAGCACCGGAATACCACGAATGAGATTCATGGCCACAACCACCCAAACGACGATTTCGGTGACCAGAAACAGATCCCCAAACCGTTCCGGGGACAACCACTGTTGCATAACGGCAAATCCTTCCTGAAAGACCAGAATGAACCCCAACAGCACAAAGGCCACCACTTTTCCCAGGGCATATACCGTTCGGCTGAAGGGAGACGCGGTGAGAAACCGGGTAAACGGGCTTCGCATCAGGGTTTTTTCCCCAAACGGGGTGCGTCCCTCTTTGGCATAGGCCACGCTACGCAGAGTATCCACCAGAAAACTGCGGCTGATGAAAATGATGGGTACCCAGACGCTGATGAGCCCCACGGAACTGAAAAAAATCCAGAACACGTGTTCAACGATGCGATCTCCAGTAATATCAAACAGAGCCCCAAAATCGCTGGCCACTCCCAACCGCCGCGCCACATACCCGTCCAGAGAATCCAGATATATGACCAGGATAATGAGCAGCACCCCCATCACTCGATAATAAAATCCCATTTGCAAAAGAAAAATGACAACAAATGCCAGCACAATGCGCGTCAAAGTGATGATATTGGCAGCCATATGTTGTACCTGCGATTGGCTCACGGAGGGTCTCCTTCTCGGGTTTGGTGAAAAACCTTTTTCTCCTGCCCGGTTCCGCCGATTTATTGGTCAGCGCTTCAGCCATCCCGGGCGGGGTTGATCTCGTCGGCCGGTTCCAGCACCAGGGCCACTTGGGGAGCATCCTTTTTCCACCTCCGTAGGGCGATGATCAGTAAGAAACCCACAAAAATCAACAGAATCAGCCCATTGGGCACATCCAGTGCGGCGCCTCCGTAAGCGAGAATAAAATAGCGGGGCAGACGACCCAGCAAAACCGCCAGGGTATACCGGGATGCGGGATATCCACTGCTGATGGACAATATGCGTACCGGGTAGAAGGGCACCGGAGACAACGCGGCAAAGGCGTTGGTAAAAAATGGCGCTTTCGAAAAGTAATGCAGCGTTTTCCGATATATTCGGGTATGCTTAATCTTCCGTAACTGGGTTCGATCGAATGCCGGCGTCAGGACTTCGTAATCGATGTAACAGGCGATAATCGTAGGCACCAATGCGGTCAAAGTGGTAATGAAGGGACCATAAATCTTCCCGTAATAAATGATCGCCGGTTCATGCGGAAAAGGAATAAAGGAATTGCTGGGTATAATATAAAAGAATAACCACACCAGTCCCAGATACTCCGGAAGGTAGCGGAATGCCAGGGCGCCGATCATCGCGGCCAGAGCCAGGATCGATAGTATCCATTTCCAGCGCCTCCTGTTCATACAAACAAAGTAATACTCCTCCCTAAAATTGTCAATGGGGGGAGACGAAAAATTCAAACCCTATCCGGGGTTCCTAAACTTTCGACGCCACCTCGGGTTCAAACGGGAATGAAAAGACGCGCCACCATGACGCGGTTTGGGTAACTGAAACCACCTACCAGGGAAGGCATCAATCTATCCTAACATCAACACCCGACAATGAGGGTGCATTAGTCTATGCAGGATACCGGGTTTCTCAGGGACGATGCAATTGGAAAGGGAACAGGGAAAGTGAGGGAGTACAAACTCCGGGGCGGGAATCGACGGGTGGTTCTACACCCGCTCCCACTTCCGGGAAACGTGGCGGTCTTCTGTAAAAAATCTTTTCAGGCAGACGGCGTATTCCCGGGGGCGATTCAGATAGGGAAAATGTCCGGCGTCCGGGAACGTGTAGACGTAGGCCCCGGCATACCGCCGGCGCAACATCCCCCGTAAGCGGGGTTCCACCAGTGGGTCATTCTCCGATTCCAGAATAAGAATCGGTACAGCCGGAAACGGAGCTTCGAAGGGTTCCACAATACATCGGAAACGCGCAATCAGGTGGGTTCTCCGCATGCGTCCCCGGCTCATCTCGTTCAAATACGCCAGGGTTAGTTCGTGCCCTCCAGAAGCGGGATAAATCATTTTGCGTGTGTGGGTTCGGAATCGGCGCCAGATAAGCCCCTCCGGCAACACCGATAGCAGGAGACCCGTAAATCGATTTTTTCGGGCAATGTAAGGATTGGGTGGGAAGGTGTTCGAGAGAACCACTTTCAAGAAACGCTCCGGTCGTCGAGCCATCAGGTACTGCGCCAGATAGCCCCCCATGGAGGTCCCAACCATCAATACCCGCTCTAAACGATGCCGATCCAGAAGGTGCATGATACCTCTTTCCAGGGCCGCCAGTGGAAAGACCGGAGGATAGGTGAGGGTCATCATTCGAAACTCGTCTTGCAATATCCGGATTTGCTGCCACCAGACATCATAAGCTCCTGCCAGACCATGTAAAAAGAGAATGGTTTGCCTTCCCTTACCGGTAATCAAATATTCCCATGGTACGCCGTCTACACTCCACCGCTGCAGAGGGAGATTCCTGCGGAATCGCCACAGAGATTCCCGGATTTCGGGGGTCACCCGGGCATACACCCGATCGAAGGTTTGTTTGTCCAGACTGACGTTCATCCACGGCCCACGGTCGATCAGAATCGAAACCGTAGTTCCCCGGCGGTGATTCTACGGGAATCGATGTGCACATCGGTGGTGCTGTAGAGCTTTCCATTGCGCATCAAGTTGAGGAAATGATCGCCGGGGGAGATCGAGAAACTTTTCAAAGGGGTCATGTAGGGCAACCATTCCCCGTTTAAAATGATTACCGCTCCGGGTTCCGGTGTTAAGATGGCTATCTTGCGGACCTCGGCCGTCGGCTGGAGATCGAAAACCAGAGAATGCCGTTCTCCCGGAAGGATGTTAATCGTCTCGTAAGCCGGGGTCACCCGATACCCATTTTTACGCACGCGCACGTCATAAATCCCCGGCCTAACAGGAATCCATTGATGATTGGCTTTGAATCCCGAAAACTGATTATCGATATAAACCCAGGCCTGGGATTCGTTGGCAGATACCCGCAAATGGCCAAATTCCTCCAGCGGCTGAAATTGGAACCGGAGAGTAACGGGTTTGCCCTCTTCCACCAGCACCCGATGGTAAAGGGGATCGGATAAAAACCCCTTTTTTACCACCGTAAACACATGATAACCCACCGGCACCTTGAATACCGATTCATGGACGGGATGGGGTACGCCGTCAACAAATAATCGGAACGGTTTCCGGTCGGTTTCAATGATCACTTCCCCCAGGGGAGCCAGGCCCCGCAAAGCGAAACGCACCTCGGTCAGCTTACTCTTACCCACCGCAACCCGTTGCATGGGTGGCCAGGCGGAATACCCTTCTTTATAGACAGAAATGTAATGCAATCCCGTTTTGACCCGGGGGAGGGTATCCGGAGTAAATCCCTTCATTTCCATTCCATCCAGATAAATCTGGGCTCCAGGGATATCGGTAACCACAAGCACCTTTCCATAGACCGGTTTTCGGGAGAAGTTGTATCGATATAGAACCATAAAAACCATTAAGGCGGTCAATACCAACGCTCCATTGACCAGAAAACGCACAAGCTTTCGGCGGCGGTAAGAGCGGTGATGTCGGGATGGTGTTTTCTTACGCCGTCGTTCCTCCCGGGCCCGGGCTTCTTCCGGGGTGATCCACTCCACTCCACCCCGATGATTAATGTATTTGACATATCCTTTTTCGGTATAGAAACGTTCTTCCTCTTCTTCCCGAATCTTCAGTCGCAACCGTTCTTCCAGGCGCCGCTGGCGTTCTTCTTCTTCCTTTTGCTTGCTTTCCCGGGCACGGCGTTCCCGTTCCTCCAACTCCTTGCGTATCTGCTCCCGTAAACGCTTCTCTTCTTCCGGCGTCAGTGGCATGGGTTCCCTCACATTTTTTCCACGGCAATCATAAATTTATAAAGGAACGTCTCGAATTCCGAAGATTTTTCCGGATTCCCAACTACCCGTTTCCACATGCCTCGTCATCAACCTCTCCCCGATGTCCCCGGACGCTCTTCCACGGCCCCGGCGATGATGCCCATTGTCGGCAGGCTCCCCGCTCTTTTTAACTCAACCCCCTATCCCATCGAAAGGGAATCGCTCTGAATCCACAACCTTTCTGAACCGGCGAGGAGAAAAAGGGGGAGTCAGGCTTCCAGGGTTCTGGATCGGGTCCCATCCTGGGATGGGGGGACTTATCCACGGAGGCATCGGCCGGATATCGTGACAAGGAATGGTTCCCGCACCTTATCGGCTCACAGCCACCCTTCCTCCCGATACCATCGATAGGTTGACCGCAGCCCCTCTTCCAGGGATACCGTCTGCCGAAAACCCAATTGGGTGCGGATTTTCTCATTGGACATGCCCCAATACCGCCGGCGCACTTCCTGCATCTTCTGGCGATTCAATATGCTGGGTTTGCGTCTCAGATACGAAATCGCTTCTAAAAACGTGGCCACCCCATACGCCACCGGGAAAGGGATGGAAACGGTAATGGTGTTTTGGCCCATTACTTGCTCAAGGAGTTGAATGATCTGAGACCACCGATACACTTCATCGTTGCAAATGAAATAGGTTTCTCCCGCGGAGGCCGGATGCTCGGCAGCCAGAAGAATGCCCCGAGCCAAATCCTTGACGTGAATAAGACTGATCAGCTGTTCTTGTTTTCCAATCTTAAGGTTTACCCCCCGTTGGATATTTTTAAATACCTGAAAGATATCCGTATCTCTGGGGCCGTAGACCGCCGGAGGGCGCAAGATGGTTATGGGCAGCCGATCCATCCACCGGCGAGCTATTTTCTCGCTCTCCAGCTTGCTTTTGCCGTAATCGGTAATCGGATGGCAGGGGAAGGTCTCATCCACGGGTTGTGGGGAGGGCGAAGGGCCCACGGCCGCTTGACTGCTTATATGAACAAACTTTTTTATTCCGGGCGCCGCCTGAAAAACAGCCTCCAGCAGGTGTTGCGTCGCCGCCACATTGCCCCGATAATATTCGGCAACCGTCAACGCTTTGGTCACACCGGCGACATGGAGCACATAGTCCACCCCCTCCAACGCAGGCCGTAAACCGTTTTCATCCAACAGACTACCCGTGAACAACACCACCGGTTTTTGATGGATCCAGCGCAAATTGCTGGTCGGCCGTACCAAGCAAACCACGTGCGCCCCTGGATACATGCGCAAAAGCTCATCCACCACCCAGCTGCCCACAAATCCCGTGGCCCCCGTTACAAATACTTTCATGACTCCACCCTTACATTTGGTGCATCCGGTTTCCCAAGTTTACATGTTTTGACCCGGTAATCCCAATCGATTCCGAAAAAATCGCCAGCGGGGAGCAATATCAAGGGGACCAGCCGGCCTCAATAGAGGATAGGGATCGTCAGCCTACCGGCCAATTGGACCCGGGCAATGGTTTTCGCCGGCGCCCCGGGGTCGACGACGCTTCGTTGATTCCCGGAGCCGCCCCATATTGCAAATATGGAATCCCCGCCCCTTTTTGTGCCGATTGTTGTATTTTTAAACACTCCTGTACCCCAAAATGCCCTCGTTTTCCTTCGATGATGGAAAAAGTGACCCTTTTTTTACGAGAACGCAAAAGAATTTGACGCCGGTGTCGATATATCCTATATTGTCCAAAAATTAGACAGTCGTTCAGGGGAAAACGGCAAAGGAAATGGTGAACAATGGCTTTTGAAGTACGCACGCGCTTTGCTCCCAGTCCCACGGGATATTTACATGTCGGCGGTGCTCGCACGGCATTGTTCAATTGGCTTTTTGCCCGTAAACACAACGGGAAATTCCTGTTACGCATAGAAGACACCGACCGAGAGCGCTCCAGCGAGGAGATGACGCGTCGGATTTTTGAGGGTTTGGTCTGGTTAGGATTGAGCTGGGATGAAGAAGTGATTTATCAGGGGAAACGGGCGTCCATCCATCGGGAACACGCCCAGCGGCTGGTTCGCTCGGGGCATGCCTACCCCTGCTTTTGTACCAAAGAGGAGCTGGAAGAAAAACGGGCCCGGGCGGCGGCCGAAAAACGCGCCTACCGATATGACGGCACCTGCCGCCATCTGTCCCCCCAGGAGGTAAAGCAGCGGATGGCCGCCGGACTTCCCTTCGCCGTCCGTTTCAAGGTACCAGAGGGCACGACCCGCTGGTTGGACGGTGTCCATGGCCCCATCGAGGTCCAAAACCGGGAAATCGATGATTTTATTATCCTGCGTTCAGACGGCAGTCCCATTTATCAATTGGCTGTGGTGGTCGATGACCACTCTATGGGAATCACCCATGTCATTCGGGGGGACGATCATATTTCAAACACCCCTAAGCAAATACTGCTTTATCAGGCCTTTGGATGGGAGGTCCCTCAATTTGCCCATGTTCCGCTCATCTTAGGGGCGGACAAAAAGCGGCTCAGCAAACGCCACGGGGCCACCTCTGTGGATGAATATCGCCACATGGGCATCTTATCCGACGCCCTGTTCAACTACCTGGCCCTACTGGGATGGTCTCCTGGAGACGATCGAGAAATCCTTTCCCGAGAAGAAATTCTGCAATTGTTTTCTTTAGAAGGAATCTCCCGCACCAATGCCGTTTTCGATGAAAAAAAATTGATCTGGATGAACGGCCAGTATATCCGCCGAACACCCGACGACCGCCTCTGGGCACTGGTCACAGAGGTGCTCGTCCAACGAGGGGTCCTGACCGAAGGGGAAGCCATTCGCCGAAAACCGTATCTGTTGAAGGTGATACAATTATTGAAACCGCGGGTAAAACTGCTGACCGAATTCGTCGATTCCGCCCTGTATTTTTTTAAGGATCCGAACCGTTACGACCCCAAGGGGTTGCGCAAACACCTGAAATCGCCCGACATCTGGAATCACCTCGCCGAATGGACCCGCCAACTGGAGCAACTCGAAACATTTACCGAAGCCTCCGTGGAGCAGCTCCTCCGGGCATTCGCCGAGCAGAAGGGAATTTCCGCCGCCAAACTCATCCATCCCATCCGGCTGGCTATCAGTGGGCAAACGGTCACGCCCGGGTTGTTCGAATTGATGGTTGTCCTGGGGAAAGCAACGGTTTTGCGCCGATTAAATCATTTCCTGAAGCGAAAAGATCAGCTTCAGGAACAAATGCTACAACCATAGATCGGGTATCCCCATGACCCCCTGGAAAGTATTGGTTGTTGATGATGAAAAAGAAATTTGTTTGGACCTGGAAAAGCACCTGCGGTCACTGGGTTATGCTGTGTTCACCGGTCATACCCTGGCCCAGGCCCGCGAGATCATTCAACAACACAAAATCGACATCGCCATTCTGGACATGGTACTGCCCGACGGCTCCGGACTCCAGGTCTACGAACGCCTGAAACACCGGTTTCCTCACGCTTATACCATCATCATTACCGGAAATGCCACCTTAGACAATACCATCACCGCATTGAACTATGGTGTCGATGCCTATTTGCTGAAGCCGTTTCCGGTGGAAGCCTTAAACGCCTCGCTGCTCCAGGCCACAACGAACCTCAAATTGCGCGAAGAAAATCAGCGACTGATCGAAGAGAATCAAAAGACCCGCCGGTTTTACGAAAACTTGCTCAATAGCAGCAGCGAAGCCATTTTCGTGGTCAACCTGGACTTTTTGATCCAGTATTGCAACAGCACCGCCGAAAATTTCCTGAAAATGTCCTTCGAGGAACTCTTCAATCAGAATCTACAAAATTACATCCTCGATGGATACAAAGTGCTGAACCACGTCTACCATCAGCTTATGATCGGGAAACCGGTGGGCGGATATCGGGTTACCCTGCGGGTGGACAACACCCAGAAGCTGGACGTCAATCTAAGCGCCGATTTTCTTCACGAAAACGGGAGCCAGACGGCGGGACTCATCATTACCCTGGAGAACACCACTTTTCAGAACGATTTATTCAACCAGCTGCTTCGCAAGGAGAAACTGGCCAGCATCGCCAACCTGGCCAACGCCCTGGCCCACGAGATCCGCAATCCCATCAATATCCTCTCCGGCCGCATTCAACTGTTGAAAAAGGAAGCCACCGACAAACGCTTCCAGAAGAGCTTCGAGATCATTCAGCGGCAAATCGACCGCATTTCCTACATTGTCACTCAGCTGTTAAAATTCAACGTCAACTGGGACGACACCATCCCCGAAATCTTCCCGATCACCGAATTTCTGGAAAATTTTATCCGCCAACGCCGGGGCAACTACCCCAACATCCAGTTCAAGATGGATTTTCCCCCCGCGGTGAGGCAAATTCGCATCGAAGCCAACAAGTACCAGTTTGAGGATGCCTTTCACTATCTGTTTCAGGGATTTCAGAACATAACCACGGGACCCATGGGGCTAACCATCAGCGCCCATGTTTCGAAAGCCTTTTCTCCCAAGCCCCGGGTGCGGGTGGAATTCTTTCCGGATGGTAAGCCCAACCTTTCGAAAACGTTTGAACCTTTTCGGCTGTTAACCCAATCGGCCACATCGGGCTCCAGCCTGGAATCCGCCATCGTACACACGATCTTTTCCAACTATGGGGGTACCCTTCGCATTGATGAAGACGCTCCGCAGGGCCCCTTGCTGATGATTGAATTTCCGGTATACGATGTGACGGAGACCTCTGCGTCGTCCCGCACCGGGCGGCGTCCGTCCACAGCCAGAGGCAAAACCAAGCAATAAAACCACAACCATTTTCAGGAGGGGATAGCGTTGAAAACCCGAATTCTTATCGTGGACGACGAAGTCGATGCGCTGGATTTAATGGAAGAACTGTTCCAGAAGAACGGTTACGAAACCTACACCGCACGGAACGGCCTGGAAGCGCTAAGCATCATTCGAGACCACGAACCGGACATCATGATTTCCGACCTGGTGATGCCGGAAATGGATGGCATGAAATTGCTCGATGTTGTCAGCAAAAAATATCCCGATATCGCCGTCATCATGATCACCGCTCATGGTACCATCGAAACGGCCGTCGAGGCGATGAAGAAGGGCGCCAAAGATTATATCCTTAAACCTCTGCGGCTGGACGAGATCGTGGCCAAAGTCGAAACGATCGCCCAGTTGAAATCTCTCATCCGGGAAAACGAATATTTACGGGAAAAGCTTTCCAAAAAATATAAATTCGACAATATTGTCGGGAAAAACAAAAAAATGCTGGCGTTGTTCGAGCTGGTCAAAGATGTGGCTCAGACCAGCTCCACGGTCTTGATCCGCGGAGAAAGCGGCACGGGCAAGGAATTGATCGCCCATGCCATTCATTTTAATTCGGAACGGGCCAAAAAACCTTTCGTCAAGGTGAATTGTGCGGTACTGGCGGAAAATTTGCTGGAAAGCGAATTATTCGGACACGTGAAAGGGGCTTTTACGGGAGCCATAAAAGACAAGCTGGGCCGTTTCGAACTGGCCCACGGGGGAACCATTTTTCTGGACGAGATCGGAGACATTTCGCCCAACATGCAGCTCAAGCTGTTGCGGGTCATTCAGGAAGGGGAATTTGAACGCGTGGGGGGTACGGAAACCATCAAAGTGGATGTCCGCATTATCGCGGCCACCAATCGCAACCTGGAAGAAGCCATGCAAAAGGGAGAATTTCGTCAAGATTTGTATTATCGTTTGAACGTTATCCCCATAGAGGTTCCGCCTCTTCGGGAGCGTCGTGACGATATTCCCCTGCTGGTGAGTCACTTCCTGGAAAAATTCAACCGAGAATTCAACAAAAAAATTCAGGCCGTGGACGACGAAGCCATGAAATTCCTGCAGTCGTACCACTGGCCGGGCAACATTCGGGAACTGGAAAACCTGCTGGAACGCGCCGTGGTGTTAAATAAAACCGGTATTTTAACCACCCGGGATTTTCCGCCCTATGTGGTGCAATCCCAGGAACCCGAAATCATCGAAATCGATACCAACCGCAGCTTAAACGAATTGGTGGATGCCTACGAGAAACAGATCATTCTGAAAGCCTTACGGGAAAATAATTTTAACAAGCTACGCACCGCAGAAAAATTGGGGATCCATCGCAGCACATTCATGTCCAAACTGAAAAAATATGGGATTAATTGATTCTTCCAGGAGTCCACGGGTTTTTAAAAATGGCTTGATTTTGCTTCCCCTCAACTATATATTTTTGCCGCCTTAAGGAACTTAGCAACAAGAAGAACGGTTTTTGAAGGTAGCGCCACGGGGTCGTAGTTCAGTTGGTTAGAACGCCGGCCTGTCACGCCGGAGGTCGCGAGTTCGAGTCTCGTCGGCCCCGCAGAAAGGCAGCGGGAATTGTCCGGAAATTCCCGCTGTTTTATTTTCGTGATTCGGCGCCTTGCCTTTTCCGGTCCCCGGATCCAACCGCTAACAGACCTTTCCCTGGTCATCGGTGCGGAATTCCTGCTGACCGGCGGATGCCCGACCACCAACCCTTTCCCCGGAAACGCCGTTTCAGCAAATTTTACTTTTCTTCAAAACTTTCTCCTTGTGCCCGCCGTAATATTTTCGCATAATTTCGGGGTTTATAGCAAAATCAGTGGGGTTCAAAACGCCAATACCCTCTTTTTCGATAGATAAACGACGGCCCCATGTCGGTATGCTGAACAGCCGATCCTCTGTCTACTCGAACGACAATCAGGGGTGAGGAAACGGGTTCCGATGATAGGAATGTAAACAACCATGAAAGGCGGTATGCGCTACAGGTGTTTGGTCTTCTTAGGACTGTTATGGTTGGGGTATCCAGGCAAGGCCCTGTCCCAGGATTCTACCCTGTTTCGGCTCCACCGAATCGATCAACCGATTAAGCTGGACGGGATACTGGACGAAGCGGTGTGGCAGGAAATCGATCCTTTGCCGCTGGTCATGTCCTCGCCCACGTATGGGGCCCCTCCCACAGAAATAACCGAAATCCGTCTGGCTTATGATGATCATTACCTGTATGCGGCCGGAGCGTTTTACGACTCGGAACCTGGGGGCGTACGGGCCAACACCCTTACGCGCGACGGCATCAACTTCAGCGACGATCGTTTTGCCCTCATTCTGGATACCTTCAACGACAATGAAAATGCACTTGGTTTCGTCATCAATCCCGCCGGGGCCCGGAGCGACTTTGCCGTTTACAACGATGGCGAAAGCACCCGGGGACCGCCCCTGAATCGGAGCTGGGATACCTTTTGGGACGCCGCGGTGGTCCGCACCGATCGGGGCTGGTTTGCCGAAGTGCGCATACCCTTTACCAGCTTACGTTTTCAGGATGATCATGGACGGGTCGTCATGGGCGTCATCACCTGGCGTGCCATCGCCCGTAAAAACGAAGTGGTGACCTTTCCCGCCATCCCGTCGAAATGGCGCTGGGGATTGTATAAACCCTCGATCGCCCGGGATGTACTCCTGGAAGGGGTTTTTTCCCGCAAGCCGCTTTACATCACGCCCTACATCCTGGGGGGTGTGGAACAGACACCCTTTAGCGCCGGTCGGCCATTCCCATCCCGGCTTTCCACCGATCCCACCCGGGAGTTAGGGCTGGACGTGAAATACAGCATCACCAGCAATCTGACCCTGGATGTAACCCTGAACACCGATTTTGCTCAGGTGGAATCCGACGACGAGCAGGTCAATCTCACCCGGTTCTTGTTGTTCTATCCGGAAAAGCGCCTCTTTTTTCAGGAGCGGGCCAGCATATTCGATTTTTCCACCGGGGGACAATCGCGGGTGTTCTACAGCCGCCGAATCGGGTTGACCCGGGACGGAACCCCCCTGCGCATTTACGGAGGGGTACGCCTGATCGGTCGGATCGGCAACTGGGACCTGGGCCTGTTGAATATGCAAACCGCTCCCTACACCGATACACCTTCCGAAAATTTTGGCGTCCTCCGATTGCGACGACGGGTGTTTAACGAGAACTCTTATCTGGGAGCGATTTTCACCAACCGTGTGGGCACCAACGGCCGTTTCAACACCGTATATGGTGTAGACGGCATCATTCGGGTGTTTGGAGACGATTATTTAACGGTCACCTGGGCCCATTCTTTCGAAACAGCGCGTTCCCGCTGGGATCTGAACCGGGGACGCCTGCGCATTGCCTGGGATAAACGTTCCGACAGGGGACTGTTCTATCGTGCCCGGCTGGGTTGGTCGGGCGCCGATTACAACCCGGGCATCGGTTTTGTGCGCCGGAAAGATTTTCTTTTTCTTATGGGCAATCTGGGATATGGATGGTATCCGGGACGCCAATCGCTGTTATACAAAACCTCCCTCACTCTTCGGGCATCCGCCTTTATTCGCAATTCCGACGGCTCTATCGAAACCGCAGAACTGGGACCCGAATGGCGCTTGAACCCAAAAATCGGCGGATTCATGCGCATTTATGCTTCCATGAACTACGAGTCCATTGTCGATACATTTCGAATCGCCCCGGAGGCCTGGGTGGCTCCCGGTAACTACCCATTTTCCAAAGTGAGCCTGTTCTTCATTTCCCCGTTCGGGTATCTGCTCCGGGCCCGGATCAGCATGGACGCCGGCGCTTTTTACGACGGCTGGCGGGTTACTTTTGGGCTGGCACCTTCCTGGTCCATTTCTTCCCACCTGGAAGTGGGGGGTGAATACCAGATCAATCGGGTCCGTTTTCCCTCTCGCAAGCAAGCCTTTAACGCCGATATCTTTCGATTGCGCCTCCGGGGCAACCTGGATACCCGTTTTTCCATGAGTTCTTTTATCCAATACAATTCGGCAACCCAACGAGTGGGGATTAACGTCCGCTTCCGCTACAATCCCCGAGACGGAAACGATCTGTATCTGGTGTACAATGAAAACTTGGAAGTGGACGGCGGCGATTCCCCGTGGGTGGAGAATCGCACCGTGCTTTTAAAATTTACCTACACTTTTCAGCAACCTTTCCGCCTGCTTTAGGGGCGGCAACAAACCACCGTGCCCATCACAGAAGGGTTAGGGTGAATAGCCCTCTTCCCGGAGGACCGCCGCCAGGGCGCTGGAACAATAAAGCACATTTTTCCGACGGCTGCTATACCCCATCAAGCCGATGCGCCAAATTTTTCCGGCCATGGGCCCCAGACCGGCGCCAATCTCCAGATCATATTCATCCAGCAACCGACGGCGTACCCGGGCATCATCTATCCCCGCCGGTATCCGCACCGCATTCAATTGCGGGATACGTTCCGCTTCCGGAACCCACCATTGCAGCCCCATGGCCTGCAGGGCTTCCCTCAGACGCCGATGATTTTCCCAATGGCGCCGCCAGGCATTCTCCAGCCCTTCCTCCTGCAACAGGACCAGCGCCTCGTGCAAGCCGTACAAATTGTGAATCGGCGCGGTGTGATGATAGGCCCGGCGCTGATCTCCCCCCCAGTACTGCATGATCAAATTCACATCCATAAACCAGCTGGGGATCGGGCTCTTCCGGCGCCGCAGCCGTTCCAGGGCGCGATCATTGAAGGTTATGGGCGACAATCCCGGCGGGGCCGAGAGACATTTCTGACTTCCGGAATACACCACATCCAATTTCCATTCATCCACTTTCAGGGGACAGCCCCCCAGGGAAGTCACCGCATCGACAATCACCAGGCAATCGTGCTGATGGGCCACGGCCGCCAGCGCCGCCGCGTCCGACAACGCACCGGTGGACGTTTCCGCATGCACAAAAGCGACCACTCCGGCCTCGGGATGCGCCTTCAAGGCATCCTCCAGGCGATGAGGATCGATGGCGCGTCCCCAGGGAGCCTCGACCACGACGACCCGGGCCCCCAGACGCTCCACGATCGCTTTCATCCGGGCGCCAAATACACCATTCACACAGACCACCACGGCATCTTCGGGTTCCACCGTGTTGACCAGGGCCATTTCCATACCGGCCGAACCCGGTCCGGAAACCACAAAGGTCATCTCGTTGCGGGTAAGCAAGGTTCGTTTCAACAGCTCCTTCACCTCATCCATCATGCGGATAAACTCCGGGTCCAGGTGGCCGACAGTGGGACGACTCAGGGCCCGCAACACCCGAGGGTGAATTTCCGAGGGACCCGGACCCATCAAAATACGCTGGGGAGGATGAAAAGATGTTAGACCCATAAAACCTCCAACCGTTATCCCGAATGTTCCCATGTGCGGGGGTGACCGTTTCCAGAACCCCTTTCTTCGGCTCGGTAAACCCTGCGGGAATCGAGCCGCCGATTCCCAAAAATAGTATAAGCAAATTTTATTGGGGGAACAAGCGTGGAGATATCCTTTCACCGGCGGAAAAAACGAGGGCAACGCGCCACACCCCGGAACCCGGGCAAGCCCCTCAGCGAAGCACTTGCCCGGTTCAGGCAGGGCCCGCCCTTCCCCGAACAGGGATGTTCAATTTTCCAAACCGTTCCGCTTTTCGGGGACTCGGGGGATATCGTCCTATTCCGGCCCGACTTCTGGTTCTTTCACCGGGGCGTTTTGGCTTTTTTCCGGTTCCATTTTCCGTTTCCACCGTCGGCGGAAACCGGTGCCTGAAACTGCTCCGCTTCCGTGGATTCATCCAGCGCGGTAAGCGAGGTATTCCCCCGGGTGATCACCTGGGTCAGGGTATCGAAATACCCCGCTCCAACAAAACTTTGGTGTTTGACGGCCCGATACCCGTGGGCCTGCTCCAGCTGAAACTCCTGTTCCTGCAGGCGGGCATAGGCGCTCATGCCTTCTTCGCGATAACGCCGTGCCAGTTCGAACATGATATAATTCAGGGCATGGAAACCGGCCAGCGTGATGAACTGGAATTTGTAGCCCATGTCACCCAGCGCATCTTGAAAGCGCGCAAGGGTGGCATCATCCAGATGCAACTTCCAGTTAAATGAGGGCGAACAGTTATAGGCCAGGATTTTTCCGGGAAATTTTTCGTGAACGGCGCCGGCAAACCGACGGGCTTCTTCCAGGTCCGGCCGGGCTGTTTCAAACCAGAGAACATCGGCATAAGGAGCATAGTGGAGGCCCCGGGCGATG
The DNA here is from genome assembly GCA_015485355.1 of bacterium. Lineage (GTDB taxonomy): Bacteria > Calditrichota > Calditrichia > RBG-13-44-9 > J042 > JAADJD01. Next base: position 47,328 of record WFTQ01000103.1, on the reverse strand, counting down.
GCCGCCTCCAGGCCGGGTCGTACCCGGTAGAATCCCTCTGCGGTGCGTTCTCCGGTTAAAAAGGGACGATCGCGTTCATCCACATCACTGGTTATCAGTTTGGCGCTGTTGGCATCCGTACGCGCAATGATGATGGTTGGAACATCCATGATATCTGCGGCCAGCCTCGCCGCCACTAACTTGTGAACGGCTTCCTGGGTGGGGACCAAAACCTTGCCCCCCATGTGGCCGCATTTTTTTGCCGAAGACAATTGGTCTTCGAAGTGAACCCCGGCGGCACCGGCCTCGATCATCGCTTTCATCAGCTCGAAGGCGTTCAATACACCGCCGAATCCGGCTTCGGCATCGGCCACGATGGGGGCCATCCAATACGGCATATCGGCAGCCTTGCCCTCGGCGACCATAATTTGATCACAACGCAACAGAGCATTGTTAATGCGACGCACCAGATTGGGGACACTATCGGCGGGATAGAGGCTCTGGTCGGGATAGGTGTGCAAGGCTTCGTTCATATCGGCGGCCACCTGCCAACCACTGACGTAGATGGCCTTCAAGCCGGCCTGCACCATTTGCACGGCCTGGCTGCCCGTTTGAGCCCCCAGCGCACGGATATACGGGTCGGTGCGGAAAAGATCCCACAGCCGCTGTGCCCCCATTCGCGCCAGGGTATATTCAATTTTCACCGTTCCGCGCAAGCGCACCACCTCTTCCGCCGTGTAGGGGCGAATGATCCCCTCCCAACGGGGATTGTTTCGCCAATCATGTTCCAATTGATGAATCGCTTCTTTAGGCAACATGGCCGCTCCTTACGTTTTGGTTCCCTGGACGCCCGGTTTCCGGACCCATGGCTAAAGATGGTTATACGCTACCAAAGTCAGAAAATCCTCGAAGACCTGCGAGGTGGACAGGTCATTCAACAACTGGGTGGCCAACTCGAATTTTCCATTTCGGAACCGCGCCTGGCCCACCAGGTGGCGAATTTTTTCCAATTCCTGAGGTACCAGCTTCTGATAGAGTTCCCGCGTGACCACCCGACCATCGTTCAAGGGGACCCGGTTTCGAATCCATTGCCAGAGTTGTGCCCGGGAAATCTCCGCCGTGGCTGCATCTTCCATCAAGTGGTTAATGGGCACACAGCCCACCCCCCGCAACCAGGCCTCCAGGTACTGAATGGCCACATTGATATTGGTGCGCAACCCATCTTCGGTGATGTCGCCCTGGGGAACCTGCAACAGGTCTTTTTCAGTAACGGTTAAATTCTCCAGGGATCGATGAATCTGATTGGGAGTGGGCATCTTCTCATCAAAAACGGCTTTGGCCACAGGCACCAAACCGGGATGCGCCACCCAGGTGCCATCGTGGCCGTCGTTCACTTCTCGCTCTTTGTCGAACCGTACCTTCTCCAGCGCCTGCTCATTGGCCAGAGGATCATTCTTGATGGGAATCTGCGCCGCCATCCCTCCCATGGCATGGGCTCCCCGACGATGACAGGTCTGTATCAACAAACGCGAATACGAGCGCATAAAATGGGTGGTCATGGTCACCTGGGCCCGATCAGGCAACACACATTCCGGAAACTCACGAAATGTTTTAATGAAACTGAAAATATAATCCCAGCGACCACAATTCAGGCCCGCCGAATGATCTTTCAATTCGTATAATATCTCATCCATTTCGAAGGCAGCCAGTATGTTCTCGATGAGTACCGTGGCTCGAATGGTTCCCCGAGGAATACCCAGGGCATCCTGGGCGTAATCAAACACCTCATTCCACAGCCGGGCCTCCAGGTGATTTTCCAGTTTGGGCAGATAAAAATAGGGCCCCGTTCCTCTCTCCAGAAGGGCATGGGCGTTATGAAAAAAGAACAATCCAAAATCGAACAATGCCGCCGAGATCGCTTTTCCATTCAAACGCACATGCTTTTCTTCCAGGTGCCATCCGCGGGGGCGTACCATCAAGGTGGCCACCGTGGACTTTAGTCGATAGTGCTTTCCTTCGGGGCTGGTATATGCGATGGTTCTTCGCACCGCATCGCGCAGATTCATCTGACCCTGAACGACATTCCTCCAGGTCGGAGCAGTGGAATCCTCAAAGTCGGCCATAAAAACATTGGCACCGGAGTTTAACGCATTGATGATCATTTTGCGATCCACCGGACCCGTAATCTCCACCCGTCGATCCTGTAAGTCCGGTGGAATGGGAGCGACTTTCCAATCCGCTTCCCGAATAGGGGCCGTTTCGGGCAAAAAAGCAGGCCATTTTCCGGCATTGATTTCCGCCTGCCGTTGCCGACGCAACTGCAACAGACGGCGACGACGATCGCCAAATTCTTTTTCCAGACCGGCCAAAAACTGCAGGGCCCGGAGGGTCAAGATCTCCTGAAAGCCGGATTTCATCTCCCCAACGATCTCCCATTCCTGGGTAATTTGAATCAATTCGGGATATTGCATGACCACCTCTCGCTTTTCCGTTCTTTTCGTAAGGGGATACCAAGACCGTGCCAGGGCAACCGGGGCCGCGGCGAAAAATAATGTAACTATCGGAATATCAATAAATTAACTACCCTTTCTCCAGGGCTCTTCCGCAGGGAGAACACCCGAAAACGCGACACCAATGACGCACTTTAAACACCAGCTCCTCAATCTCGCCGCCGAAATGAAAACCTTTTTTTCGCTGCTTCGAACGTCCATCAAGCCGATAGGGTTGAAAGCGGGGCTTTAAACCATGCGTCACCCCCGACACACTCAAGATGCGACATTCTCGTCACACTCTGTCTGTATCCCCCGAAAGCCACCACCCGATTTCATGCCGCCTCCACCGGCGGCAACCTTTCTGCAACGGGTCAACGGTTGTCGGCTTAAACGCCGGCTCTTTCCGCGGCGCTGTCGCCCGAATCCACAGCGAGGGGCCATTTTATCCCCGGGGTTATGCATCGAGGCTTACTTTTCCGGGGCCGTCCCCCCGGTTGTCGAATTGTGCTCGGGCAATGGCGGCCTTTCGTGGATCGGCGCTATCGTTTTTGGCTGGACGGGCGGTGCGGGTAAGGCCGAAGCCGGCCTGATGGCTGATCAATCGTCCGGGGAGGAAGGGGCGAAATGGTCATCCGACGAAGCGAACGGTTTGTCTTTAAAGGCATGGGCTTTGATTTGATGTTTAGCCATCAGACGCTGGAACGTTCTGCGGGGTACGCCGGCGGCACGGGCCGCCCGAGAAACGTTGCCATTGTTTTCCGCCAGATACCGACAGACGGCTTCGTATTCGAATCGATCCACCACCGCCGCCTTCATGCGCATTAATCCGCCTTCCAATGGTTCATTGGGCAGCAGGGCCTTAAAATCGTCCGGCTGAAGTATCAAAGGCAAATGGGGCAGATCGATCTCGTCGGTATTCGTCAACACCACCGCATGCTCAATAACGTTTTCCAATTCGCGTAAATTGCCAGGCCAGGTGTATTGTACCAGTGCCGCCATGGCGGCAGGCGAGATCTTATGCACATGTTTATTGACTTTGGCCTGGGCAATCTTCAAAAAATGATAGGCAAACAAAGGAATATCGTCTCTTCGCTCTCTCAAGGGAGGCATGTAGATGGTAAAAGCATTCAACCGGTAAAACAAATCCATCCGGAATTTTCCCGCTTGAATATCATCCTCCAATCGGCGGTTGGTGGCGGCAATGACCCGCACTTTCACCCGTTTGGTAACCGTATCCCCAATAGCCCGAATTTCGCCCGATTGTAAAAAGCGCAATACTTTAGCCTGCATCTCCAGGGGCATATCTCCCACTTCGTCCAGAAAAATAGTACTCTCGTGGGCCAGTTCCAGCAGGCCCACCTTGTCCTGGGTGGCTCCGGTAAAAGCCCCCTTCTTGTATCCAAAGAGTTCACTTTCAATTAACGAAGCACTGAAGGCCGTACAATTCACCGTGATCATCGGTTTATTACGCCAGGGACTATTCTGATGAATCAGGCGGGCAACCAGTTCCTTGCCCGTGCCACTCTCCCCGCGGATGAGCACGGTTGTGGGGGTGGGCGCCACCCGCTGGATCCGTTGCATGATCTCCTGCATCTTACGGGTTTTACCGATCAGGAATTCCCCCTCAGAAAGTCGGTCCAGCTCTCGCCGCATCAGGTCATAGGTATCCTGCAGAATCTGCTTCTGTCGATACTCATCCAGTAACATCCATATCAATCGGGCGCTCATCCCGCCAATGACCTCCACACCCGGCGGCTTTTCCCGCAAGAGGGCCTCTTGCAAAGCGGCGTTTCCGGTGACGTTGATGAGGATATCCACCTCAGCGCCGTCGAGGAAGGACCGGTAGTTGCGACTGACCGGAACCCGGTACTCCCGGGCCAGGGCCACACCGGGGGCATCCGGGTTGACCTCGGCCACACCAACCACTTCGACTGAGGGATCGCCCTGCAACAACCGCAGCAGCATGCTCCCGGCACGACCGGCCCCGATGATTACGATTCGCAACGGTGGTTGGATATTCGCCTGCATATTGTTTCAAGCGCTCGCTGGTTTTCTGGTGCACCGCTCCCCCTGGTCCGCCGAATCCCTCCGCGCCCTGGCTTCTCCCCAAAGCGTCGGCATCTCTCCCCCCGAAAGGCAGATGAGGATCACACCGCCCCTCTGTGGGATCGGCATGTTTTCCGCCTCACACACCGGTAACCGCTCCCTGGACCATCTATGGCCCAAATTTATTGACAGAAGCCGGGGAATCAAACGGTAATTTATCCCGTCGGGCTCGCTTCCCTGTTTCCCGGAAACCCTATCGGAGGTATCCGCCGATGGGACTTCTTTCAGCCAATCCGGGGAAATCCGGAGAGCTGGAAGGGGGAAAACCCAAAAGCCGCGGCTGATTGGGTTCCCTCCCTTCATAAAGATGGTTTTTTTCGCCTTCATGCATTTGTCTTTTCCTGAAAAATCTCTTAAAATCGAATAATCAAAAACAGGCGGTTTTATGAACAAAAACACCATCGTTCTGGGACGCATCTTTGGAATACCATTAAACGTGGATTCCTCCTGGTTTCTCATTTTTGCCCTTTTGTCCTGGATGTTGGCCATTAATTATTATCCCGGGGAATTCCAAGATTGGCCTCAGTGGCAATACTGGCTTATGGGCATGGTTACCTCCTTCTTTTTGTTTGTGAGCGTCATATTGCACGAGCTGGGCCATTCTCTGGTGGCGCGGCGATTTCGTTTACCGGTACGGCGGATCACCCTGTTTGTATTCGGCGGCATCGCTCAGATTGCGGGAGAGCCACCCAGTGCCCGGGCGGAATTTTGGATTGCTCTGGCGGGGCCCATTGTCAGCTTTTTCCTGGCGGCCGCTTTCTATTTCGTAACGCCTTTGGCGGAAGGGATGGAAGCCCTGTTTGCTTTTTTTAAATATTTGGCATTTATCAACCTGGTTCTGGCGGGTTTTAATCTCATTCCCGGATTTCCCCTGGACGGGGGACGCATTTTCCGTTCCCTTCTCTGGGGAATAACCGGCGATCTACGAAAGGCCACTATCGTTGCCGCCAACGTGGGACGATTTTTTGCTTTTGCCTTTATTTTTCTGGGCGCCTTGCAAATTATTGCGGGACGGATCATGGACGGACTGTGGACGATATTCATCGGACTGTTTTTGGAAAGTGCGGCCTCTTCACAAATTCACCAGCAAGAAGTCCGGACGTTGTTGATCCGACACAAGGTACAAGAGGCCATGAACCCCAACTTTGCGATCGTGCCCGCGGACAGCTCATTGCAGGAGATTGTGGACCGGCATGTACTGGGGATGGGGCGCCGGGCGGTCATCGTGGTAGACGACGGCGACATTGCCGGCATGTTGACCCTGCACCACCTGAAATCCGTTTCCCCCGAAAAATGGCCCATCGTTCAGGTGGCCCAGGTGATGCTGCCGTTTTCGCGGATGCGCTGGGTAACTCCGGATACCGATATGTGGAGCACCCTTCAGGCCATGGATAAAGACGGGGTCAATCAACTTCCGGTGCTTCACGAGGGTAAACTGGTGGGCATCATTACCCGGGGAGACTTGATCTCGTTTTTGAATTACCTGCACAGCCTGTCGACCTGACCCCGACGCAGCGACGATTTTGTCACCAAACACTTTTGCGGAAAAAAAATTTTTCTTATAATTAGCCGCACCAAATTCCCGATCGGGAGCGACGTCAGGGGGAGTCGGATTCGGCGATACAGGGGGTGAGGGGTTACAAAGAGCAAGGAGGTGCCAGATGGCCATTCGGTTTACTGAGGAATATCCCGAAATCAACGGTGCGTTCAGTTTCGAAGTGACTCAGATTCTGTTTTCCGACCGCAGTCCCTATCAGAAAATTGAGATTGTGGAAACCACTCACCTGGGGCGAGTGTTGTTGATCGACAATCTGGTAATGTTTACCGAACGGGATGAATATGTGTACCACGAAATGATCGCCCATGTACCTCTGTATACTCATCCCCGTCCAGAGAAAGTGTTGGTCATCGGCGGCGGCGATGGGGGAACCGTCCGGGAGTGTGTACGACATCCGGTTGTGAAACAGGTCGATCTGGTGGAAATCGATGAAATGGTCAGCCAGGCCTGTCTGCAATATGTACCCTCTTTGGCCAGCAAATTGTTATCCGAAAACGTCAACTGTTATTTTCAAGATGGGGTTGAATACGTTCGCCATACTCGCGAAACCTATGATGTGATACTGATCGACTCCACCGATCCGGTCAGTGTGGGCGAGGGGCTGTTTACCCGGGAATTTTATCGCAACTGTTTTAATATTCTGAACGAGGATGGGTTGCTGGTAGCGCAGAGTGAATTTCCTCCCTGGGCACCGGAATTGGTCCGCGGCATTGCCAAAAAATTAAAGGCCATTTTTCCCAGGGTATTCTTCTACCAGGCCCATATTCCCACATACCCCTCGGGGCACTGGGCATTCGGTATGGGCAGCAAAAAATACCATCCGATCAAGGATTTCCAGGCGGAGCGCTATCAAGCATCGGGTTTGGCCTTCCGATATTATAATCGCGATGTTCATCGTGGAGCGTTTGCCCTGCCGACCTTTTTCCGGGAGCTGGTCGATGAAGAGTAAATGGCTGGTGCCCCGCATACCGTTTGAGGGTTGTGTGTGCACCTACGGGGAAGCCCGATTGGTGTTGCTGGGGGCCGGTTACGACGGCACTTCCAGTTATCGACCGGGCTCCCGATTTGCTCCCCAAGCCATTCGGGCGGAGACCTTGCTTTCCCAGGAAAATTACAGTCCCTATTTCCAGCGGGATCTGACCGAATTCCCCGTTCACGACGCCGGAGATCTGGAACTGCCCTTCGGGGATAAGACGGAGGCTCTTCATCGAATCGAGGCGGCTGTGGAAGAGATTTGCGGGGCCGGGAAGATACCCTGTCTCATCGGGGGCGAACACCTGGTCACCCTGCCGGCCGTCCGGGCGATCCATCGGTTTCACCCCGAACTGCACGTGCTGCAACTGGATGCCCATCTGGATTTAATGGACCAACTGTTTGGAGACCGATTGTCCCATGGAACCGTCATGCGGCGGATACTGGATATTCTGCAAGAAAGCGAACGCCTGCTCCAGGTGGGTATCCGCAGCGGCAGCAAAGAAGAGTTCCAGTTCGCCCACCGGCACACCCGCTTGTTCCTGTTTAACACCCGGGAGTTTCAGAACCATATTCATTTGCTGGAAAATCGTCCCGTCTATCTTTCTCTGGATGTGGACGTATTCGACCCCTCGTTGGTTCCGGGCACCGGCACCCCGGAGGCCGGGGGCATCTTCTTCGACGAGTACATCGAGCTGCTCAAAGCCATCAAGCACCTGAACATTGTTGGCTGTGATCTGGTGGAACTTTCCCCAAAACTGGACCCCACCGGCAACTCCGCCATCACAGCGGCCAAAGTTTTGCGGGAACTGCTCATCGCTATTCTAATCGATTAATCCGCGCGGCCAGCTGCAGGTCTTTTTCAGTGACACCACCCACCGAATGGGTCGTCAGGGTCAATTGCACCGTATGATAGCGGATTAAGATGTCCGGATGATGATCCAGGGCTTCGGCCAGTCCGGCCACCCGATTCACAAACGCCACGGCCTCCCGAAAATCGGCAAACCGCCATTGGCGGGAAAGCACCGAACCATCGTAACGCCAACCGGGCGCCTCCGACAGGCGCGCCTGTATATCCTGATGCGATAATCTCTTCATTTCGACCTCCGCAGGGTAGACAAATAAAAAATGACCTCCCGGCCCAAATTAGTGTTTGCCATCCCTGGAAACAGCTATTTAATTAATACACCCATTCCGGGCAAAGCGCAAGCGAATAATGCGGGAAGGTTGCGGAGATCGTCACAAGGCGAGGGATCCAAAAAAGCGATTTTAATAATCTATTTTTTATTCATTTAATCGAACATACCGGGCGATAATAGCCCCATAAGAAAAAGAGAGCGGACCCGTCCAGGATGGATCTAACAACGCTGGAAACAAAATATGCCAATGGGGTGCAGTTATTAAAACAGTACGGCTACTACCGGCGGGTTGTCGAAGAGATTCACCTGCTGGTTAAATACTTCGATACCAACTACTTCTTGCAACTGCTTACAGAGAACATCTTCGACGACATCAAAGGAACATTCCGCTCCTTTGTTCAGAAAGAACTGGGAGCCGTGTACGAGGCGTTGCAGACGGATCCAACCCTCTCTTTAACCCCTTTTCTGGAGCGCGAATTCAACAGTCTGACAATTTTGTTAAGTTGTTCCTTGAATGTGAAATATCAGGCCGGCGGATTGATGCGCTTCGAACAGACGCGCCGCCTGCCGTTCAAATCGACCCTGCTCCAAACCATTCATCGGAAACTCAACGGAGAGATTCAAGAATATTACAAAGAACTTTCCGACAATTATAAAAAGTATTTTCGGCGTCAATTCAGTGCTCCAATGAACTCCGACAGCCACGTTTCCATTCACTGCATCGGGGATTTACAAAAAAGTTTTGAAGAGTGCTTTCTGGTGCAGATGAAGAAATTCTACACCCTTTCCGAAGCCATTCAATTTATTCATGAATACTTTATCATGGAACTTCGAGCAAGCATTCAGGAACGGGTTTCCACCATTTTTTTGGAAAGGCAGGATCGCATGGCCCGTATCATGAACTACTTCGTTAACGATCTGAAGCGGAATTTCATTCGGGTGCTGGACCGGCAATTGCGCCGCGGGAAAAGTTTTAAATGGATTCAGAAGGCTTTCCTGTTATTTTTGGACAGCCCTCGCTTCGAGGACCTGATGCGACGGGTCATTTACCAGAGCCTGTCGACCTTGCAATACCGTTCTACCCCCAGTAATGCCCGCATCAACTCCTGACCTTCCGTTGTCGGTGTTTCAATGCCCCAGGGTGATAAATCGATCGTTTGCCTCCGACAGGGGCGACCCGGTCGCTTTTCCCGACCCCGCAGGATTCGCATTCCTCCATCTGGGCGGAATTAACGGGAATGTTGTAAAAACGAACGCTGAGTCACATTCCCAATCTGTTTAAAGATGGGATGGTTTTCCGGCAGGCATTTTTTAAAATAGCTGCGACTGATTTCCCAGAGCTTGCGCGCCTCGTCGGCCAATCCCTGGCGAAACAGAATATTGCCCCGATACAGGTATATGTTCCCCATGGCCTCGTCGGAGCTTTCGAATTGTACAATCAACTCTTCAAACAGTTTTTCGCTAAACAAAAAATTGTTGTATTTGACCACAAATTTTTCCAGATATTCGAACCCTTTACGATCATAGGGATTATTCTTCAGCATTTCCCGGACCAGCTTCTCAATGGTAGCCACATCTTCCCGGCGATCATAGTACTCCATCACGTCCAGGTAGGCATCCTGCTGGTCGGGCAACAGATGAATGGCTTCAAACTCATAATCCAAGAAGCGTTCCTCTTCCCCCAGGTTCAACAGGGAGAGAGCCGCCAAGCGCAAAGATTCGTAACGCATATAGATTTCATCTTCGGAAAATTTCTGGAGGGCCAGATTGGCAAATTTAAAGCCCTGGCTGTATTGTTTTTCCTGAAAATAAATTTGCGCCAACCGGAAATAGGAGATGGGATCCTGGAAATGGTTTTCCACGTTGCGCAGGTAAAAGTCCTTGGCCTTATTAAAATGTTCCTGTTTGAAATAGTAATCCCCTAACCATCGAAACACATAAGCGTCTTTGAGGCCCAGTTTTACGACCTTCTGATAATTGGCAAAGATACGGTTTTCGATCTCCTGAATGGACTGCTTCTTCAACATGTCGGATTCGGCCTGATAGGAAAGTTGCATGTCATAATAATCCCCCAGCAACTTATAGGCCGGTCCATAGTCGGGATGCCGTTCGATAATCTTTTTCAGCCATCGGTCGGGATAGCGCAAGGAAACCACCTCAAAATTCCTCAAGGAATCGTTTCGGCCGCCGTTCCACTGACTGGGATAATCGCGCAAATAAAAGACCTGAAAGTTTCGGTGGGTAAAGTGATTCTTCAGGGCATTTTCCACCATCAGGCAGGCAAATACCGGTTGGAGACCGAAGGCCTGTATGGCTTTCTCCAGCAATTGATGAGCCGAGGCAAATTGTTTATTTTGAATGAGGCGATCGGCATCCCGAACCACATTGGCGGAATCGAGAGGCGATATTTCCCGGGCAAAAAGGGAAGTCGGAATGCCTCCCAGCAGCAACATTCCCGCTACCAGTGCCGCCCTCCACCCCTGTGGCCTCGTCCGGCGTTTCATAGACATCGTTTTTTCATCTCCCAGCGATTGGCATGTGTGCAATTTCTGCTCATATGCTTCTCCTTGATGCGCCCGGTACCCAACATCCCTGCTCCTTCGTTCCGTGTAAACCATTAAAATTTACTTTGTTAACGGTTTTTCTCACCGGTCCCGCAGGGATAAAGGTACAAACATCATGCCGGTATCACTGCTTATAACCGATGGTTCTCAAAAACGCCTTCCGTTCTTCGATATCGGCCTCCGTTTCGAATCCCTTACTCGGCGCGCCGTCGACCACTCCCAACACCGATCGCCCCATATCGGTCTCAGCAAGGATGACCTCCGTGGGGTTGGCGGTGGCACAATAAATGCGGCATACTTCGGGAACCATTTTCACGGCGTTGAGCACATGGATAGGAAAGGCATTGCCCAAAAAAATGAAGAACGTGTGCCCGGCCGCGACATTGGCCGCATTGCGTTTCGCGATGGCGATGAGCTCCTCATCATTGCCGGTATAGCGGATCAGCGTTTTTCCGGAGGCTTCACAGAAAGAAATGCCAAATTTGATCCCGGGTGCGCTTTGCACCACGGCCTCGTATAAATCCTCCACCGTCTTGATAAAATGGCTATGCCCCATAATAAAATTCATGTCATCGGGTTTCTCGATGCGGACCACTTTGAGCTCCATACCCCGTTCCTCCCGGTTGTCGTATAACTCAAATTTAATGGAATTCAAGGACTTACGCAATAGAAACAATTCCCCTCCGAAAAAGGTTAATGTCAAAAAGGGGGCGGTTTTTCTTCCATCGAGTTTGTAATTTTTTCTTGACTGCTCTGGGCGGAATGTCTATATTGGCCCTGCTTTTTGAACCTTATCTATAAATGCGGGCCCGTAGCTCAGCTGGTAGAGCAGCGGCCTTTTAAGCCGTTGGTCCCAGGTTCGAATCCTGGCGGGCTCACAAACCGAAGGGAATGACCTTTCATTCCCTTCGCTGTTTATCGCAAAAACGGTTTCCTCCGCCGCTCCGGCCTATCCACTCCCGATTCCGGTGCGGCGCATCCGCCACCAGCTGCCCATCAGTCCCAGTAACATCAGCAACACCCCGGGTAGGTATAGTTCCCACCAGAAATCGCGCGGCTGAAACTGCAGCAAGTCGCGCCAATTTCCTCCCATCACAAAGGGAAAAGCGGGTTGCAGAAAGGCCCCCAGGGCCAGGACCACCCCCAGCAAAAAGGCTCCCAGGAAAATACCCGAGAGTCGAGGCTCCCGGCTATCGGTTAATACCAGGAACCCCCACACGGCGAACAACAGAGCGATGACCACCGGAGTCATCCAGGGCCCCAACCAGGCCCAGGGAATCAAAAACAAAATATCCCATTCCCCCCAACGAACCGGCCAACCGATGGTAAGCTTCAACCACACGTAATAAAAGATATCCCACACCCCAAACTGATAAACAAATGCGGCAAAAATGCGGGTGGGATTACGAGGCACCGCCAGGAGGGCCACACTTACCATCATGACCAGTGTCGCCGCTTCCCGACCCAGTTCCACAACAAAGTCCAACGGACGAAACATCCGGGGGGGAAAAATTTGTAAAATATTTTCCGGGTAGTACAACCCCCTTAAATACACTACCACCGCTGCTTCCAGAAAAGCCATGGCAACGGCATAGAGGGTCAACCAGAGCACCACTCGTTTCATGCCACTCCCTCCGTGTTATTTCAACCCGGTTACGATGCTGCACCCATCACCAAAAAAGTGATTCTGTTCGGCTCATTTTTTATTTAATTTAAAAAAGAAAACAGGGGTAGAAAACCGAATCTAATGGAGAATCGAAGATAAACGATCGCCTTTTGCCGAAAATCGGACGAAAACAGAGCATGCCATGAAAATTCTTCACACGGCCGATATTCACATCACGGCTCCCGATGATCAACGCTGGCAGGCCTTAGAGGTCATTCTGGCCGCCGCGCGCCGCCACCAGGCCGATGTACTGGTCATCAGCGGGGATTTGTTCAATGCCTCCTATCAGGGAGATCGCGTGCGAGACAAAATCCGCCCGTTGTTCCAATCTTTCCCCGGACAAATTCTCCTGCTTCCGGGGAATCATGATTTTCAGGCATTCGAGGATGGTTATTTCTGGGGGCAAAACGTACAGGTCATCCTGGACAGCCGGCGGCCTATCCGGATCGACAACATTTATTTCTGGGGTCTACCCTACCAGGATATCAGCCCGGAAGAACTCGCATATCAATTAACGGAACTGAATCAACGGGCGCAACAGCTTTCAGCGGATGCGGTGCATCTGCTGCTCTTCCATGGAGAGTTGCTGGATGTGCGTCCTGATCCGGACGCGTTCGGTGATGAAAACCAACGGCTGTACATGCCCGTTCAACAGGATCATTTTCGGGGAAAAATCTGGCAGTACGTCCTGGCGGGTCATTATCACACCCGCTTTAAGGCTTATGAAATGGAACCCGGCAAATACTTTGTCTATCCGGGTTCGCCGGTCTCCATCACCCGTAAAGAGGTGGGAATTCGTAAGGTCAATCTGTTTTCACCGGGGCACCCTCCACAGGAAGTTCCCGTGGCGACCTTCCACTACGAGTTGCTTCACCTGACCATTACTCCACAAGACCGCTGGCCATCGTTTCGAAAGCGTCTTCAACAGCGGCTCCAATCTCTGCCCCCCACGGCAAAGCCGTTGATTACGGTGGGAGGACATTTCGATTCCCAAAAACTGGGTTTAACCGAGGACGGAATCCACCAGGCGTTGCAAGAGCTCCTTCGGGAAGAAGCGGCCGAATTTTCCCTGCAAGCCATCGATATCCATCGAATCGTCAGCGATGATTTGTTCGAAACATTGCAAGAAACCATCAAGAACGGGAAGGAATTTACTCCGGAGGATCAGCGGGAGTTGATCGAGTTTCTCGTCAGCATCATGGCGGAAGAGGCCGGATGAGAATCGAAAGTTTTCAAATCTATCACTATGGCCCGCTGCGGGCATCGGAACCCATTCAACTGCAAACGTTCAACCTTTTCTGGGGTCGAAACGAAGACGGCAAAACCCTGACCCTGGAAGCTCTGGTAAAATTGTTGATGGGAAAACATGCCACCAAGCTGGAAGACTATCAGCGAGTCGAGGAACGACCCGAAGGTTATGTGGTGGTGCAACTCGACAACGGAGCATCCCTGCGATTAGGGTCTGAGGGATCAATATGTGAGCTGCTCTCCATAACCCGGGATTTGTTCATTAACCTTTTTGTGGTGCGGAACAGCGATCTTGTTTTCAAAGAAAAATCCCGGTCGGACCGGGGCATTTACGGGAAGGTGACCGAAGTCTTGACCCATTCGCGTTTATCCCGTTTGGAACGATTGAAACAGCTGGTTCTGGAAAAGGGCCGCTTGACCCCGGGCAGGGAACTCAGCAACAGCAGGGAATCCGGATATGTAAAACATCGCTATCAAAAGGCGCAGCAATGGCTCGGGGAAATTGAGCGACTACAAACGAGGGCTCGGCAAGAGAAGTGGGACACGATCGTTCTTCAACTGGCGCGGGTCCGCCACCGGATGCACGAACTGCAGTGGCAGATCGATCGCCTGGAAAAAGCCCGCTTGCGTACGCTGTACCATCAGGCCCTTCAGCGCATAGGGTCGTTTCAACAACTGCAGAAACACCTTGCTTCCCTGAGCGCTTTTACCAGCGAGGCTTCCCAACAATGGGTACGACTGGAAAGCGAGATCCAGCAGCAACAAAAACGCATCGAAACCCTGGAGCAGGGCATCCGGAACCTCGAGGTCCGGCTCCACCAGGAAGAACAGCGGTGGAAAGCATTGAGGGCGGAGGTGGCCCGGGAGGAACTTCTTCGGCGCCAGATTGAAGACCAATTGCTCCCGGAATGGAAACGGTTGTGCGAATTCGCTGCGCAGTCCGCCCGGCGCCCCGTCATGCGTTTCCTCTTGCACAGTTTGCTGGGAGGTGCTCTGGCGGCCGTGCTCCTCACCCTATACTTTCTGTTGAAAAACCCCTCTTCATTTTCCCTGGTCGGCTTCCTGGTAAGCTTTTTGATTTTCGGCGGCGCCGTCACGGCCTACTGGTGGTACATCATCCGTTCAGAAAGCAAGCGCCAGCAGCAGCTCCAGCAGATTAAAAACATGGGGATCTCACTGGGATTTTCCGCGGAAACCGCCGAGGCCGCCGTCGCCCAGGCATATCGTTTTCTGGACAGGTTACAAATGCAGCACCATCAGCTGAGCGAACTGGAAAGCACTGTAAAGGCGGCGCAGAAAAATTTGCAGGAAAAGCAAACAGAACTGCACCATTGCATCCAGGAACGGCATCAATACCAGCAGCAACTCCAATCCCTGAAAACAGCGCTGGGCATCACCAGCCTGGAGGAATTCAACCGACGCCTCCAGCAAAAAACCAACTGGGAACAGCAATTAAGAGAATTGCAGGGCGAACTGAACCAGATGCTCGGTACCCAGGCATCCGCTCTCCCGACACAACTTCAACGATGGCAGGAGGAATTGGGAAAGCTGCAACCCTATAAGGACCAGGCGGGGGACACAGAATTTCAACCCACTCTTTTGCAACAGCTGGAAAGCGAAAAAGAAAGCCTGGAAGAGAAAGCCCGACAACTGAGCGAAGTTCTGCGAAAACACGATGAAGTGTGTCGCCAACTGGAAAAGGCGGTGGGGGAGGTTCTGGAGGGTGAGCCGGTTACCTGCCGTACGGTATTCGATTTCCCCGTTCTGCGTCGTCGTCTGGAAGCCTTTTGTCAGACCGTGGAGCGCCAGAAATGGAAAGCGATTAAACTGCTGGAGGTGCTGGATCAGGTTTATGAACGGGAGCAGAGGCACATTTCGGAATTGTTTGGGGAAAAGAGCCGCACGCTGCATTACTTTCGCCATTTTACCGAGGGGCGGTACACAAACGTTCGGTATCTACCGGCGGACCACCAGATCAGGGTTACCCGCAAGGATGGTGTAGAGCTGCGGCCCGAGCAGCTGTCCGGCGGGGCCTTCGACCAGCTGTATTTTTCCATTCGCCTGGCTCTGGCCCGGGAAGTTCTGAAAGGCCGGACGGGTTTTTTCATACTGGACGATCCCTTTCTCAAGGCGGACCGGGAGCGTTTGGAGCGCCTGTTAGGCATGCTTCTGGAATTAAGCCGAAGCGGCTGGCAGATACTGTATTTCTCCGCAAAAGACGAGATTCGGGACCATCTGGCCGTCCCCATTCAACAAGGAGAGGTCGTGGAGCTGGCATTTCCTCATCCCGCTCCGGCTCGATAAACCCCTTACTTCAACTTTACCGCGGTACCGTAAGCCAGGATCTCCGAAGCATTGGTCATAATGTAGGAGGTGCTGAACCGCACGTCGATAACCGCATCGGCACCCAGGACCTTGGCCTGGGTAATCATCCGATCCAGCGCCTGTTCCCTGGCCTCGGCGATCAACTTGGTATACTCCTCGATTTCGCCACCGACCACATTCTTCAGCAAAGCGACAAAATCTTTCCCCAGATGGCGGGAACGCACGGTATTGCCCTTGACAATCCCCAAAATCTGGGTCACTTCCCTTCCCGGAACATAGTTTGTGGTTGAAATGATCATCGTTGCACCTCCCGATATCTATCGTGCCGACGCACCATCAACTTCTCTCGCAATACCGAAACGAACAACACCACCGTTCCCAGCATCAACGCGAATACACCCACCTTTTGGAAGGGAGTCAGTGCAGTGCTGTGGAGGATGTCCCGCACAAAGTCGATACTCGCATAACCCAGTAATATGATCAGACCCAGGGAGATCAACATCCAGGCAATGCCGCGTTCCATCCGGTTATACAGATGGCGCCAGTACTCCTCCCAGGCCATTTCGGGTAAAAGCCGTTTCTTCATTTCGCCGGTCACCCCTTTCAATGTATGGAATTGATGCCATTCTTTGCCGCAGGAAACGCATTGTTTCAGATGGGCATGGAGTTTCCCGTCTTCCACCGGGGTAATTTCCCCATCCAGCCGTTTCATCATCAGCATCCTGGCTGTATTGCAATCAACTCTCATTCCAGCACCCCTTTTAACAACCCGGCCAATTTTTTTCGGGCATAATATAACCTGGACATCACCGTACCCATGGGGATATCCAATAACCGGGCGATGTCTTGATAAGACAATTCGGCCGCTTCTTTGAGCATAAGAATTTCCCGATCTTTCGGGGGCAATTGTTGCATCGCCTGCCATAACAACCGGGCACGTTCCTCCATCTCCAGCCCGTCCGGCACCGGATGCACCTCCGCGGCCCGGGGACGACCATCGTACCGGGCGAACGCATCACTGAATACCAACCACTTGCGGCGTTTCCTTTTTAGATGATTCAAACACAAATGTTTAACAATTTGATACAACCACCCCCCAAATGAGTGCTGGAATCGATAATGTTTCAAGTTCCGATAAACACGCAAAAACGCCTCCTGAGAAATATCCAGGGCCGTATCGGGATTTTTCACATACATCATCGCCGTTCGATAGGCCTTTTGATAGTACCGCCGCACCAGCTCTTCGAAGGCCTTTCCGTCTCCGTCCAGGCTTTTTTGTATAAGCTCAGCGTCCGTCATTCACCACTCGTCGGTTTGACCTCTTTCTAAACCTCTTGTTCTACCCCTAACTTTGAGGTTTATTCAAAACACCCGGGAAATACGACGAGATTCTGGATGTTTCGGGCTCCGGGGCAAGGATTCGGCCCCGCAGTCATCCCAAAAGAGACTTTCCAAAAAAATCCGCCTATCTGACTTCGGTGGCGAACCGCATGCTGTTGGTGGCATTCCGGTAAGGATTGCTGGGCGGAGGCTTCATTCGCCGGGAGGAGAATCCAGGGGTTCGGTGATCCAATCCCCTTCTGGATTGCGGGAGAGTTTTTGAACCTTCTTTTCGGCTTCATTCAATTTTTGATTGCAAAATTCAATCAGTTTCATCCCTTCTTCATACATCTTCAGGGAGTCTTCCAGAGGGATGTCCCCGCTTTCCAGTTGACGGGCGATTTCTTCCAGCCGGCCCAATGCCTTTTCAAACGTCCATTCTTTATTGGTTTTCATGAACCCTCGCCCAGCATTTGTACCTGTGATAAAAACTGGCCCCTGGCCAGACGCACCTGAACAATGTCCAGTACATCGACCTGAGCGACATCTTTCACCACTTTTCCATCTTTATAACAGATGCTGTAGCCGCGTTTCAGGATGGCCGTGGGGTTTAACGCTTCGAGCTGATAGTGTAAGCTTTCCAATCGATTGCGTTTCAGGGCAATCCTGTGACTGACGGCCAGAAAAATATTCCTCTGCAACTCATCTATGCGCTGCATTTTCTGGAAAACAATATCTTCGGGTTTTCGGAAGGCGTAGCTGCGTAAAAGGCTGTGTAACTTTTCCCGATAGGCTCGAATTTCCTTTGCCAGGGAAACGGTCATCTTTTCTCGATAGTAGCGTAGGATGCCCAATAATTCCATTCGATCTTTCACCGCCATTTCCGCCGCCGCCGAAGGCGTCGGGGCGCGGCGATCGGCAACAAAATCGGCGATGGAAAAATCGATTTCATGACCGACAGCCGAGATGATGGGGATGTGGGAATCGAATATGGCGCGGGCCACAATTTCCTCATTAAAGGCCCATAGGTCTTCCAGGGAACCGCCTCCTCGACCGACAATCAGCACATCGACTTCCCCAAATTCATTAAAGTCGCGGATGGCTCGGGCGATCTCCTCCGCCGCGCCTTCCCCCTGCACCCGTACCGGGTAGAGAATGATCTGCACCCCGGGAAAACGTCGCGTGATGACACTGATAATGTCCCGGATGGCCGCACCGGTTGGGGAGGTAACCACGCCAATGCGTTCCGGATAACCGGGGATGGGCTTTTTATATTTTTCGTCAAACAGGCCTTCCTGATGCAGCTTCTGCTTCAACTGTTCGAAGGCCATCTGCAGGGCCCCTACCCCTGCGGGTTGAATCTGGTGCACAACGAGCTGATAGTAGCCCCCCTTTTCGTAGACCTGCAGTTCCCCCTCCACCACCACCTGCATTCCGTCCCGGGGCTCAAACAGCAAACCGTTGGCGCGAAACCGCCACATGGCACAGTTGATCTGGGCCTGCTCGTCTTTCAGGGTAAAATACAGGTGACCCGAGGTATGCCGTTTAAAATTCGAGATTTCTCCTTCCACCCACAGCCTGGGGAAACTCATTTCCAGAAGTTCTTTAATCTCCCGGGTCAACCGGCTGACTGTATAGACGAATTTTTCTCCCATTTCTTCCCCCAATGGCGGCCGCAGAAATCCCGATACGGGCCACCGGCTCAGCGCAATTTTTTCTTATGACGATTCTTGCGTAGGCGTTTTTTTCGCTTATGGGTCGCCATTTTATGGCGCTTACGTTTACGACCGCACGGCATTAATCGGTTCCTCCATTTGCATTCATATTAACGGTTTGGTGAATTTCTTCCAGAATTTGATTGGCCCGTTGCGCCTGCGGAGAATTCGGTGCGATTTCCAGCAACTTCCCCCAGGCCTCCATCAGGCCATTCATATCCTTCATCTGCAAATTGACCACCCCTAAATTGTACAATGCAAAAACATGATTGGGATCGATGGTCAGAGCCGTGCGAAACAGTGCCTTGGCTTTGTCGAATTGCTGAATCTGGAAGTACGATACCCCCAGGTCCACAATCACATTGGGATTGGTGGGATCCAGTTGCACGGCCTTTTCATAGTAGGGAATGGCTTCCTCAAAGCGATGATTGTCGAACAGTAAATTGCCCATGTGAACATACAGTTCCGTATTCTGGGGGTCTTTATCAATTTGCTCTTTTAAGGTCTGGATATGGGCTTCCAGCTCCTGAGGGTCCATGGTCGGCTCTGCCGAAGCCGGTTGGGGGGGGGTCTCTTCATGCACGTGGGGTTGCTGCGGATTGGCGGCGGATCGGGCCTTCTGCTGCTCGATTCGGATGTAAGAGTAATTATAGATTGTGGCCACACCCATGGCCACGACAGCCACCAGCATGATTATGAAATAAGGGTTGTTCCATAAGTGCCGCGATGGGGCCGCCTGGACCGCTTGTTGAGAGGGAGGGGCTTCCCGGCCCGGCAAGGCGGTGCCGCAGGAACGGCAGAAACGGGCATCGGGCGGATTGTCGCTGCCACATTTGGAGCACGTGCGCGGTGCCGCTTCCTGGGCGGCGCCACAGTAGGGACAAAACCGGGCTTCTTCAGGTACGGACTTTCCACACTGATTACAGGTTTTCATCTGGCGGTTCACCTATGTTATATTTTTCCAATAACCTTTGATTAACCGATTCGCGAAAGAATTTTGCCGGTTTAAACACCGGTACAAACCGATGCTCCACATCGATTTCCCGCCCGGTTTGCGGATTTTTGACCTTCCGGGGCAGACGTTCCTTGGCATAAAAGCTACCAAAACTGCGAATCTCCACCCGATCGCCATTGCGCAACGCTTCCATAATATGATACAACAGCCCATTCACAATCACTTCCACATCCACTTTGGTTAAACCGGTGGCATCGGATAGAAGATTCACCAATTCGGACTTGGTTACCGTCATACAATCCTCCTAAAAGCCCATGATTTTACTAAAAATCCCCCAGGAAATCAACCCTAATCAAAAATGCCCGCCTTTTCCCTCCCAGAGCCTCTCTCAGGCTTTCGCCGTCATTGCTCTTCAATGGCGCTGAAATCCTTTTCCAACCGTTCCCGGATGTACTTCTCCACAATCCATTCGGGTATCAGCTTCCAGTTTTGGGTGGGCTTATCCACGATCTCCTTTTTTTCCCGAATATACTCGACCAACAGGTCGCGGATTTCCTTATTGGATTTCCAGACGATTGGACACCGGAACCGTTTTCGGAGTTGCTGGGCACGATAACTATTAACGGCCACCCGGAATTTCCGCTGTCTGTCGATCGGTTCGTTGGTATCGCTCAAGCGGACATGTTGTAGGCGCTCTCCCACCGGTCGGGTCAGATCGATTTGGTACGATATGCCTTCAGCCGTATCATAATTAAACCCCATAAAATCGGGGTTGATCAGCGGCCTTGCCAGGGGATTCCGGGGATCGACGGTATTAAAATACTGGGCCGCCCATTCCAGATGGTCGATAATCTGTTGACCGGTGAGAATGACCAGGTAAAGATAATTTTCATATTTATACAACCCATAGACATCCCGAATCCGAATGGGGCCCTTTTTCAGCACATAGGTGGTGGTAAAGCTGGCGGCAAACGATACTTCGGCCTCGGAAAAGCGAAATTGAGTTTGATGGATCAAATCCACAAATCCCCCATCTTTTAATCGGGAATAGCGGGAGGAGATGGTATCTCTGGCGTAGCCGATTTGCGAGTTGATGTAGCGCATGATATGCCGATGATAGGGTTGCATGATCCGGATCACCCGGGGGTGGGGGGCTTCCCGCCGGGCGTTTTCAATCTTTCCCCACTTGTCGATCACCCTCCAGCGACCCTTTTGTTTTTTCAATTTCAGGAAAATGACCCCAAGGTGTCGGCCATGGCTGCCTGCCATCATCACCAGAGGGCGGCGGGCATTTCCGGGCTCCCCTTCCATGGGATGCGAATTGTACAACCGATGTTCGTGGGCCGCCAGAATCACGTCGTAGGCCGGCAATGCTTCGGCAATCTGCAAACAGGGATTTTCTTCGGGAACATCGTCGGGCCAATCCGGACGATTGGCATTGGGATGAATACCGGCATGGAACAGCCCCACAATCACATCGGCCTTCCGGCTTTCCTGTAAAAACGGCAACCACCCCCGGGCGGCAGAGACCATGTCCTGCCATCGAATGCCGGGATACACGTCCGGATTCAACCACAATGGAATGGCCGGAGTGGTCAAACCCAGAATGGCCACCTTCAAATCCCCAAATTCTCGAATGGTATAGGGCTGAAAGTACGACCGCTTTCGTCCTACCTTGGCATTGGCCGAAAGCCAGGGAAAACGCAGCTGCCGCCGTACCCGATGGTACACCCCGGGGCCCTGTTCAATATCATGATTACCCACCGAGGCGGCATCGTACCTCAAGGCGTTCATCACCCGCGCCACGGGATGACTGCCCCGACGGCGTAAAAAATTGTAATAATAGGTTAAGGGACTTCCCTGCAAAAAGTCCCCGTTATCCAGCAATATCAAATCGGGATACTGTTTTCGGTATTTTTCAATCAATGTAGCTATTCGAGCCAATCCCCAGTGGGTTTCCCGTCCCAACACATAATCATACGGATAAATAAACCCATGAACATCCGTGGTATAGATGATGACCAGGGTTCTTTCCCGAACGGGAAAAATCGACCTGAAATAACGAGAAATCTTACGCCACCGAGCCATCACGTCCTGTCGATCTCCTTGCTAAATCCCCGTTCGTTTGAAGGTAACAAAAGGGGGCAATAATTCCCGGGGGTATTTTAAATTCCTTGTGTTAAACTTAACATTTGGGGTTCCCGGAGCGACCTTCGGGGATTCCGTAACCCATAACCGTCCCTCCGTTGACGATAAGGGCATTCAGCCGACGTCCGGGCGGTTCAGGGATTCACCCTCGTCTGGAGGGTTTCCCTTTGTCCTTTTTGTACTGCATACAAATACGTCGAGCGGGGTGCTGATTGCGCACCCGGTCTAAACATCGTCGCCCTTCCGGATGACGCCGGATCTTTCCCCGAGTATTGAGCTCCCCGGCCGGAAAAGCATTGCGAAACAACCGATGCCATGGACGGATCCGGAGGGTTGGGCCTTTGTGCCCCTGTTTTTGCCGGAGAATCCAATGATGCACCGTCAACCGAGGCCCATCCCGCCGGCACAATTCACCCCTCATCCCCCGTAACGCACCAGGTATTTTATCAGCACCGCGACACTGACGGCAAACAGTAAACTGGAAAGGGTGCCGATCAGAAAATATTCTGCAAAGTCCCTTTCCTCCAGTTTTTTGAAACGGGCCACGGCTTTTAATCCCACCGTCAGGGTGATGAGGCCCAGCATGTCCAGTTGAATCAGCAGGTAAATCAGCAACCTCTCCAGATTTCCGATGACTTTGCCGCGCTGCAGCTCTTCTCCGGAGATGCCCCCGGAACGATTCACCGAAAAAGGGGCCAATACCGAACGGACAAAAACCGTACCTCCCCAGACCATCCAGATAAATCCAATGGCATACCATACCCCCTGAAAGAATTGATGGTCATTCATCAGCAGCCCCACACTGGAACGCCACCATCCCAGGGCCCAAAAATCGGGAGCTTTGCTGAAAAGGTAGGTCAGGGCGGCCACATGCCCCACGGCCGCCAGATGAATGCCGGTATAACCACCCAAACTTTCCGGAAGATTGAACCAAGTCGTGTAACGTAACAGCACCCAGACCGCCCCCGTTACCATCCCAATATACAGCCAGGCCAATGGATAAGGAATCCCCACCACCAACACAAGGTGAGGAAGTAAAAACCGGAGTGCTCCCCCCAGGGCTTCCTTCCAGCAACGGGATGGGAGAGTTTTCCCGGGAAACACCACCCACCAATACGCCACTGAATAGGCTAAGATGCTCAAGGGAAGGATATGATAATTCTGGCAAGCCATAATCGTCCCGGGTTTTGCACCATTTATAAACTATAAGACTTATACGCATACAATATAAGCATTTTTACTTATATTGTACGAATATAAGCGTTTACATCGCTGCGATGGGTCGCAAAAATTGCCCAATAAATTTCGTCAGGGCCATTCGGCTCTCCTCTAGTAAGAAATAGCCGGCACTCTCCAGAGCCTGACTCACGGCCGCCTGGCTGATTCCCATTCGAGCGGCCGCTTTCTGTTGATGCCGGACTTCCTGATAAACCTGGATAATTTCCCGTTGTCTGGGGGTCCGCCTGTCTTCCAGCCGTTCGATATGCCGCATGAGGGTATTGCACACCTCGCTGTCTACTCCCTGAACGGCAAATCGCATTCGGGGAGGTTTCGTTTTGGCCGCCTCCACTTGTTCCCGGGCCAGCCGGAAACAGGGGCCATCCATGCCGATGGAGGTTTCACGATTGATGTCGGTCTCGATCTCACCAATGCCTACACCGAATACCAGCTGCTGAGGCGCCAGATGCTTCCGCAAAAACTGCTGGATGGTGAACAGGGAATCCGCCCGCGTCAGCAAGGCCTGGAACTCATCTCCCAGCGTGACCGTGAAGGGCGAAAGGATATCCGACTGAAACCGACGATTGACTTGGTCCATCACGCGATGAAATTGTTGTTGAAACGCTTTCCGGTCGGGAATATCCCGGGAACGGACGATATCGCCGATGATGGCCAGATAAAAGCTGTGTAAACGCAGGGTCTTCATCGGGCGGTTATTCCACCTTCAGCAACTGGCCCAGTTTAAAGCGCAGCACAAAAAGGTGGCTGTTAATTCTGGGTTTTTCCCGAAATTCGATGCTCTCCACGATGCCCTGGAATTTGCCCGAATGGTTTAAGCGAGACGTAAATTCCTCCCGGTTCATATTGGGACGATATTTTTCCAGCAGCCAGGACATTAGATCGTATCCCAACATATGAAACAGCTCCGGAGTGGTTTTCATGCGGGCCCGGAAGCGCGTGACAAACCGGCGGTATTCCCAGGAGCGGGGATCGTAATAGGCGGCGCTGATGAATACCAGATCGGGGAGGTAATCCTTGTTTTTTTGAAGGGCTTCCAGATTATTCCACCCCTCGTTGCCCAGAAGGGTGCATTGAATGTTATGGAAAGCAAACTGCGAAGCAATAATGGGAACCAGATCGGGCGAAGTCACGATCAGCAGGCCATCGATTCCCGTGGAAGGAATTTGAGTTGAATCGACCTTGGCCCCGAACGTTTTAGTGGAAAACTTTTCATCCAGCCATCCCCGGAATCCTTTCTGGATGTCTTCTTCACTCAGGGTAGAATCCACCTGCCGAATGGAATCCCGGTAAAATACATAAAATCCTTTCTTGCGAATGGCCCGGAACTGCCGGGTAAAATCCTGGGTATCTTCGTAATACCACTGGGTGGTAACGACTTCGGCATTGTTGGCCTGCACGGCCTCAATAAAACTATGGACAAAATGCTCACCGTATTCGGTTACCGGTGCCAGCACCGCCAGGGTCTTGAGTCCCATTTCCCGGGTGGCATAGTTACCCAAAAAGCGGCCTTTGGTCTCGGCATCGGGATTGAGTTGAAAAGCATATTGGCTGATCTCGGTAAAGCCCACCGCGGCACTGGTGGGTATGATGTAGGGCAATTTCTCGTAGTGGGATAAGAGTGCCACGGCGGCACACTGATCCGCATCCAGCGGCCCCACCAGAGCCAAGGCATTGGTCGTGCCCATCCCCTGCTGCACCGTCTGGAGGGTATTGAGGACGCTTTCGCTCACCGGAAGAGAAATCAAATCCAGGCCGTTCACCTTCCGGCGGTCTGCGAATTCCCCCAGGGCAAAGCGCATGCCCAATTCGATGGCTTCGCTCACCGGTTCTTCATCCGGGAACACCGACTTCAGGTATACAATGGCGGCCTTCCCGGCGGGACGCTGGTCGGCAAGCCGTAACAGCAAACGCGCCTGCTCCGCATAAATATGATTGGGTTGAGTCTGAATAAATTCTGTGAGCATTTCCACCGCCTGCGTCTGCCGGCCCTGCCGGAGCAGGCGCCGGGCTTCCAAAACCAGCAACATCCCATGGAAGATGGGGGAGCGATATTGATCTTGCAACTTTTGCAACTCCGCTTCGCTTAGGTATCGATCGGCCGTGTGATACAAATACCTTGCGGCCAGCCGCTTCAACCGTACATCCGGGCTATGCGCCACCACCCAGTACCATTCCTTCACCGCCTGCAGGTAGTCCCCCTGCCGAAAATAGGTATTGCCCAGTAAATGATGCATATCATCCCGGTATTGACTGGCGGGATAGCGTTTGAAAAAGTCCCGGCACAAAATCAATACCGCATTATAGTCCCCCAGCTTGTAATAGGACTTGGCCAGCATCAGTTTCCCCGCGGTGACCAATCTTCCGCGGGGATGGGATTGCAATTGTTTGAAAAACAGGGTTTGTGCCCGGGCGTAATCTTCATTCCGGTAAGCCTTCAGCCCTTCTTGAAACAGGGTTTCTTCGGACTGTTGGGAGAAGGTGAGTTGGTAAGCCACCAAAAGCAGAAAGAGCGCATACACCATGGGTGATATTCTCAAGGTAACCTCCTCTAACGAAATGTGTTATGAAAAAACACCGATCCACAACGGGAAAATATAACCGCTATGGGATTGAATGTCAACCGGGATGAGTTTCCACAGGATTGAGGGCGAATTCGCCGCGGGATGGGCCCCGGTTTCAAATTCTCGGACGATGGGGCCACCGGCAAACCGGGTGATGTTTTCGATCCCATTCTTCAATCGACGGACATTACCGGGCCATTACCGTTCACTTACCATGCGGAGCGCCCCCGGGCGTAAAGCCGGAAAGGGTTTTGTTGTACGTTTGGGCCTATTGGTTTAAAAAGTATTCCGCCGATGGAGCGATATCCATTCGGCGCTCCCGAAGGGGCGCCAGATAAATTTGTACCCCATTCAAGCGATGATACAGGCCTTCCCGGAATCGCCCTCCGGCTACCATCTGCTCCAGCGTTTTGTTGGTCGCGGCCAGGAGGCGCACATCCACCCGACGAAGCCGGTTATCACCCAAGATTTCGATTTCTCCCTGCTCCAGGGCCATAACTGCAGGCGAGGTTCCCTGTCTCCGATCTCGTCCAGGAAAAGGGTTCCCCCATCGGCAGCCAGGAACTTCCCCGTATAATCGCGCACCGCACCGGTGAACGCGCCCTTACGATGACCAAACAGTTCACTTTCCAGCGGCTCTCCGGGTATGGCGGCACAATTGACTTTCACAAAGGGCTTGCCGTTTCATGGGCTCTGATGGTGAACGGCCCGCGCAACCGGTTCTTTTCCCGTGCCGCTCTCCCCCATGGTCTTCAACGATCTTCTTGGCATTGGTTAATCCCATGCCCGTACCTTTCGATTGGGTCGTAAGATAAGGTTCAAAAGCCTTTTGCCGGGTCTATACAAATAGAGATTTGCCGGCAAACGGCCACGGACAAAGGCCGCCGCCGCAACAATTCCGATCAAATTCAGATGATAAATCGTCAACCATAGCACAAGAGCCAACCCCACGATTTCCAGCAGACTGGCCAGGGTCATGGGAAGGGTTTTCCGAGCCACAACCAGTATCGCCCGCTGAAAGGCAATCCATAGGGTCAACACCGGCATCCCCACCCGAATGCGGGTGGGCACTTCCGCCAGGCGACTCAGCGCCGGGGTCAATCCCGAAACCGTTCGGTACCACCAGTCCAATAATGGGGTGAACGCCAGAAGCAGTAACGGGCCCAGCAATATCCCCCCAGCAGATACCCAAAATTGCGTACCGTGGGATAATTTTTTGGGGAATCTTCCAGCAGGGCGATCACCACTTCTTGAAAGGACAGAATTACGTTTCGAAAAATGAATAGAAAGGCGTTGATGACGGGGAGCACAGCCAGGGACTCCACGGGAAGGCGGCTTTTCCCTAAAAAACGTGGCAAGGGGATGAACGGCCAGGGCGAGCAGGGCGGTCAGGGCCAGAGGGTAATAACACCGCACAATTCCCGTCCAACCACACCCTTTCCATTTTCTCCGACCGGACCGGTTTTCTCTTTCCGGGCACCGCATCGGCCGATAATTAGATCATCAAAAAGTCATTTGGTTTCAAACCTTTTAATTTAGCCGGATTGCCGGCACCTTCCAGGCGGCACCCAGCCTGGAAAACCCTGCGGTCCTCCAGTACTCCCGCAGACAATTGGGACACCAGGAAAAAGCCTTGCCCTCCTCCACCGATCTTCGCCACCCGAAAAAATTTAAGGGAACTTTTTAACCACTCCATCTTAAAAGGGACAATCCTGAAAAGATGGCGTTCTGGAAAGCACTGGAGTGCATCGCCGTTCGACAACCACCGTCGGGCGTGCATTCGAAAAAGGGGTGAATCAACCGGTTTCAACCACCACCAAAACGGGGAGGGCCCATGGTCACTCGCAGAAAATTCATGAAATGGTTACTCGAGTTGTCCGCGGTGGGGGCTTTCCTGATTCCCGGGGCCTCGGGACGGGCCGCAACCAAGAAAAAAATATTGATCAACCAGTTTAGCATTGCGGGATTTCAATATTACCAAGGGCCTGCCTGGTTGGATTGGATGAAGGTTGGGGAAGCGGTCACTTTCGAGGCTGAACCCGGCAATCCTTACGATGCATTTGCGGTGAAAATACTCTATCGGGGGCAACAGGTGGGTTATGTGCCTCGCAGCGACAATCGCCACATCAGCCGATTGCTGAAACATAATGTTCCCCTGCAGGGTCGCATTGCCGGAGTGAATCCCCAAGCGCCCCTATGGCGACAGGTACAGGTGCAGGTCTGGCTGATCTACTCCTGATCAGACCAGACCTCGCACCATTTTCGGGAATCCTTCCCCGGGAACGGAATCCACCCTACCACCGTATTATCGAATTCGTCTCTCCTCCTGAAAGATATGAACATAGCGCAAATTGATATGCAAAGTGTACTTCAGATTCATAATCTGTACGACCACCATCGAGCCGTCTTTCCGGTGTTCGAACACCAGGCGGATAAAATCGATCCGCTCGGTGTTCAGATCCACCCTTTCCCGGAAGTTCCAGCCCGCAAACTCCCGGCGATAGTATTCGGCCACGCTGTGCATCTCCAGCTCCGTCTGAAAAGTCACCAGATTGGACGCCGGAAAACAGGTAAAATTTCTCCCATCATCCGGAACAGGAAATTCGGTGGACATCCCGGGTGGGGTTCGTTTTTCTTCTACTCCCATCGATTCGCTCTCCTCCCCGCGATTCGCAAATTCACTCACCCAGGGCTGCACCATCCCTCGCTGGATGATGCAGCCCCCCAATACCTGGATCCGTAAATTTTATCCAATCGTTGCTGTTTCTCCCTTTCCCACCTGAAGGTACATACCCCGACTTTATTTTTCAACCGCACAATAGTGCGGTTTTCCGGCCTTCCGAAAAAATGCCCCTCTGTGTTCTCCCCATCCATGTGGGAAGCTTTTCTGAAACCTCGCGCCGATCATCCCGGAACCGTCCTCGGGTTGTCCCAGGATAGAGGACCTTCCGATGCTACGGGCCGGGAGGAGTACTCTGGTTTTATCCGGAGCGGTTTTGAAGACCATTTCTCCCTGATCGGCACAGAGGCCCCTCGCCTTCGGGCCGGTAATCCCGACCTCAAACGTCCCCTCGTTACAGGCCCGAATTCATCCGGACAGAATCCCCGGCGGCTGTCGAGCGACCCGTCGAACTACCCCAAAATTTTCCATCCGCGTCTTTAAGGAACTATCAACGCAAACAATTGATGCCTTTGGGGAAATAGAATCAGCAATCCGGTCATTAAAACGATAATCCAGGACAGGAGAAGAATGAGTATTTTCAGACTTATTATCAGGGTCTCTTTCTGCAGCGCTTTCATATCAGCATCCTTTCTTCTCATTAATCGTTACCGATTGGTAAGGTTTTACACTCTATAAAATAGGTTTAAAAAAAATGGGAATCTACTGCATGAAACGATAATTTTCCGCTTCGATCGCCCGTACGGCTTCTCGATCCCACCCATTCATGTATCTTTTTAATACCGCCGATCAATCATAAGCCCATTGTTCAGGGAACGGGTCGGGGTCGCTCTTCCGGGATGAAGGAAGGAAATGGTAGGGTATAGATGGGGCAACATGTCGCACCGGGATGACGCCCGGAAAGCCTAAGAGCCTTCCTCAACCACCGATCGCGGCAGGGGAGCCGCTTCCTGTGGGCCGGGTTCCGCGCTGGAATCGGGAGAATTTGCCTGGAAGCTGGGTTGCCCAAGGGACGTCCTGAGAAGGGCTATCGGCACCGTTCCAGCAGCGGGTCAGAGGCGATCGAAGCCGCCGATCATGGGATCAAATCCACCCCTTACGCAGTGCTTTGGCCACCGCCTCCGATTGGGAATGAACATGCAATTTTTTATAGATGTTTCGGACATGATAGCGCACGGTATCCATGCTGATACAAAGGGTATCGGCCAGCATTTTATAACTATTGCCCCGGGACAATCCTTCCAGTATTTCCAATTCACGCTTACTCAGGGAAGGTTGTTCGTCTTCCACCGGCGCAAAACGGCGGAAAAAGCTGACCACCTTGCGAGCAATCTGACTGCTCATTGGAGAACCGCCTTCGTACGCATTGTGGATGGATTCCAGCAATTGGGCCGGCGGGGTTTTTTTTAACAAATAACCAATCGCTCCGTTACAGAGAGCACGAAAAATGGAATCCTCATCTTCATACACCGTGAGCATCACTACCTGGGTCTCCGGGGATTTTTCTTTCACCTTTTTAACCCCTTCAATGCCGGACATTCCGGGTAACCCTATGTCCATCAGAATCAAATCCGGTTGGTCCTCTTGCAGCCGGCTCAACATTTTCTCACACTCGCGATACGCGGCCACGCACCGCAATCCTTCCGTTCCATTAATCAACACGGTCAAACCTTCCCGAATGGTGCGGTTGTCCTCTACAATCACAATGCGTATCATCGATGGTCATCCCAATTGAATGATTGAAAGTAGATAAATATGATCCGATTTCCAATTGCCCATTCATGCGGTTTTCATCGGCACCGCCCTCGAAGGTTCAACGGCACTACCCGAAAATGTGGTTACCTGACCCGGCCACAGAATTCCACCACAGTACCCTGACCCGGTTCGCTCTGAATGCGCAAGGTTCCTCCCAGCCGGGCGGCACGTTCTTGCATATTCAGCAATCCGTTCCCTGCCCGAATCTCCTCCATCCGGAACCCCTTTCCGTTGTCGCGCAGGGTCATCCGTAATTTCCGGCCTTCCACCGTTGCCGAAAGCACCACCTCGCCGGCCCGGCTGTGCTTCAGGGCGTTATGAATGGCTTCTTTAAAAATCAGGAATAGGTGCTGCCGATCTTCCATACCCAGGCGCACGTTCTTTAGGGATTCCAGGTTTTCGGTTCGGAAAACGGCCTGTTCGGTAGGCAAAACTTCGCGGGCCGAATCCCCCAAACGCGACAACAGGTCAAACAGCGTATCCCGCCGGGGATTGACCAACCAAACAATATCGCTCATCTTATCGATCAACAACCGGGCCCGTTCCCCAATCTGGCGAAATTCTTTCCCAATGCTTTTCCGCCATTGGGGAGGTAATTTCTGGTACAATATTTCGTTGAGGATGGAAATTTCGGTTAAACCGGCCCCGATATCGTCATGCAAATCGGCGGCTATGCGGGCCCGGAGGCGCTCGATCTCCAACAGCTGACGAATCCGATACACCACAAACGTGGCTATGGTGCCCCCAATGAATAACACCGACAGCAACACAAACCACCAGGTTTGCCAGAAAGGGGGCAAAATCTTAAGCCGTATAGTGATGCCCTCGGGATTCCAGAGGCCGTCGCTGTTGGAGCCTTTCAGATGCAGGGTATATTCTCCCGGGGGGACATTGGTATAGGCCACATACCGGCGGGTACCGCTGGATATCCAATCCTCATCGAATCCTTCCAGAAAATACATATATTGGTTTTTTTGAGGGGCTCGGTAGTCCAGAGAGGCCATCTGAAACGAAAAGTTATTCTCCCAGGGCTTCAATACCAGC
This sequence comes from bacterium, assembly GCA_015485355.1. GTDB lineage: Bacteria > Calditrichota > Calditrichia > RBG-13-44-9 > J042 > JAADJD01. The sequence goes on along the minus strand of WFTQ01000103.1, from coordinate 15,862 downwards.
ACCTTATCCGAATTCATGTAGGATTGAATGGGAAACGGTTGGGCCAGGATTTCGAATCGGGTAATGACCAGGGGCGGCAGATAGCGATGGGGCCGAATGGCCTGGGGATAGAAAGAGGTTACCCCCCGGATGCCGCCAAAATAGAGCTTCCCGTCCGGTGCCTTGCAATAAGCGCCCTGATTGAATTCGTTGCTCTGCAATCCATCGTTGATGCTGAAATTGGTGAACCGTCCGGTACCGGGATGATACCGGGACAATCCTCGATTGGTACTTAACCAGATCCCTCCCTCTTCATCTTCCAGAATACCATAAACAACATTGTTGGGTAATCCATTCTTTTCCGTCAGGTGATGAAATCCATCGATGTCGGGGTCATATCGTTCCAAACCGCCGCCCCAGGTTCCCAGCCATAGAGTACCTCGACGATCTTTCAGAATGGAAAACACCGAGTTCTTGCTCAGGCTGTGGGCCTTTCCCGGCTGATGGCGGTACCGTTTAAACGTTCCGGTGCTTCGGTTCAGGCGACACACGCCGGCACCCCAGGTGCCCACCCACAAACGTCCCTGGGCATCTTCCTGGATCGCCCAGACCCAATCGCCGCTCAGGGAGGTGCTGTCCTTCGCATCCATGCGAAAATGAGTCCATTGGCCGGTATCGGGCTGGTAGCGATTCAGCCCGCCTCCCGCCGTCCCGATCCAGAAAACCCCGGCAGCATCCTGGTAAATGGTTACAATCGCATTGCTGGACAGGGTATTGGGTTGCCCGGGACGATGGCGCAGGCGGCGAAACCGGCCGCTGCGGGGATGGTAGATATCGATGCCAGCATTTTCGGTACCGATCCAGATATTTCCCCGACGATCCTGCAGCAGGGCCACAATACGATCGCTGGAAAGCCCCCGGCCTCCACCCAGCCGCTTTCGGAAATGGCGGAACCGGGTACCGCCCGGAGGGAGATAATTCAGTCCCCCACCCAGGGTGCCGATCCATAATCCTCCTTCCCGGTCCACCAATATGGCGCGGACATTGGGATGACTCAGGCTGCCCGGATCCCCGGGAATATAGCGGTAATTTTCGAATTTCCATTCGGAAAAATCGGTGGTGGCTACACCACCCTCTCCCCCTATCCAGAGCCGGCCGGAGCGATCCTGATAAATGCAATACAACGCATCGCTGATGATGCTCAAAGGATCGTTCAAACGGTGACGAATGGAGACCATCCGGCGGGTTTCCGGATTCCAAATAAATAGTCCCGCCCCATAGGTTAAGATCCACAACCGTTGCCGTTGGTCCATAAACATCTCCGAAATGAAACGACCGGTAAGGGCACGGGCCTCGGGAACCCGGCTCGACCAGTCGACCAGCCGTCGACGCACGGTATCCACCATATTGACCCCTCCACCCCAAGAACTTACCAGGACGGTTCCGTCATCGGAAATAAACAATTTCCATACCTGATTTTCCAGTCGCGCACCGGGGCGACCCTCCGGATAGCGGAAACGATCGAATCGTCCCGCCGACCAATCGCGAATATCCAGACGGCAGACGCCATTCCAGGTGCCGATCCACAAATAACGCTCCCCTTGCAGGGCAAAACTGGAAATCCGATTACTGATCAGAGAATGGGCATCCTGTTCATCGTGTAAGAACACGCTCCACTGGTCCGTGGAAGGGTCGAAACGGTACAATCCTCCACCCCAACTCCCAATCCAGAGCACGCCGCTGGGTTCTTCCAGCAAAGCCGGTATATTGTTCACCAACAGTTCCGGGGCGTTTGTTGCACCGGCCCGATACTGAGTAAAGGTTTCGGTAATGGGATCGTAGTAACACACGCCCCCATCATAGGTACCCACCCATAATCCTCCCCGCCGGGATGGGATAAGGGTCCAACAATAATTATCCGACAGGGTTGTGGTATCCTGCGGATGGTTCCGGAACACGGTAAACGTGTATCCGTCGAAGCGATTCAGGCCATCCTGAGTACTGAACCACATAAATCCCAAACGATCTTCGGCAATGGCGTATACGCTGGACTGGGACAGCCCATCGTCGATGGTATACCGCTTAAACAGCATTTTCTCTGGCTGGGTACCCCCCCGGGCCCCCAGGATCAGTAGAATACACACGCTGTAGACGGCGTTGGCTCTCATGATCGATAGTTTAATCGAAATTTTCGAAAAAGGCAACGATCACCCGGGGCGGCAGACGGCAACCGCCGGTGTACGGCCCTGTTTCGGGAAGGTTGATGGGGGGAATCCGTAGTGTTCCAGCCCTTTCGAAACGTCACCCGTTCGAATCATTCCCGTCGCAGCACCGGCAGAACCCCCGGAAGCATTTCCACCTCTAAGGGTAATTTCCCCACCAGCTCACCATCCATATCGATATAAACCTCTACCGAGGCCCGTGCCGCAATCTTCCGAGCCGGTTGGGTGTGCACCAAAGGATTTGCGAGATGGGTTCCCTTCCGCAAGTGAGGCAGGTTGGTCATTGCCTGCCAGCGGCCGATATCGCCGAGAAGCACCACTTCGAACCACCCATCGTCAACTCTGGCCATGGGTGCCGGGGTCAATCCCCCACCAAAATGCTTTCCATTGGCGATAATGAAATTATTGAATCGGGCTTCCTGCCAATCTCCATCATCCAGGCGGTAATGCACGGTCTTATTGGAGTAGGTGGCCAGGGTCGCCAGAATCCCGTAGAGGAACGTGATCCGCGCGCCCAGCGCCTTGGAGGTTCGATTGACTCGTTCCACCACCGCCCCGCCGATTCCGAAGTCCAGAATGTTGATAAAATACCGAGTCGTTTCTTTTCCATCCAGGGTCTGGAAACGGGCCCGTCCCACATCGGTGGGAAGGGGTTGGGCGTGTTTTAGATATTCCACTCCCGCGGCCAGGTCGGCAGGCATTCCAATGGTGCGTGCAAAATCGCAGCCGGTACCGATTTCGATGAGACCCAGCACCCCCGGCAACGGATGGAGGGCATTCCCTTCGAAAAAACCATTCACCACTTCGTTCAGGGTACCATCACCCCCAACCGCCAAAAGGCGTTGAAATCCGTGTTTCAGGGCCGTTTGGGCCAATTCCCTGGCATGACCGGGATGGGTGGTAAACACGGCCTGGAAATCCTCCCCCCAGAGTTCATTTAAATACCCCCTCAGCCTGGGCCATAGCTTCAGGGTTTTCCCGTTGGCCGCCCGCGGATTAATGATGACTTTGGTCTTCATTTGACGATTGCTCCAAATATCGACGGGTATACTGGATTTTTTTCTCGTATCGAGCCACCTGCCGTTGCCATTCTTCCTTTTCCCAATTCAGCCGTCGTCCCATGACGTCGGCCACCTGGCGATAAATCGCCCGGCCTTGATCGGGATCCAGGGAAAAAACATGGGTGCGGCGGATCAAAAAATCATCTACGGCCAGGGTCATTTCGTAGGCCAGGGCATAATCGATCTGAGCCCGCAGGTAGGGCAAATCCGGCAACAGCCGCCGGGCACCATCCTCGACCCGATGCAGCCACTCCAGAAAACGGGGCAACCGGCTCCCATAGGTCTCGATGAGATGCTCGGCCACATCCGGGGGTAACTTGGCTTCCTGCAATAACTGACGCATCCATCGGTTACGAAAATCCGCCAAGTTTTGTATGGCTCCCCCCACAAGCGGTTGTCTTGCGGTACGGCATTCCGGATATGGGGGTACAACAGCATAGCGTTTTTTCAACCCTTTCAGGACCCGATCCACCACCTCCCGGGCCATTACCCGATAAGTGGTTAATTTGCCTCCAATAATAGAAAAGAAGAGCGGCGGGCCCTCGAAAATGAAATGTTCCCGGGTGATATCCGAAGCGGCCTTGTTTTCCTGATAGATCAGGGGCCGCAGCCCCGCAAAGGTGGACACGATGCGGGAATAATCCAAACGGGCCCGGGGGAAATAATGCCGATAGGCTTCCAGAAGATAATCCACGTCGTCTTTTTCTGTAGGAATCCAATCGGGATCCCCGGTATAATCGGTATCGGTGGTTCCTAACAGTACAAACTGTTTCCAGGGAATGGCAAAAATCGGTCGGCCGTCCTGGGGGGCAAAAACCATCACCGCATGACGGATGGGTAAATCATCCCGGTGAATGACCAGATGAATGCCTTTGGTGGTGCGCACCCGGCGATCGCTAACCTTCAACAGGTGTTGCCTTACCACATCACTCCAGGGACCGCCCGCATTTACCACACTGCGAGTTTTAATCCAGAAGCGTTCTCCAGTGAGATTGTCCTGAGCCTGAACGGCTTCAATACTCCCATTCTGCATGGCCACATCCCGGGCCTGTACATAATTCACCACCACAGCGCCACTCCAGGAAGCGCTTTGCAAAGTTGCCAGAACCAAACGAAAATCGTCCGCCTTTCCATCGTAGTATAGGGCTGCTTCGCGCAGATCCTCCAGGCTCAAGGTCGGCTCCATTTCTTGTACCCGCGCGACCGACAGCATACGATGATGACCGATGTTACGGGAGCCCGCCAGCAGATCGTACAACCATAAACCGATATGGATACTCCGCGGGGAACTGTGCGAATGTCGGTAAACCGGCAACAGGCATTTCTGCGGGTAGACCAGATGAGGGGCCAGCTGCATCAGGGTCCGACGTTCGATGAGGGCTTCTCGAACCAACCCGAACTTTAACTGGGAGAGATACCGGAAGCCCCCATGGATCAATTTGGACGATTTGCTGCTGGTTCCGCCCCCAAAATCCCCTTTCTCAATGAGAGCCGCCTTTAAGCCCCGCAGGGCGGCGTCCCGCACCACGCCGGCACCGGTAATTCCACCCCCGATTATTAATACATCAAACCTCTCTTTTTGCAACTGTTCCAGATATTGGCTTCGGGTGACAGAGGAAAATTCCCATTTCGACTGTTGCATAAAGATTTCCGAAAGAAGATTTTTTATGTTCTGTTGGTTGAATCCGCTTCGGCATCGGGGATCAATTTGCCCGGATTCAGGATGCCCGCGGAATCCAGAGATCGTTTCATTTGCCTCAGCAGCTTCACCGCGGCGGGGCCGATTTCCCGGGCTATCCAAGGGCGATGATCCAGCCCCACGCCATGATGATGACTGATGGTGCCGCCATTCCGGACAATCGCTTCCGAAGCCGCCTTTTTGATCACCGCCCATTGTTCCAGCTCCTTGCCCGGATCGGGAACCGCCAGCAACACGAAATACAGAGAGGTTCCCGTCTGGTAAATATGGGAAAGATGGGCAAAAACGATGCCTGCAATGCCCAGTTGTTGATAGGCTTGGCGAATCGCACGACAGACTTCCTGGTACAGGGACCAGAAGCGGCTCCAGTCGCAGGCGGTTTCCAGCGTATCCACCAGAAGGTTAAAGTTCAACAATTCATCCCTTAAATAAGGATTATCGAAGCGGTGACGATACCATTTCTGACCCAGGCGAGGCCCCAGGTGATAGGCACCATAGCGGCGGAAAATTCGACGGAGTTTTTTAAACTGCCGGCGCACCTGCTCCCGACTTCCCTCCAGTCCCAGAATCAGCACGCTCCGGCGAGAGCTCCGATATCCCTGGTGCTCCAGGAACTTCAATCCCCATTCCTGCCATACCCGTTTCCCCCGGGATACGGGTTGTTCCCGCAGGGCGAAGAAAAAGTCGGTTTCCAGGGCATCCGAAAGCCTGACGGTTGCGGGTAAAAAACCGTCCTGCACGATGTGTTGCACGGCTTCCGCCCCGGCGGTAAATTCCGGAAAAAGGAAAGCCGTATACAGCCGCTGTTGGGGGAGAGGATGGATGAGCAGCCGCACCCGGGTGATGATCCCCAGCACTCCCTCGGAGCCCACAAACAACTGATCAAAATCGGGGCCGTCGGCAGCAGCCGGAAAGGCGGGCGTTTGCCAGATACCGCTCGGCGTCAGGATACGCAAACTTTCCACCATGTGCTCAATTTTACCGTAGCGGGTCGATTGTTGTCCCGCCGATCGGGTGGCCACCCACCCTCCCAGAGTGGAATAATGAAACGATTCCGGGAAATGGCCCAGGGTAAAACCTTCCTTATTCAGGACGGCTTCCAGTTTGGGCCCCGTGATCCCCGCTTCCGCCTCAACCATCCGGGAAACCGGGTCGATTTTCCGCACCCGATCGAAACGCCGCAGGCTCAACACAACCACCGGTCGCTGCAGGGCGACGGGCACACATTCCACACCCCCAACCACACTGGTTCCCCCGCCGCGCGGCACCACCGCGATTCCATGGCTGCCGGCCCAGCGAAGCAACCCCAGCATCTCCTCTTCGGTCTCAGGAAACAGCACCGCATCCGGGGGGGCATCCAACCGCCCCAGGCGAATCCGCATCAAATCGCGGTAACTCTTACCGTAAGTATGGATAAGCCTGGCCCTATCTTCCAGGGAGAAACGAGCGTCCGGCAGTATTCGACGCAGCTCCGACAACGCCAGACCGGTAAGCCGGGAGGGCGGCAATTGCAGAGCTTCCAGAGGCGGGGGAAAACGGAACGCTTTCCCGGGAAGGGGAAGCAGGCTTCGCAAATGAGGCCAGAAATATGGACGCCGGGAGAAATCAAACCGCCGGGAAGGTTCTCCCCACCCCCACCATTTTTGCTCTTTCAACAATTCCTGCCACATAAAGGAAAATACAAACTTTTCACGACTTTTAAAACCGATTCGGGGATTTTCCTCTGTTCGCGATTAACAATTTCGTATTTGAGAAAAACAATTTTTACCTTAATTTACGCCGTAAAATAAGAATCTACAGCACCAGGTCTAACAAAAGGGAGACGCAAGAATGGACGGGAAACAAACCACTGCTTGCTGGATAATATCTTTCCTCCTGATTCTCGTAACCACGAGCACAGGCCAACAGCGGGAGCAGCTCACCGTGGAGGAAATTTTTACCACCCTGAGTCGGGAAATGTACCGGAATTATCCCAACCGATTAAAATGGCTGCCCGCCAGCGATCGGTTTTCCTATATTCAACGCGATCGGGAATCGGGTATCCTCCAACTGGTGGTGCACCAAGCTAACAACGGACGCGAAAATGTTGTACTAACCAGCGACGATTTAAAATTCATCACGGACACGGACACCCTCGATGTCTCCCTGCTTAACTACCAATGGTTGCCCGACGAATCGGGACTCCTTCTCGATTCCGATGCCGACATCTGGTACTATTCTCTAACCAACCGCCGATTGGTTCGACTTACCGATACGCCGGACAAGGAAGAAGAAATTCAGATCTCCCCGGACAGCCGCAAAGTGGCATTCGTCCGTAACTTTAACCTCTACGTCATCGATCTGGAGAGCCGGGAGGAACAGCAATTAACTTTTGACGGTCACAAAGACCTATTGAATGGAAAACTGGATTGGGTTTATCAGGAAGAATTGGTCGGTCGGGGCATCTTTCGGGGTTACTGGTGGGCACCCAACGGTCAATTCATTGCTTACCTGCAGTTCGATGAAACTCCGGTTCCTCAATATCCGCTGGTAGACTGGATGCCCTATCACCCCACCCTGGAACTCATGCGCTATCCTAAAGCCGGGGACCCCAATCCCATCGTGAAACTGGGGGTAGTATCCCTGTCCACGGCTCAAACCGTTTGGATCGATACCGGGGAAAACACCGATATTTACCTTCCCCGGGTGTACTGGTTACCTTCCTCAGACGGATTGGCCTTTATGCGCCTGGATCGTTATCAACGCCATCTGGAATTTCTTTTCGCAGACATTCAGACGGGGAAAAGCCGGGTAGTGCTGGAAGAACGGGATCCCTACTTCATCAATGTGGGGGACTTTGTACATTTTTTTCGTAAAAGCCAACGATTGATCTGGGGTTCCGAACGCACCGGCTACCGACACCTGTATGTATACGACTACAACGGCAACCTTATCCGAACACTGACAAGCGGCAAATGGATGGTGACCCACTTTCTGGGGGTGGATAAAGATGAAAAATGGGTTTACTTCACCGCCACGGAAAAAGACCTTCGGGAACGGCATTTGTATCGGGTAAGAACCAACGGGAAAGATTTTAAGCGCCTGACCCGGAAAGAAGGTACTCACCGGATTTCCCTGTCTTTTAGCGGGAATTACTTTGTGGATACCTATTCCCATCTCTTGACTCCCTTCGAGGTATTTGTATATAAGAACAACGGTAAACAATTGCGACTGTTTGCCGCCAGCGAAGTGGATCTTGCCGCCAGATATCACATACGATTACCGGAATTCTTTACCTTCGAGGGAGATAACGGGATCACTTATTACGCCAGTATGATTAAACCCCCGGATTTCGATCCTTCCCGGACGTATCCGGTGCTGGTGTACGTTTACGGCGGTCCCCATGCCCAAGTGATTCGCAAAGTTTTTGGGGGAACCCGATTCCTCTGGCATTTGATGCTGGCCCAGCGGGGCTACATCGTCTTCAGCATGGACAATCGGGGCTCCTGGGGCCGTGGCCATGACTGGGAAAAAGTGGTGTACGAACAGCTCGGAAAATATGAACTGGAGGATCAGTTAAGGGGAGTGGCCTACCTGAAAACATTACCCTACGTAGACCCCGAGCGAATCGGCATCTGGGGGTGGAGCTACGGCGGCTATATGACCCTGTATGCACTCACCCGATCGCGGGTGTTTAAAGCCGGTATATCCGTCGCCCCGGTCACCGACTGGCGGGATTACGACACCATTTATACGGAACGATACATGAATTTGCCTCAGGAAAACCCGGAGGGCTACCGGAACAGTTCACCGGTCTTTTTTGCCGACAGCCTTTCGGGTAAATTGTTGCTAATCCATGGAACGGGTGATGATAATGTCCATTTCCAGAACTCCATTCACATGGTCGATCGGCTGATCGATGCCGGAAAGCAATTCGACTTCATGGTGTACCCCCAGCAAATGCATGGTATTCGCTCCACCAGTGATCGGATCCATCTGTTCAACATGATGACCGATTTTCTGGAGGAACATCTTAAGCGCCATCAATCGGATTGATCCAACGGCCGGTACCCCGGGGATTGTCAATCCGGCGGGCAAACGTCCGGAACGGCCGACAAGGCCCTCGTTCCGGAATCACCCGGGGCTGGCATTCGAACCGCCCGGAAAACAACGCCTTCGTTCTACGACCCCGACCGATCCTTCGAATGTGGATCGGTTTGGGGCCGCTCTTTGTGGGAATCAGGACAATCCGGCAGCGCTACGGCATAGTCCCGCCGGCTCCCGGAAGGACCGGGTTGTCCGGGGAGTGCGGGGTGGGATCCGTCCGGGAGGAAAAGATAACCGATATCCCTGAGCATTATTCCCTCCCCATCCTTTTGAGAAACGCGCTGCGGGGACAACGACTCTCCGGCCCGGTGGTCCGGATAACCCGAGAGTGCAAAAGGAGACCGCACCACCGAACCTGCCGGCAGTGCGGTCTCGGATTCGTGCGGAGGGATCGCCGAAGGCATCAGTTTTCTTCGGTTTGTTGGGAGCAGTCCGGACATACACCGATAAAATCCACCCGGCGCTGCACAATCTTCCATCCGGGCTGCAACGGTTGACCTGCCCGCGGATCCACCGGGCGAGGCATAATGGTATCCAGAGACTGTTTCACCACAACATCGACAATGCGGCCACAGGAACGACAGATCAGATGATGATGAGGCGTCTTATTACAATCATACCGATATTCACCGTCCAGACCCACAAACTTTACCAACAACCCTTTGTCTACCAGTTTGGCCAGATTCTGATAAAGGGTCGCAATGCTCAAACGCTCGCCCAGGGCATTCAATTGGACCAGCATCTCTTCGGGCGTGTAATGCTGATTATCCTTTTCAATCAGCGCCAGAATCAGCTGCCGGGCCCGCGTCGGGCGGAGGCCATGACGCTGCAGCTCTTCGGTAATGGATGGATCTATCTGAATTTTCATTGCTTTCACCTTCTTGCACGTTTTCCCTTCGAGAAAACCCAAGGGGATTAACCAAAATAGCCGATCCCTCGGACCATCATGACACCCAATAAGGGTAACAAAACCAGCAAAAGCATCTGAATGTGCAAGACCAGTCGCACGGATCGGGGAATCGCTATCTTATCATCCGCTTCGCCTTGAAGCGTAAGCTTGCGGAAAAACCGATAGGGCAAAAGGGTTAAAAGAGCGATTATCAAAAATAAAGTGAACTTTACATGGAACACGCCATTTTTCATATATATGGAAGCATGTTCGCCCATCGTTACCAGTTTAAACAGCCCAGACAAAAGGGTCAACAACAGAAAACCCCACAAAATCTTCTGGTAACGCTTCACCAGCAGCACATCTCGAGAAGAGCTGGTCGCCTTAATCAAAATCATCTCCATAAAGATCACCGTAAACACCACCATGAAAGCGAGAATATGGATATATTTCATCAGGATATCGATCACTGGACCCTCCATCACTTTTAATTGATCCTTGGGTTCGTTCAAGGGGCGTCCGGTCGATCCAGCGGACGCCCCTCCTGGTTAATCGCCGTGGTATCCCTTGAGAATTTTTTCGGTTTCTTCTTTGTGACGGGTTTCATCGCTGATGATGTCATGCAAGTCGTTGGCCAGACCATAATCGCCCAATTCTTCGGCTTGCTTCATGCGTTGGACGTATCGCTTAATCGTTTCCGTTTCGGCTGAGAGAACGTTTTCCAGCATTTCTTTGGGGTTTTCGGTATACGGCACGCGCGTGGGAACGGTTGTGGGTTGTCCCCCCAAGGCGGCGATTTTGTTGGCCAAAAATTGGGCGTGTAGCAATTCTTCCTGAATCTCCTTTTCGAAAAATTCTTTCAATTCCTGGCGATGAATACCGCTGACGCAGGCCGCATAGGTCAGGTAAGTGATGACGGCCTGATATTCGTTGGCCAGGTCTTCGTTAAGGCCCTGGATCAGGGTTTGCCGATCGATTTTGTTGCTGCTCATACTGCGTCCTCCTGTGTTTGGTTGCTGTGTTTCACAATCATAATGATTATGAATATAATTCTTAAACTCCGGATCGGCAACCGAAAAAAAATTTTTTCCGGGACGGCCGACCGTTTCCGATTCCCGGCAGCAAATGCCTCCCCCTTCGGCTGTACGCAATGCCCGGCGTTTATGAATATTCGGTCAAATCCTCTTGATTTTTTTACCGGCCTTTCTTAAAATCTTTTCACCAGCGGCAAGTTAATTAATCTCTTGAATCAACTAACTCTGGAGGAGGCCCTATGCATCAAAAATCTGTCGCCATTCTGGTCATGCTGATTTTTTTAGTCAGTAGTGTATGGGGAGGTGGATTTGCCTTGTACGAATTCGGCGGTCGGGCATCGGCCATGGGAGGGGCTACGGTGGCCCAGGCGGTGGATCCGTCTACCATTTTCTACAATCCTGCCGGTCTGGCCTTTCTAAAAGGCACACAATTTTATGGGGGTACCACGTTAATCTTTCCCAAAGCCCGCTATGTCGGTCCCGAACCCTATCCCTGGGCAGGAGAGGTCTACGATGCCGAATCCCAGGTCTTTACCCCCATTGGGGTGTACATCTCCCACAAGTTCAACGAACGGTTGGGTGTGGGTATCGGAATCACCAACCCCTTCGGCCTGGGTCTCAAGTGGAGTGATGATTTTCCCGGAAAATACTTCTCCAAAAACTCGGAAATCCGCTCATTTTATATCTCGCCTGTGGTGGCCTATCAGATCAGTCCCCACATCAGCCTGGGTGGTGGGTTAGACATCGTCACCTCCCAAGTGATCCTGGATCGTTATCTTCTGGTGTCCATGGACCCCCCGAATTCCGATCCCGGCGTGGAAGTGGGCACCGTTTACATGGAAGGGACCTCCAAACTGGCCGTGGGCTTTACCGCCAGTATCCTGGCGCGTTCAGAACGGGTAGGGTTTGGTCTGTCGTATCGCCATCGCGTCATCAACAAATTCGAAGATGCGACCGCAGATTTTACCATTTATGACCAGTATCAGACGCTGTTTGTGGATAATCTGGGGCTTTTTGTGGACCAGAAGGGTTCCACCGAAATTCCTTTTCCAGGAATTCTGACTGTGGGGATGTATTTCCGGGTCACCCCCAAACTGGGAATTGAATTGGATTACAACTATTACACCTGGTCCATTTTCCAGGAACTGGTTCTGGATTTTGAAAATTATCGGCTGGACACCAAGATCGAAGAAGACTATCGGGACAGTTACACCCTGCGGCTGGGGGCCCATTACGAACTGAACGACAATCTTTCCCTGCGGGCAGGCTACATCCGGGACAAGACCCCGCAACCCACTTATTCTGTCTCTCCTATTTTACCAGACAACGACCGCAACAACTTTTCCTTTGGCTTTGGATATTCCACCGGGAAATTGAAAATCGACGCGGGCTATATGTTCGTGAATTTCGGTACCCGCAGCACCTTCGAAAACGGCATTCCGGTGGCCGAATTCAATGGGAGTTATGCGTCCAACGCATCGCTGATCTTCTTCAGCTTTGGTTATGCCATTAGGTAAAGAGACAAAAACACAGGAGAGATAAAAATGAAAAAAATTATCCTTAGTACTTTGCTGTTGGCCTTCATGTTCTGGTTCGGGTGTGAACTCCCCACTCCCACGGCGGAAAAGATCCCCGTAACCCCCGAGCAGCAACAAAATTTATTGCTCCGGAAAGTGGTGGCCATTGGAAACAGCCTGACGGCAGGGTACCAGTCCTCGGGTTTGGTCAAATCGTTTCAGCAGCACAGTTATCCCTACCTGATCGCCCAGCAAATGGGAATCGGCTGGCGTTTCGGCATGCCCTGGATCGAGGAACCGGGCATCGGCTCCACCCAATTGACCGATCCGAACTATATCGCCGGTCCCCTGCGCATGACCCCGGCTGGTCCAGCGGTCGTCGATTCCACCCGGGCCGATATGGTCATGGGGTTGTTGTCCAACGCCTTATTTCCCCGTCCCTACGATAACCTGGCTGTACCCGGCGCCGACCTGAACGATGTGCTCACCACCAAAGTCAGTCAGGACAATCCCTTCTTCAACATTGTATTGCGGAATCCCAATCTGGGGAATTTCACGATGCTGGAGCAGGCCCTGATCCAGAACCCCTCTCTGATCCTGCTCTGGATTGGAAACAACGATGTGCTGGGAGCCGCCGTGGATGGCGGAGATTTGACTCAGATCACCTCCCAGCAAGATTTTCGCACCCGTCTGGAGGCCATTTTATCCACTATTCGGGAACAAAGCAGCGCCCAGATCGTCATGGCCAACATCCCCTATGTAACCGATATCCCCTATGTTAACGCCCTGGATGTCATTTTCGTGGACTTTGGGGCACTGGGCCAATTACCCGTGGTCTTTGATGAAAATTTTCAACCGGTGGATTTTAATCCCGACACTGCGGCCGTTCTGTATTTGCCCCTGAAGATGACCGAAAGCGGTGTCAGTCACGTTCTATTGCCTTTCTTAACGGCTTACAAAACCACAGGATTGGGCGTACCGGATTCCGCCTTTATCGCCGATTTTCTGATCCAGACGGGAATGGACGCCGCCGTTGCCGCAGTACAGGCCGCCCAGATCGTGCAGGGGATGATTGCCAGCGGCTTGAACCCCTCCGGTATACCGATTCCAGAAAATCTGACCCTGACCGCCGACGAAGTGCAGGCCATCCGGGATGCGGTGGACGGATTCAACAGCATCATTGGGGATCTGGCACAGACTTATCAGGTACCGGTGGTGGATGCGAAGGCGATGCTCCAGCAATTAAACAGCAGCGGCATCGACGGGTATTCCGGCAAATACGTACTGTTTGATCTGGCCAACACGGCGTTCAGTTTGGATGGCGTCCATCCCAACAATGGGGGCTATGCCATTATTGCCAACATGTTTATCGAAACCATCAATACCGCCTTTGGACAGGCCATGGGTCTGAACATCCCTCAAATTAACACGGCCCAATTTCAGGGCCAGTACTTGGCCGAGTTGCAGCAATATGCGGGAAGGGCGAGCCTGCCGGATGCGGCCACCCGGGCTTTGGAAGGTGTGAAATATCTGTTTGTGAAGCGGAATCGCTGAATCAACCGCATACTTGCACGCAAAACGCCCGGCCTGAACCTGCCGGGCGTTTTGGTTTCAATCCCCATCGCCGGTGAAGCATCTTTTTTACAGGCTTCCGAAGTCATACAAGGGGAAGGCCCGGCACATGTCGGCCACTTCGCCCCGGACCTGTTGATAAATTGTTTCATTCCCCATGTTCCGCAGGACCCGATCGATCAAATGAGCCACTTTGCGCATTTCGTCCTCCTTAAATCCCCGGGTGGTGAGGGCCGGGGTGCCCAGCCGAATCCCACTGGTAACAAAGGGACTGCGTTCGTCGAAAGGCACCATATTCTTATTCACCGTAATTCCCGCCGCATGAAGGGCGTCTTCGGCATCGCGTCCGGTAATACCGGTCGCGGTTAAATCGACCAGCATGAGATGATTGTCGGTACCGCCGGAAACGATATCATAACCCCGCCGCATCAATTCCTCCGCCAGCGCCCTGGCATTTCGAACAATCTGCTGAGCATACTCCTTGAACTCCGGCTGCAGGGCCTCCTGAAACGCCACCGCTTTGGCGGCAATAATGTGCATCAACGGACCTCCCTGAATGCCGGGCATCACCGTGCTGTCAATAATTTCCGAAATCCGTTTTACCCGCCCAGACTTCGGCGCGACGATACCCATATCATTTTCCTTGTCTTTCCCGATCAAGATCATGCCGCCTCGCGGACCCCGCAGCGTCTTATGGGTGGTCGTCGTCACCACATCACAATACGGCATGGGTGAGGGATGCACACCCGCCGCCACCAATCCCGCGGGATGGGCAATATCGGCCACCAGAACGGCTCCCACCTCATCGGCAATCTCCCGGAATTGAGGGTAATCATAAAACCGGCTATAGGCACTGGCACCGACCATTATCAAGCGAGGTTTATGTTCCCGTGCCTTTCGGGCGACATCATCCATGTCGATGTACCCGGTCTCCCGGCTCACTCCGTAGGCAACTACCCGGTACATCTTTCCGGAAAAGTTAACCGGACTGCCATGGGACAGGTGACCTCCGTGGGCCAGATTCATGCCCAATATCGTATCCCCGGGTTTGCAAAAGGTGAAATAAACCGCCATATTGGCCTGGGTCCCCGAATGCGGTTGCACATTAACATGTTCCACCTGAAACAGGGCTTTGGCGCGATCCCGAGCCAGATTCTCGGCCACATCCACCCATTCGCAACCTCCATAATACCGTTTCCCGGGATACCCTTCGGCATATTTGTTTGTCATAACACATCCGGCCGCTTCTAAAACGGCCCGGCTCACAAAATTTTCCGAAGCAATCAATTCCAGGGTCGTGTTCTCCCGATCGATCTCGCCCACAATGGCCCGATAGACTTCCGGATCCGTCTGTTTAATATGATGCAACATGGTGTATCCCTTTGTTTTGTTGAATTCCCGTTTACGGATGTCGCAATTTAAACCCTGTATGGGAAAAATGAAATAGCGGGAAATATTTTGTCCTTCCCCGACCGGCTATCTGGGCCTATCCTTTTCCGATTGGAGAAAGGAAACCTACCCTGCCTTTGATTCCGATTCAGCGGCACGCGGGTGGGAGAAAGACCTGCACCCTTCGTCCTCTCCCATCACCGTATGGACAGTTCCGTGTACGGCGGTGCAGCCAAATCGACAGAGAGAGCAATGTGTGATGCTGAGGAGCGAAGCGACGAAACATCTACCCAAACGGCGAGGGAGAGAGATGCTTCGCTTCCTGATAATGAAAAAAGTCCGGGAACAGGGAAATTTCCACACACAAAATTCGAAATACAGACAACAAATCTCCCCATGGCCAAGACCCCAAGC
>WFTQ01000102.1 GCA_015485355.1 bacterium | reverse complement strand
AGTATCAGACCATCGAGCAATTGGCGTCGGTGGCGGAGAAGGCGCGTCCCATACTGGCGGAGCAGGGTCTGGTGACCGGGGAGGTGCCCTTAACGCCCATTCAACACTGGTTCTTTGAATTGAACCTGCCCAACCCCCATCACTGGAACCAGTCCGTTTTTATTGAAATCGATCGTCGGCTGAACCCGGAAGTGTTCAGCCGGGCCCTGAAACATTTGGTGGAGCATCATGATGCGCTTCGGATGCGTTTTTCCTGGAAAGATCGGGAACCGCGCCAGATCAATCTTCCACCGGAGGAAAAACTCCCTTTTCATTATTTTGATGTTTCCCGCATGAATCCGGAACGGGTTTCCCAATGGATTGCGGAAAAAACCCATGTGCTTCAGGCGGGCTTGCATCTGGAGAACGGCCCGATGTTTGGCGTAGCCTATTTCTATGCGGGCGGGGATCGTCCGGGACGGCTGTTCTTTACCGCGCATCACCTGATTATGGATGGCGTATCCTGGCGTATCCTTCTGGAAGACCTGTTCACCGTATACCAGCAATTGGAATCCGGTGGTGAACCGCAGCTTCCGCCGAAGACGACCGCATTTAAACAATGGGCGGAACGGCTTCAGGCATTGGCTGTTTCGGATGAGTTGGCCCGGGAAGCCGATTTCTGGCGGAGCCTTCCGGTAGAGAAGATCGCCCCGTTGCCCAGGGATTTTCCCGATGGTCGCAACAGCGAGGCCGCCGTGAGCTACCAGCGCCTTGCTTTGAGTGAGGAGGAGACCGGGTCCCTCCTGCAAGAGGTCACGGAAAAATTGCGCGCCTACATAAACGAAGTGCTTCTGGTCGCCCTGGCCGGCACCCTGAATCGCTGGACCGGTCGCAGAGCCTTTCTCATCGACATGGAAGGGCACGGGCGGGAACATCTATTTGACGATGTAGACCTCTCCCGCACCGTGGGCTGGTTTACCAGCCTGTTTCCGGTGGTGGTGGATTTGAAGAACGCCGTCACTGTGGAGGAGATGGTAAAGGTGGTTAAAGATCAATTTCGTCAAATACCCCGGGGTGGGGTGGGATTTGGGCTGTTGAAGTATCTGGCACCGGAGGCCGTGCGACGGGAATTGGCGGAATTCCCCCGGGCGGAAATCAGTTTCAATTACCTGGGGCAGTTGGATCAGGCCATACCGGAGAACGCCCCCATTCGCCCGGCGCCGGGGCCCCAGGCTCCCGATCGGGCGGCGGAAAATCCCCGGACGCACCTGATTACCATCACCGGGGGCGTTCAGCAAGGCCGGCTGGAATTCAGCATCGGCTACAGTAGCCGGCTCTTTCGGGAAGAAACGATGCAACAGCTGGGGAATAGCTTTCGCGAAGAGCTCCTTCGATTGATCGAGGCGGCACGCAAACCGACTACCGATGCGCTGTCCACTTCGGATTTTCCCCTGGCCGATCTGGATGAGGACAAACTGACCCGTGTATTGGGAAAATTGAAGGGCGATGACTGAGCAGAGGAGTTCGGTACGAGGAGAAGAAAATGATCTTTCGATTTAAGGAAAGTCCGAACCCTATCGTCCGGGAGCACCCCGAGGGAAAGGTGGGTCTCCCGGTGCCGAGCGGGTCGACCGAAATGCATTTGGGAAACACCGGAAACCAATAAAAGAGGTTGATGCACCGATGAGCAGGAAAAATATCGAAGACATTTATCCATTATCGCCGATGCAGCAGGGCATGTTGTTTCATTATATTTACGAGCCGGAGTCGGCCGTGTACGTGGAACAACTGACCGTCCGCCTGGAGGGAGAGTTGGATGTGGCGGCGTTTCGGCGGGCCTGGCAACAGCTGGTGCAACGGCATCCCATCTTCCGCACCGCCTTTGTGTGGGAAGAGCTGGACGAACCGCTTCAGGTGGTTCATCGGGAGGTGAAACTGCCCTTCGAGGAATTGGACTGGTCGGCGAAATCGCCTGCAGAGCAGCGCCGGGCCGTTCAGGAATGGATGGCCCGGGAGCGGGAAAAGGGATTCGATCTACTGGAAGCCCCTCTGATGCGGTTAGCGTTGATCCGACTGGATGATCATGCCCATTATTTTTCCTGGACGTATCACCACATCATCATCGATGGGTGGGCCGTGCCGCTGGTATTACGAGAAGTGTTTTTGCTGTATGAAGCCTTCCGCAACGGCCGGAGCCCGCAACTGCCTTCGGTGCGTCCCTACCGGGATTACATAGCCTACCTGAAACAGAAAGAGGTGAAGGAAGCCGAACGGTTCTGGAAAGAGATGTTGCAAGGGTTCGAATCGCCCAACATGCTTCGAATCGAGCATATGCCCGGGCGGAAACCTTCGGATCGTGATTACCAGAAAGTTCATCGGGTTTTACCGGAGGCGCTTTCGCAGCGATTGGATCGGTGGGCCCGAGAGCAAAAACTGACCCTGAATACCCTGATTCAGGGGGCCTGGGGGGTGTTGTTATCCGTTTACAGCGGACAGGATGATGTGGTGTATGGGGTGACGGTTTCGGGGCGGCCGGCGGATCTGCCCGGGGCCGAGGAAATGATCGGGTTGTTTATCAATACCCTGCCCATGCGGGTTAAGTTGGATGCCCACCAATCCGTGAAAGATTACCTGCAAAACGTTCAGCAACGGTTGGTGGCCATCCGCCAGTTCGAACACACCCCGCTGGTACACATCCAACGCTGGAGCGACCTTCCCGGAAATACGCCCCTATTCCACACCATTTTTGTGTTCGAAAATTATCCTGTGGATGACTCCCTGAAGGAGCAACAGCATCGGATGAGTATCCGCATCGGCGAATTTTATACCCATGAGCGCACCCACTATCCGATCACTTTTGTTGGGCGTCCCGGCAAGCGGGTGGTGCTGGAAACGGCTTTCGATGCCCGGCGCTTCGATCGGGATGCCATGGAACGGATGTTAATACACCTGCAACATGTCTTAGAACAGATGGTGGAGCAACCGGATGCCCCCGTGGGCAAATTGCAAATCATTACCCCTGATGAATTTCGGAAATGGGTGGTGGACTGGAATGCCACTTCCAGTGAAATTCCTGAAAAGTCGTTGGTCGAGTTGTTCGAAAAACAAGCGGCGGAGGCACCGGAGCATCCGGCCGTAGTGTTTCACAGCGCCGATGGCGGGCAAACCACCTGGAGCTACGGGGAACTCAATGGGCGAGCCAATCAGCTGGCCCGATATTTACAACAGCGGGGTGTGCAACCGGGGAGCCTGGTAGGCATTTGCCTGGACCGTTCCCCGGAGCTGTTGATGGGCATCTGGGCGGTCTTAAAAATCGGCGCTGCATATGTGCCTTTAGATCCCACTTACCCGGAAGGGCGTCTGGAATTTATGGTGAAGGACGCCGGCATCCCGGTGGTGGTGGTTCACCAATCCACCCGGGAAAAAATGGCCCCTTTTACGGAGGCCGTGGTATGTCTGGATGAGCAAGCCTCAGAAATTCTGAACGAAGACAATGCCGACCTGGCCGTGGCGATTTCTCCAGACGATCCGGCGTATGTCATCTATACATCGGGATCCACCGGTGTACCCAAGGGGACCCTCCTGAGGCACCGGGGGGTGGTGAATCTCTGTCGGGTGTTTCAGAAAAAATTTCAACTCAACCGGCAGAGCCGCTGTTTACAGTTTGCGACCATCGGTTTTGATGGAGCCGTTGCCGAAATCTTTCCTGCATTGTTGGCCGGGGCGACGGTTTATATGGCACCCCGGGAAGAGTTGATGACCCCGGATCGCCTGATCCGTTTCCTGAAGGAGCACCAAATTCATCTGGCGGCTTTTCCTCCTTCGCTCATTCGGCTGTTGCCGGAGGCGGAATTGCCGGATTTAAAGGCCATGATATCCGCCGGAGAGGTATGCCCCGTAAAAGTGGCTGTGCAGTGGGGACGAAAAGTGCCCTTTTACAACGGTTACGGCCCCACAGAATCGACCGTGGGGGTCAGCTTTTACCGGGTGAATCCGGAAGAGGTTCAACACCTTCAAACCGTACCCATCGGTACGCCTATCGATAATGTGCAGTTGTACGTAATGGATCCGCACTTGCGTCCCTGTCCACCTGGAGTGCCGGGAGAATTGCTCATCGGCGGTGTGGGTCTGGCGGAAGGATACCTGGGACGGGAGGCATTGACCCGGGAAAAGTTCATTCCCAATCCCTTTCGGCCCGGGGAACGTTTATATCGCAGCGGCGATCTGGTTCGATTGTTGCCTGATGGCCAGCTGGAGTTTCTGGGACGCATCGATCATCAGGTCAAACTGCGGGGTTACCGAATTGAGTTGGGAGAAATCGAGGCTCGCTTAAACAGCCATCCCGCGATCAAGGAGACGGTGGTCGTGTTGCGGGATGATGCCACCTCCCCTTACCTGGCCGCCTACATGATCCCCGAGGGAGAAGGCACCCCGGATCCCTCTGCCTTGCGGCAGGATTTACAGAAACATTTGCCGGACTACATGCTGCCCGGAGCGTATGTTTTTCTGGAGTCTTTTCCTTTAACGCCCAACGGAAAGGTGGATCGTGCCGCGCTGCCGCCCCCCGAAGGTGGGATACTTCAGGCGGAATATGTGGCGCCACGCAACCCGGTGGAAGAGGTGATCGCCGGTATTGTCTCCGATATTCTTGCCATAGAGCGCGTTGGCGCCCGGGATAATTTTTTCGAGCTGGGGGGGCACTCATTGCTGGCCACGCAATTGGTTTCCCGGCTACGGGACGCTTTTCAGGTGGACCTTTCCCTGCGGGAGATGTTCGAAAATCCCACCGTGGAGGGTCTGGCCCGGTTGGTGGAGGCCGCCCGGGAAGCCGCCGAAGGCCTGCAGACCGTGCCCCTGGAACCTATCCCTCGGGATGGGCGGGAATTGCCCTTATCCTTTGCCCAGCAACGCCTCTGGTTTCTGGATCAATTGGAACCCGGTAGTCCGTTCTACAACATTCCCGTTGCCTTGCGCATTCGGGGGGAATTGAATCTGGAAGCGCTTCAAAAAACCCTGAGCGAAATTGTCCGCCGCCATGAAGTGTTGCGAACCACCTTTAAAAATGTGGAGGGGAAGCCGGTTGTGGTGATTCATGAACCCGCCCCGGTAGAAATTCCGGTGCAGGACCTGAGCCGGCTACCCGATGAAGAACGGGAGCAACAGGCGCGCCGGCTGGCCCGGGAAGAAGCGCGAACGCCCTTCGATTTAGAAGAAGGCCCTTTGTTCCGTACCCGCCTGCTTCGGATGGGGGAAAACGATCACCTGGCACTCATCACCATGCATCATATTGTTTCCGATGGTTGGTCGATTGCCGTCTTTATTGAAGAAGTGGCCCGTTTATATCCTGCATTTCTTGAGGGCAACGGTGCACCCCTTCCGGAACTGCCCCTTCAGTATGCCGATTTTGCCGCCTGGCAGCGAAAATGGCTCCAGGGAGAGCATCTGGAAAAGCAATTACACTACTGGAAGAAACAGCTGGAAGACGCCCCTCCGGTTCTGGAAGTCCCTACGGATAAGCCTCGGCCGCCGGTACAGACCTTTAACGGCGATACGGAGCGAATGGAAATCCCCCCGGAAGTGGTTCGCCAGGCCCGCGCGCTGGGCCGCAAAGAAGGGGCTACCCTGTTCATGACCCTGGTGGCGGCCTTCCAGGCCTTGCTCAGTCGCTATAGTGGACAGGACGACGTAGTGGTGGGTACCCCTATCGCCGGGCGCAATCGGTCGGAACTGGAGACATTGATCGGCTTTTTCGTCAACACCCTGGCTTTGCGGGCCCGCCTGAATCCCCGCATAAGCTTCCGGAAATTCCTGCGCCAGGTGCGCGAAGTTACCCTGGCGGCCTACGCCCATCAAGACTTACCGTTCGAGCAACTGGTGGAAGCCCTGCAACCCGAACGGGACATGAGCCATTCACCGATTTTTCAGGTGATGTTTGTCTTTCAGAATCAACCCAGGGAACGGCTGGAATTACCCGGAATCACCCTGGAACCGTTTGAAGCCGATCCGGGCATTGCCAAATTCGATATCTCCTTCATTGCCGTTGAGAGCGGAGACCGCCTGTTTGTGGAGTGGGAATACAATACGGACCTGTTCCATAAATCGACCATCCGCCGGATGATGGAACATTATCGGAAACTGCTGCAAGCCGCTCTGGCTCAGCCGGAAGAACCCCTGGCCACTCTGCCCCTCATGGATAAAACGGAATTGAACCGAATTCTGGTGGAGTGGAATAACAAATCCCGGCCTTATGATAAAGACCTTTGTGTACATGAAAAATTTGAACGGGTGGTTCAGGCCCATCCGGATGCCGTTGCCGCCGAGTACTGGATTCCCGGTGAGGCACCCCGACAGATGAGCTATCGAGAGCTGGATCAAAAGGCCAATCAGCTGGCCCGCTATCTTCGGAAACTGGGGGTGGGCCCCGAAACGCTGGTGGGCATTACCATGGAACGCGGCCTGGAAATGGTGCTGGGTATTCTGGGAACTTTAAAAGCCGGCGGGGCTTTTGTCCCTATCGATCCCACGTATCCACCCGACCGGGTGGCCTACATGATCCAGGATTCCGGGGTGGCGGTTTTGTTAACCCAATCCTTTTTAATACCGCAGCTGCCGGAACACCCGGCCCGGGTCGTTGCTCTGGACCAGGAAACGGGAAAAGTGGAGCAGGAATCCGCCGAAACCCTCGAGAATCTTACCGTTCCGGAAAATCTGGCGTATGTCATCTATACGTCGGGGTCCACCGGCCGACCCAAAGGTACCATGCTGGCTCACCGGGGGCTGTTAAATCTGGCCCGCGCTCAGCAAGAGGCTTTTCACATCGAAGTGGGCAAACGCATTCTTCAATTTTCCGCCCTGAGTTTTGATGCCAGCGTCTGGGAAACGGTGATGGCCCTGTTGAATGGAGCAACCCTGGTGCTTACCGCCAGGGAACACCTGGTTACCGGACAGGGATTATTGCAGGTGTTACGGGATGGAGATATCACCACGGTGACCCTGCCGCCCTCGGTGTTGGCCGTGGTACCCCAGGAGGAGATTCCCAATCTGGAAACGATCATTCTGGCCGGAGAGAAAGTGACCGGCGATCTGGTAGACCGCTGGGGTGGGGGACGCCGATTTTTTAACGCCTATGGTCCCACCGAAACCACCGTGTGCGCCAGCATGCATTTGTGCCGGGGGGCTTACCCCCAGGGGCCTCCGATTGGCGGCCCCATCCAAAATTTTGAATTGTATGTGCTGGATAAGAATTTCCAACCGGTACCCGTTGGAGTGCCGGGAGAGTTGTTCATCGGCGGACCGGGGTTGGCAAGAGGGTATTTACATCGTCCCGACTTGACCGCGGAGAAATTTGTGCCCCATCCGTTCAGCCATCGCCCCGGCCGGCGCCTGTACCGAAGCGGGGACCTGGTGCGCTGGTTACCCGACGGGGAACTGGAATTTCTGGGACGGGTGGATCTTCAGGTGAAAGTGCGGGGGTTTCGCATCGAGCTGGGAGAAATTGAAGCAGTGTTAAGCGAGCACCAGGGGGTAAAAGATGCTGTGGTCATCGCCCGGGAAGATCGCCGGGGAGACCGGCGTCTGATTGGATATTTTATTCCCGTGGAAGAGGATGCTCCCACGATCGGGGAATTGCGGGACTACCTCCGGCGACAGCTTCCGGACTACATGGTGCCGGCGGCACTGGTGAAAATGGAAGCCTTCCCCCTGACGCCCAGTGGTAAAATTGACCGGCGGCGACTGCCCCAGCCGGAATTCGATCGCAGTGCCCTGGAAGCCGAATATGTAGCCCCTCGCAATTCCATCGAAAAAAAGCTGGTGGCCATTGTAGAGGAGTTGCTGGACATTGAAAACGTGGGGGTGTACGATAATTTCTTTGACCTGGGAGGGCATTCCTTATTGGCCACCCAGTTCATTGCACGGATTCGCAGCGCCTTTGAAGTGGAATTGCCGTTACGAACGCTGTTTGAACAACCCACCATCGCCGGGGTGGCCCAGGCCATCGAGGTGGAAAAGAAACGCGGTCCTCAGCTGAAGACACCCGAAATCAAAAGGGTAAGCCGGGAGACCCGCAAAATGAAACGCCCCTCCCCGGGCAACGAAGAAAATTGATCCCCCGGTTTGAGAAATGGGTCAATCGGGTGGCGTAATGCCGGGTCTACATTATGGTTTGCATGAACTGAATCTCACAGGCACGCGGGTGCTACGGAGTGCGTCGGACCGAAAAACAGGGTGAATAGTATGGCAGATTTACCAACAAATGAACAGCTGGCCATGGACGATTATCGGGACGAGAACGGGAATCTCGAAGAGGAAGTGTATGTTTTTCCCACGTCCTTTGCCCAGCAACGCCTCTGGTTTCTGGATCAGCTGGAACCGGGGAGTCCTTTTTACAACATTCCTACGGCGTTTCGCCTGAAGGGACGGTTGAATATCGGTGCGCTGGCAAAGAGTATTCATGAGATCGTCCGGCGGCACGAAGCATTGCGCACCACATTCGAAGCCGTGGACGGAAAGCCCATGCAGATCATTCACCCCCGGTTTCCGGTGCCGCTGCGGGTTGTAGAACTGGAAGGGTTGCCGGAAGCGCTCCGGATGAAAGAAGCGTTGCACCTGGCCCAAACAGAGGCCCGACGTCCCTTTAACCTGAAAACCGGTCCCCTGTTGCGTACCACCCTGCTTCGTCTGGGTGCACAGGATTACATCCTGCTGTTGACCATGCATCATATCATTTCCGATGGCTGGTCCATGGCGGTCTTCATCCGGGAAGTGGCGGTGCTCTACGACGCTTTCTCCCGTGGAAAACCATCCCCGTTGCCCGAGCTGGAAATCCAATATGCCGATTACGCCGAATGGCAGCGGGAATACCTGAGTGGAGAAATTCTGGAAGAGCAGCTGGCTTACTGGAAAAAACAACTGGGGGATATTCCACCGGTTCTGGAATTGCCTACAGATCGACCCCGACCCGCGGTGTTTACTTCCCGGGGGGCTTCTCTGGAGCGGGAATTTCCAGGCGCCCTTCTGGAAGGCCTTCATGCCATCGGCCGGCGGGAAGGAACCACCCTGTTCATGACCCTGCTGGCCGCCTTGCAAACATTGCTGTTCCGGTATACGGGACAGGAAGACGTGGCCGTGGGTACACCCGTGGCCAACAGAAATCGGGCCGAACTGGAGGCCCTGATCGGTTTTTTTGTGAATACTTTGGTCATGCGTACCGATTTATCGGGAAATCCCTCCTTCCGCCGGCTGCTGAAACGCGTGCGAGAGGTGACCCTGGATGCCTATGCCCACCAGGAACTCCCGTTCGAAATGCTGGTGGAGAAGTTGCAACCGGAACGGGACATGAGCCATACGCCCCTGTTTCAGGTCATGTTCGCCCTCCAGAATGTGAATATGAAGGTGAAAGGGAAAAGCCACGAGATTCAGATCGAGCAAATTCCCCTGGATACCGGTACTTCCACGTTTGACCTTACCCTGATGGCTACGGAAAAACCCGATGGATTGAACATACTGGTGGAATACAATACCGATTTGTTTAATCGGGAAACCATTGAACGTTTTCTGGATCACTTCCAGGTGCTTTTGGAAACCATTGTGGCGGACCCGGATCAACCCATTGCAGGCATTCCTCTGATCCGCCAGCAGGAAAAACAACAGCTTCTGGAAGCGGTGAATCGGACCGGAAAAGACTATCCCCGATTGCGATGCATCCATCAATGGATTGAAGATCAAGTGCAGCGTGCTCCCGATGCCGTGGCGGTGGCGGCGGGCAAAATGCAACTCAGTTATCGGGAATTAAATGCCTTTGCCAATCAGCTGGCCCATTATTTGAGGGAATTGGGGGTGGGTCCCGAGGTTCGAGTGGGATTGAGTGTCGAACGTTCTGTCGAGATGATCATTGGTCTGCTGGGGATACTTAAAGCGGGCGGTGCTTACGTACCACTGGATCCTCACTATCCTGCGGAACGACTCCATTACATGATTGAGGATGCGGAAATCGGCATTTTGTTGACCCTGGAACACCTGGGGGATCGTTATCGGAATCATGCCCATTTAAAAATCCTTTGTCTGGATCGAGACCGATTGGAAATCGCCCGTCGGCCGGCGCGGAATCTGGAAAACTTTACCCGTCCTTCCAACACGGCTTACGTCATTTATACCTCCGGATCCACCGGTGTGCCCAAAGGGGTGATGGTACCCCATCGCGCCGTGGTGAACCACAACCAGGCGGTGATGGAACTGTTTGAGCTGACGCCGGGAGACCGCATGCTCCAGTTTGCCTCCATCAATTTCGATGCGGCGGTGGAGGAAATCTATCCCACCCTGATGGTGGGGGCTACCCTGGTATTGCGCACCGAAGACATGATGGCCACCGGAAAATCCTTTGTGGAGCACCTTCGGAAACAAGGTGTGACGATTGTGGACCTCCCCACGGTATTCTGGCACGACTGGGTGTACGAGTTGCATGAACAGGGTGTGGCGTTGCCGGATTGCTTGCGGTTGGTGATTCTGGGTGGGGATAAGGCCCAGCGGGAACGCCTGGAAATGTGGTATCAGTTATCCGGTAGCCGGCGCATCCGTCTATTGAACACCTATGGCCCCACGGAAACAACCGTGATCTCCACTGCATACGAGATCACCCCCGAAGATGTCAAGCGCGATATCCCTATTGGTCGACCCATCGCCAACACCCAGGTTTACGTGTTGGACAAGTACCATCAACTGGTCCCGGTGGGTGTACCCGGCGAGTTGTGTATCGGTGGGGACGGCCTGGCTCATGGGTATTTGAATCGTTCGGATTTGACGGCGGAACAGTTTATGCCCAATCCCTTCAGCCGGCGGGGTGGACAACGCTTGTATCGGACGGGGGATCGGGTGCGCTTGTTGAGTGATGGGAATTTGGCGTTTCTGGGCCGGGTGGATGATCAGGTCAAGATTCGCGGTTTTCGGGTGGAGATCGGCGAGATAGAAACGGCCTTACGGGAACACCCGGGAGTACGGGAGGCGGTGGTGGTGGCCCGGAGCAGCGCTGGGGGACAGAAACGGCTGGTGGCCTATTGCGTGCCCCGGTTGTTGCGGCGTCGCAATCAAAAAGATCGCCGGCGCTTTGTGCGGGTGCCCTTTCCGGATGATGCCCGCTTGCAATTCGGTGGGGACGGTCGGTTCACTCCGCGGGGGAGTGACCTCTCGCTGGGAGGCCTGAGTGTGACGGTAGAAAAAGGCCACTGGGAAGTCGATCAACCCGTCGAATTGTTGCTGGAATTTTCCGGGACGGGGATTCGGGTAAGGCTCCGGGGAACCGTCCGATGGCGCCGCGAAAACCGGATCGGCCTGAGGTTCCAGAAGCTCAGCGGCGAGGAGGAACAACTGCTGCAACGGATTATAGACGAAGTGTTTGAACAACATGCCCTTTTTGTGGGGGAATTGCGAGGTTTTCTGCTGGCCCGCCTGCCGGAATATATGGTACCCTCCTATTTTATGATTGTAGACGAGTTGCCCCGCACCCCAAGCGGTAA
The DNA here is from genome assembly GCA_015485355.1 of bacterium. GTDB lineage: Bacteria > Calditrichota > Calditrichia > RBG-13-44-9 > J042 > JAADJD01. Next base: position 1,682 of record WFTQ01000102.1, on the reverse strand, counting down.
AATCGATAAGCGGTCCTTGCCTGAACCGGAACTCATCCGTCCTACCCTGGAAACCGCCTATGTGGCGCCCCGGAATCTTACCGAGGAGATCCTGGCGGGCATCTGGAGCCAATTGCTGGAAGTGGATCGTGTGGGGGTGTACGACAATTTCTTCGAGCTGGGAGGGCATTCCCTTCTGGCCACTCAGCTGGTCTCCCGCGTCCGCGAAGCCTTTTCCGTGGAACTGCCCTTGCGGATATTATTTGAACAGCCGACGGTGGCCGGCCTGGCCCGATGGATCGATTCGGCCCGGGCGGAAAAGACGGGCTCTCGAGCACCGGCCATCAAACCGCGCATCGGGGAACCGGTCATGTCCTATGCCCAGCAGCGCCTCTGGTTCCTGGATCAGCTGGAACCGGGTAGCCCGTTTTATAACATTCCCACCGCCGTTCGGCTAAAAGGCAATCTGGAACTGGAAGCCCTGCAAAAAGCGGTAAACGAAATCATTCGCCGCCACGAAGTGTTAAGAAGCAATTACCTCACCGTCGATGGTCGCCCCCGGGTGGTGATCCGGGACACCCTTCAGCTGGACATTCCCCTGGTGGATCTACGGAAACTCCCCCCCTCCAAAAAAAATCAGGAAGTGGAAAAAACGGCCCTGGAAGAGGCTCGCAAACCGTTCCGTCTGGACGAAGACCCTCTGATTCGGGTCAAACTGCTGCAACTGGCTCGGGATGAATACGTGGCCCTGGTAACCATGCATCATATCGTTTCCGACGGCTGGTCCACGGGCATTTTTATTCAGGAAATCGCCACGCTTTATAACGCGTTGGTCCATAACGCCGACGTTCAGCTACCCGACCTACCCATTCAGTATTTCGATTATGCCGCCTGGCAGAGAGAATGGTTGGAACAGGGAGAGCTGGAGCGACAATTGAATTATTGGAAAGAAAAACTCCAGGACTTGCCGCCCCTGTTGAAGCTCCCCACCGATAGACCCCGCCCGGCGGTGCAAACGTTTAACGGCAACGTCCTGGAATTTCACCTTTCCGAAGAACTGAGTAAGAAATTGCACCGTCTGGCCGCCGATAACGGGGTGACCCTGTTCATGACCCTATTGGCCGCCTTTCAAGTGCTTCTGTATCGGTATAGCGGTCAAAAGGATATTGCCGTGGGAACCCCCATTGCTAACCGAACCCTTCCGGAGCTGGAGGGCGTGATCGGCTTTTTTGCCAATACCTTGGTGTTACGGGGAGACCTGAGGGGTAGGCCCACTTTCCGGGAACTGTTGCGCCGCACCCGTCAAACCGCCCTGGAGGCCTATGCCCACCAGGATATTCCCTTCGAAAAATTGGTGGATGCCTTGCAACCTGAGCGCGATCTGAGCCACTCGCCCCTGTTCCAGGTGATGTTTACCCTGGACACCCAGCCCGTTAAAGCCATGAAGGTGCCCGGCCTCCAGCTGGAACCCATTTTAGCCCATAGCGGAACCGCAAAGTTTGACCTCACACTTCAGATGGCCGAATCCGGAAATCGATTGGGCGGAATATTCGAATACAACACGGATTTATTTGACCGCGAGACCATTGAGCAGATGATGGTACACTATGTTCGATTGTTGGAGGGAGTGGTTCGTGATCCGGATGTGGGTGTGAGTCGGTTGGAGTTGTTGACGTCGTTGGATCGTGAGAGGTTGTTGGCGT
>WFTQ01000101.1 GCA_015485355.1 bacterium | reverse complement strand
GCTGTAGCAAGGTTTCCACCGTTTGTCGAAATTTGTCCAGATGAAAGGGTTTATGGATAAAGAGATTCCTGGTTTTCTGCAGCATGGCTTCCAGTTCGTTATCGATATCATAGCCGGACATAAAAAGAAACCGGCCCTGCAGTTCGGGATGACCGGAAATAATGCGATCGTGCAATTCCATTCCCCCCATATCCGGTAAATTCAGATCCATGATCACACCCTGTACCTGGTGCTGATTCAACAGTTCCAGGGCGGTTGTGCCATCGGGCGCAATGATGGTTTCGATGTGTTGCATATCCAGGATGTTTTGAATAATCAGGGCGATATCGGACTCGTCCTCGATCAATAGCACCTTGCTTGTGGGCATATTATTCTCTTAATTTTTCTTTTAGAATCTCATTCACCAATCCAGGATTGGCTTTGCCGCGCGTTGCACGCATTACCTGTCCCACAAAATAACCGAACACTTTTTCTTTGCCAGAGCGATATTGCTCCACCTGTTTGGGATTTTCCTGCAGCACCTTCACCACGATGGCCTCGATGGCCGCCCGATCGGTCACCTGCGCCAAACCTTTTCTTTGAACAATCGCGGCCGCATCTTCTCCACTGGTCAGCATTTCCTCGAACACCGTCTTAGCGATCTTGGAACTGATTGTTTCATCCAGTATAAGATTGAGCAGTCCGGACAGCCGATGGGCTGAAATGGGAAATTGGTTGATATCGATTTTGCGCTCGTTCAAAACCCGAAGCACCTCTCCCATCACCCAGTTGCTGGCCAGTTTATAGTCCCGGCACTTCTGAGCCACTGCCTCATAATAATCGGCCAGTTCCCGGGTCATCGTTAGTATTCCGGCATCATAAGCCGGTAATTGATATTGCCGCATCAGCCGTTCCTTGCGGGCCAGGGGGAGTTCGGGTAGAGATTGCCGGATTTTTTCGATCCAGGCGCTCTCCACCACCATGGGCACCAGATCGGGTTCGGGAAAGTAGCGGTAATCGTGGGCTTCTTCCTTACTGCGCATGGGACGGGCCACTCCGGCGCCGGCATCCCACAGGAGGGTCTCCTGGACAACTTCCCCCCCGGATTCCAGAAGCTGGATTTGCCGATTGATTTCGAAGGTCAGGGCACGCTCGACATTGCGGAAGGAGTTCATATTCTTCACCTCGGTTTTCACCCCTAATCCCCGGGAACCCACAGGGCGCACCGAAACGTTGGCATCGCAACGTAAACTGCCTTCTTCCATATTGCCATCGCAAATGCCTAAGTAGGTTACCAGCTGTTTCAGGCGCACCAAATACGCATGGGCTTCCTGGGGAGACCGTAGATCGGGAGCGCTGACGATCTCGATCAGGGGAACGCCGCAGCGATTCAAATCCACTAATGTATCCTCCCCCGCCAGAGCTGGGTCGTGGATGGACTTTCCCGCATCTTCTTCTAAATGGATCCGGATAATGCCCACCCGTTTTCGGGTGCCATCCTCCAGCTCGATGTCGACGTATCCATCGTGGCACAGGGGTGATTCGTACTGAGAAATCTGATACCCTTTGGGTAGGTCGGGATAGAAATAATTCTTTCGGGCGAACCGACTGAAGGAGGCGATTTTGCAATGGGTGGCCAGCCCCATTTTAACGGCGAATTCCACGGCTCGTTCATTCAAAACCGGCAACACGCCCGGCATACCGAGGCAAACCGGGCAAGTCTGCGCATTGGGCTCCCCTCCAAACTGCGTGGAGCAGCCGCAAAAAATTTTCGAATCGGTTAACAATTGGGCATGTACTTCCAAACCAATGACCGCTTCGTATTTCATTGGAATCCAAGCCTCCCCTTTTGCCATGATTCAGGGATCGATTTCCCGTATGTTTGGAAAAGTTAATCGTTGATTCATTCCTGCCTTCATATCGGGGCCCCTTTCCGGCCGCGACCCGTGCGTTTCCGGCTCTTTTCCCGGCCATTGCAGCCTGCCTTCGCTGCCTGGGGCATCCGACTAATGCACGGGACCAACCAGTTGTTTTTCGATGAAATGCCCCAAGCGGAACAGATCGCTCTCCCGGAACATCCCTCCCATTAACTGCATGCCGATGGGCAATCCCTCCGGTGTTTCGCCGATAGGCAGGTTCAGGGCACAGATGCCGGCCAGATTGACCGTCACGGTGTATATATCCGACAGGTACATTTGCAGGGGATCGTCCAGTTTTTCGCCCAACCGAAACGCAGGCGTTGGTGTGGTGGGAGTGATTAAAACATCCACTTCCCGAAAGGCGGCGTCAAATTCGTCCTTAATCATCCGGCGCACCTGCTGGGCCTTTTTGTAATACGCCTCGTAATACCCGGCGGAAAGCACGTAGGTACCCAACATAATGCGGCGTTTTACCTCTGTGCCGAATCCCTCACTTCGGGTACGAAAATACATTTCCTGCAGGTCCTCGGCCTGAGGGGCACGGTATCCGTAACGGACGCCGTCGTAGCGGGCCAGATTGGACGAGGCTTCTGCGGTGGCGACGATGTAGTAGGCGGCAATCGCATAATCGGTAAGGGGCAAATGGAGCTCCCGTATGGTAAAGCCGGCTTTTCGCAACCGATCGACGACGCTCTGGATGGCCTCCCGGATGTTCGGGTCCAGGCCTTCCTGATAATACTCACGGGGAATGCCAATGGTCAGATCCAGGGGCGATTGATTCAGAGCCTTCAGGTAGTCCGGCACCTCAACCGGCACGGTGGTGGAATCGCGCGGGTCCGGCCCCGCAATCACCCGGGTCAGCAAGGCCACATCTTCCACGGTATGCCCAAAGGGGCCAATCTGATCCAGGGAAGAAGCATAGGCCACCAAACCGTAGCGGGACACCCGTCCGTAGGTGGGTTTTAATCCCACCACCCCGCAAAACGCCGCCGGTTGACGAATCGATCCCCCGGTATCGCTGCCGAGGGCCAGATCGGCCATCCCTGCGGCCACCGCCACCGCCGATCCCCCGCTGGAGCCACCCGGTACCCGCTCCGGATCCACCGGATTGCGGACCGCCCCAAAATAGGAATTCTCCGTAGAAGAACCCATGGCAAATTCATCCAGATTCGTCTTCCCGATAATCACTCCATCGGCCTGTAAAATCTTTTCCACTACCGTGGCGTGATAGGGGGCAACAAAATGGTCCAGAATATGCGAGGCGCAGGTGGTTAGATGATCCTTGATCACTATGTTATCTTTTACGGCGATCACCAGTCCCGCCAACGCGCCCAAGGATTCGCCTTTTGCTCGACGCTCGTCCAGTTCCCTGGCCCTTTCCCGAGCCTCGTCGGCATATACCTGAATAAAAGCATTCAAATACTTTTGGGTTTCGATGCGCGCCAGGTAGGTCTCCACAACATCCGTTAAACGAAACTGCCCCCTTACATATTGCTGATGGCGAACGCGTGCAGATTCCACCTTCTTCTCCTTTGTGTCTTCACCCTAACGGTTCATCCCCTCACGGCTTTATTCTTTCTTCTCCGCCGAGGCATTCTTCGGTTCCGGTTTCTGTTCCTTTTCCGGGGTCGCCGGCGGCGTGGTGCTCTGGGGTAAAGAAGGTTCATCGATGTTGTCTAGATCCAGCTCTTCCTTTAATTCCCGACTGGCATACTTGAATTCTTTGATCGAACGTCCCAGAGAACGGGCCAATTCGGGCAACCGCTTGGGTCCAAACAAGATGATAATAACAACAAAGATGACCAGCAATTCCCAGGGTCCTAAACCAAACATGGTTATCTCCCAATGGTTTTGTTTGCTCAATTGTTATTTAAACAAATTAAATTTAGGGAAGGAATAGAGATAATAAAACTGAATTTTCGCTTTCTGGATCATGCGGCGATTCTTTGCGGAGGCGACTTGGAGCATACCCATGGAACCATCGACATCCCCGTTTCATCCCCTCAAAGGGGGGAGCGTCGCTAAGCGTTTGGCCCGTAATGGGTGACCGGGGTGTTAATCGATCCACCGCAGGATGTAGGCGGCCATAAATATTCCCATCACACCAATCACATTAATTTTCAAACTGAATCCCAGGGTTACACTAAAAACGATCAGGTTGAGGACCGCCGGCCCCACAGAAAAGCTGGCGGAACGCAGAAAGAATTCCTTGACCACGCCATCCGGTAAAACCAAACCCAGAACCTCCCCCATGGCGCTGCCAATGATGGCTCCCAAGACAATGATTATCAGGATGAATCCCAAACCTTTCCGGCGCATGGGGTGTCTCCTTTCCCATTTTTCCGATGCTCAAGCCGCGGCACCCTCGTTGTGACGGCGCCGCCTCAAACTTAGGCAAAAAAACGATTTTAAACAAATTTCCCTGCCATCCAGAACAGCCATACCGGCCGCAGGCCATCGGGGGCGGTCTCTCCAACACTTCTGCCGGCGACTCGGGGAAAACAGCGGTTTTAGCTCGATTTAAGCGGTCATCAAAGATTCAAAAATCCAGCGTCCATCTTCGGAACCCAGAACGGCCTCCACCGCCCGCTCCGGATGCGGCATCATTCCCAGCACATTCCCTTCCCGATTCATGATGCCCGCAATGTTTGCCACCGACCCATTGGGATTGACTTCCGGAATCACCTCGTTGTTCGCCGTGGCATAACGAAACACAATTTGGTGATGATCTTCCAGTTGCTGTAATCCTTGCGGGTCGATGAAATAATTGCCTTCGCCGTGGGCAATGGGAATGTGCAGGGCCCGGCCTGGGGGAACACGGTGGGTAAAGCCGGTATGGGGATTCTCTACCCGAACATAAACAAACTGGCAAACGAAACGCAAATTCCGGTTCCGCAGCAACGCACCGGGCAGTAATCCGGCCTCGGTTAAGATCTGAAAACCGTTGCAAATACCCAGCACCCGTCCTCCTTTACGGGCAAAGCGAACCACCTCCTGCATGATGGGGGAAAAACGGGCTATCGCACCGGCGCGTAGATAATCTCCGTAAGAAAATCCCCCCGGTAAAACAACCAGATCGAACCCTTCCAGCCGGTGTTCTTTATGCCACACAAACTCTACCCGGCAGCCCATTTGTTTCAACGCCTGAAAAACATCCATGTCGCAATTGGATCCGGGAAATACGATGACCGCGCTCCTCACGGCTCCGATTCCTCCGGCTGAATATCATAGTCTTCAATAACGGGGTTGGCCAGCAACCTTTGACTGGCCTCCTCCAGAATCCGGCGGGCCTTTTGGGGATCACTTTCCTCGATTTCCACTTCGATGAATTTCCCGATGCGGACGTCTTGAATCTGGGGATACCCCAGATGGTGCAACGCCTGATTGACCGTTTTACCCTGAGGGTCTAAAATGCCTTTTTTTAATCGTACCTTGACAATGAACTTCATAATGCTTCGTCTTCCTGTGTCGTTGCATTGGTTTCGGGATCGCCTTTAATGACCAGCCACAGGGAACGTGCCAGCCCGGATAGTACATAGACAACGGCCCAGGGGAAAAAGGCTTCCTGAGGGAAAATGATTAAAATGAGTACCCCTAAGCTGACCACTAAAATTTTGACTCGGTTGGTCGCATTGGTGCGCAGGGAAAACTGTGGCATGGTTTCGTAGCGGATGTTGGTGATCATGAGGATAGACACCAGCAGGATCAGGGTGAGAAACAGCTTCGACCAGCGCAGCATTTCCCAGAAATGGTAATTGAAGATGACGAAAGAGCCCAGGGTCACCGCCGCGGCGGGTATAGGCAGGCCCTCGAAGAAGGCTTTATCGAACCCTTTCAGGCGGACGTTAAAGCGCGCCAGTCGAATAGAACCGAAGACCAGGGGCACAAAGCTCAACAACAGCCCCAGTGTACCCCAGTGCTGCAAGAACACAAAATAGGCCAGCACCGAGGGTGCCAGTCCAAAGGAGACTACATCGGCCAGAGAATCGTACTGCACGCCAAAGGGGGAAGCGCTTTTGGTCAAGCGGGCCAATTTCCCGTCCACCGTATCCAAGATGGCCGCCGCAATAATCAACCAGGCCGCCTGAATAAACTCCCCCCGGGAGGACAAAATGGCCGAATAGAATCCACAAAACATGTTGGCCATGGTAAAAAAACTGGGAACCAATCCCGCTCTCACTCGAACCACATCCGACCTCATGTTAGACGTTCACTTGATAACCCCGTTACTTTTCTGCATCGGCCCGTTTTAATACACTTCTTCCACAGGGGTTTCCACCATGTTGGCCTCCACCCTTTCCAGATCCCCCTCATCGCTAAACTGGGCGATGACGGTTTCTCCGGCGGTTACCCGCTGGTCTACACCGACCATAACCCGGGCGTTTAAATCAAAAAAGATGTCCACCCGACTCCCGTAACGGATCAACCCCATACGCTCCCCCGCCTGTACCTGGTGCCCTTCCCGCAGGTTACAAACAATCCGTCGGGCGACGATACCGGCAATCTGTTTAAACAAGACCCGCCGCCCCTGAGGATCCACAATCCCGATGGCGGTATGCTCATTCTCCTCAGAGGCCTTGTCCTTGAACGCCGCTAAAAATTTTCCTGGCTGATAGTGGAAATAGCGTACCTTTCCGGAAATGGGCACCCGATTGACATGCACATCGAACACCGAAAGAAAGATGCTGACCATGCGCACCTTCTCTTCGAAGAAACGGGGTTCGAAGACCTCGGTGATTTTGATGATTTTCCCATCTGCCGGAGATAGAATGAGATTGGGGTTTCGAGGGGGGGTTCGATGGGGATCACGGAAAAAGTAGAGATTGAATACCGAAAAGATCCCCAGTAAAACGGTGATTACCGTCAGCACCGGTTGGTGAACATACCACCGGATCAGAAAAAACAACAGAAAAATTCCCCACGAACCAATGACCAGAGCGAACCCATCTTTTGCAATCAATGCGAAGACTCCTGTTTGATTATGCTTTGTTGCCCACGACATGTTCCAGAACACACTGGTATACTTCCAGCTTTTTCGAACCAGCGATGGTAAATTTTTTGGGTGTGGTAATGTGGCCCTTCTCATCCACCGCAAACAGGGTCAGGGTATCGGCAGAAATTTCGTCCGCCAGGAGGATCTGGTTCTGAGTGCGTCCGAATTCCAAGCGGAAATCGCCCAGGCGCAATTGATGCCGCTGAAAATAGGACTTCAGCACCGCGTTCACTTTGGTGGCGATTCGGGTGATCTGGGTCATCTCGTTGCGATCGCACAAACCCAGCGCATAGGCATGGTATTCGTTAATCATGGGATTTCCCAGGTCTGGATTTTTAAAATAAATTTCGATGATGGGGTATTCCAGCGGCTGCAGGGGTTCCAGGCGAAACCGGGCGGCCAGATCGCCCCCGGCGATATTCCAGATGTGAACCGACATGGGTAACATTTCCAACCGCCGGGCCGCAAAACTCCTTTCATCCAGTTTGCGCACAAAGTGGGTCGGCACGTTGTAACTGTTCAGGTACTCAAACAAATAAGACGAGATGCTGTTATTTATTGCTCCCTTGCCCGGAACTTTCTCTTTCTTTTTCGACAGCCACGGGGGCAAGGTGTCTTGAAATTCAATGATCACCTGATCCGCCGAATCGGTTGCATACACTTTTTTCGTGGATCCTTCAACAAGCAATTCTTTAATTTCCACCGTTATTCCTCCGCCGTTTTAACCTATGCCTAATCGTTCAAAAATGATATCCATGTGTTTCAAGCGTTTTTGCCAACTACAAATTCGGTCAATGTCTTCGGCCGAAAGATGAGCGGTAATTTCCGGGTCTTTCTTAATTTCGCTAAGGAAGTCGGTCTTTTTCTCCCACACCCGCAGGGCATTCCGCTGCACCAGCCGATAGGCTTCCTCCCGGGTCAATCCTTTATCGATTAAATGTAACAAAATCGCCTGCGAAAAAATCAAGCCCCGGCTTTTTTCCAGATTGCTCTTCATTTGATCCGGATGCACCACCATGTCCCGGATAATCTGGCCCATTTTTTCCAGCATGTAATACACGGCGATGGTGGTATCCGGCAGGATCACCCGTTCCACGGAGGAGTGGGAAATATCCCGTTCGTGCCACAGGGCGACGTTTTCCAGGGCGGCCACGAGGTTACCCCGCAGCAAACGGGCCAGACCGGTAATACGCTCCGAAAGGATGGGATTGCGTTTATGCGGCATGGCGGAACTCCCCTTCTGCCCCCGGCGAAAAGGTTCTTCGACTTCCAGCACCTCGGTGCGCTGTAAATGGCGAATTTCCACCGCCATTTTTTCCAGGGTGGCGCCCATTTGGGCCAGAACGGCCACATATTCGGCGTGACGATCGCGCTGCAGAATCTGGGTGGAAATGGGTGCCGGCTGGAGTCCCAGCTTCCGGCATACATAGGTTTCCACAAACGGCTCCAGATGATCGTAAGTGCCGACTGCACCGGAGATTTTTCCCACGGCTATGCGCTGGATGGCCGCCTCCAACCGCTGATAATGCCGTTGCAACTCCGCGTACCAGACCGCCAATTTCAACCCCAAAGTGATGGGCTCGGCATGCACGCCATGGGTGCGACCCACCATAAGGGTGTGCCGATGGGCCCGCGCCTGTTGCTTTACCACCCCGATCAATTGTTCCAGTTTCTGCTGAATAAGCTCGCCGGCCTGCTTCATCTGAACCGCCAGCGCGGTATCCAGTACATCCGAAGAGGTCATCCCGTAATGAATGTAGCGGGACGCCTCCCCCACATATTCGGCGACGTTGGTCAAAAAAGCGATGACATCGTGATGGGTCTGCCCCTCGATTTGCTGAATGCGCTTCACGTCGAAGCGGGCCTTTTTTCGGATCTCCTGTACCGCCGCCGCCGGGATGCGACCCAACTGCGCCTGGGCCTCGCAGGCCAGAATCTCAATCTCCAACCAAATGCGGAACTTATGCTCCTCGCTCCAAATGCGGCCTATTTCCGGCAATGTATATCGCTCAATCATAACTCATCGGGGCAAAGGTTTCAGCTTAACTCGAATTTCCAGTTTCTGTTGACCACGAACCACCGTAAAGGTCAATTGATCGCCCACTTTCAGGTCCATATTTTCCAGGGTATCCACCAGATGCTGGGCGTTTTCGATCCGCTTTCCATCCAGGGCAATAATCACGTCTTCTTCTCGCAATCCGGCCCGGGAGGCGGGACTGCGGGGTTCAATTTGTGCAATAATTGCTCCATAATCCACGGTCAAACCGAGAGCGGAAATGATAAACGGATTCAAGTCCTGCACCTTTAAAATGCCCAACCAGTAATTCCGGTTAACGCCGCCTTTTTCCTTGATCTCGTTCACAACTTCCTTGATGCGGTTAATCGGTATGGCAAAACCGATGCCCACAAATCCCTGTTGATAGCGGTTTCCGGTGTAGATGAACGTATTCATCCCGATCACCTGCCCCAGTGAATTGACCAGAGGTCCCCCGCTGTTTCCATGATTGATGGCGGCGTCGGTCTGTATCATGTCCAGGTAAAGCCGCCCGGTTTCGGTGCGGCCCCAATCCCGATCCACGGCGCTAATCACACCCACCGTCACCGTGGGTTTATCGTTTAACTCAAACAGACCAAAGGGATTGCCCAGAGCAATTACCCACTCCCCCACAATCAGATCGTCGGAATCGCCCATCTCGATGTAGGGGAAATTTTCCCCTTCAATTTTCAGCAGGGCGATATCGGTTACCCAGTCACTGCCCACCAGCCGGGCCTCATAATGTTTTCCATTGGTCATGGTCACCACAATCTCGGCGGCATTTTCCACTACATGTTCATTGGTGATCAAGTAACCCTCCGGGGCGATCAGGAAACCCGAGCCCAGCGATTTGATCCGCTGCTCATAGACCCGATCCCGGAAGAGCTCCGGAAAGATGGCCCGCCAGAGGGGATCGTCGATATTAAAAGGGCTTTTCTGGACAATTCGGCGCACCTGAAGGACGTTGATGCCCACCACGGCGGGGCTCACCCTGGCCACAGCCCGGGTAATGGCACTTTCCCGCAAATGATGAAGCCGGCTTATATTCCGGCGCACTTGCTGGGTATCCGATCGCGCATAAGCGGTGTTCAGAAAAAGAGAATCTTTACCCACCAGGGAATCTTTTTTCCCGCTTTCGCACGCCTGAAAAATGCCCAAGGCTACCGCGATACCAATGATCATCCCCAGAAAAAGGTTCTTCATGGATTTATCCTCGTCGCATGTATCTTGTCGCCGCTCTTGCCAAGTTCTATAACAATCCGTTATGGCTGGAGCCTTTACTTTCAAAAGCGCTTTTGCGGTGGTACGCTTCCGGTGCCGTCCCCGCTCGGTTTTTTCATCCTCTACCGCCGAATTTTTTTCCAGTCGCTTAAAAAACGTTCAATCCCCACATCCGTCAGCGGATGTTTAAACAGCTGGAGAATGACCTTGTAGGGGATGGTACAGATGTCCGCCCCCATCAAGGCGGCCTGCACCACGTGCATGGGATGGCGCACACTGGCAACCAGGATTTCGGTTTCGAATCCATAGTTACCGTAGATCTGAACGATTTGCTCGATCAGGCGCATACCGTCGCTGCTCACATCATCGATGCGACCCACGAAGGGACTCACAAAGGCGGCTCCCGCCCGGGCGACTAAAACGGCCTGAGCCGCAGAAAACACCAGGGTCATATTCACCTGAACACCTTCGGATGACAGTATTTTGCAGGCTTTAACCCCTTCTTTCGTGGTGGGCAATTTTATGACAATATTTTCTGCGATGCGCACCAACTCATGGGCCTCGCGCACCATCCCTTTCACATCGGTGGCGATGACCTCGGCACTGACCGGTCCGCTTACCACTTCACAAATCTTTTTCAAATTCTCGAACGGATCGCCCGCCTCCCGGGACAAGAGCGTGGGATTGGTCGTTACGCCATCCAGAATCCCCAGTTCCGCGGATTCCCGAATTTCCTGTAAATTGGCGGTATCAATAAAAAATTTCATGATCCCTCCGCCATAGTTTTACCCCTTCTTCATCGGTTATCGGTGTGGGAATGGCCGTCCGCCATCCCGGCTCACCGGATGCAACGCCCCGATCATTACTTGCCGTTTTTTCTCAACGACAACGCTTTCCGGATTCCCGCGTTTACACCCAGGCCCGCTCATCGTATTCCACGGCTTCCAGAATCAGACCTCGGGCCGGCGCCGCCGGACCGGCCGCCTTGCGGTCCCGCACTTCAAAAAGAGAGCGAAATTGCTCTTCGGTCATCTTTCCCCGGGCTACCTCCATCATGGTTCCCACCAAGGTTCGCACCATCCCATGCAAAAACCGATTGGCCGCAATCCGATACACCCACATCTCTCCCTGCTGGAACCATCGGGACTCGTACACCCAACACCGTTTATGCCCGCTTTGCACCGCTACCCGAGAAAAAGCCCCGAAGTCGTGTTCCCCGATCACCTGCTTCGCCAACCGATGGAGGATGTGAGTGTCGAAAGGTTGAAAAAACTGCCAGCAAAAGTTCCGCCATAAGGCGGTTCGTCGCGGAGAGAGGTAGTAATGATAGACCCGTTTCCGAGCACTGAAACGCGCGTTGAAATCGGCGGAAACTTCCCGGGCCGCTTTTACGACAATATCGCGGGGCAAATATGCGTTTAATCCCGCCTCGATATTATGTAGAGGCAGTTTCTTTTGCATAAAAAAATTGGCCACCTGGCCACGTGCGTGTACTCCCGCATCGGTCCGACCGGCACCGATCAGGGATACCGTCTCCCCGGTCAAACGGCGAACCGCTTCGGTGAGGCGCCCCTGTATGGTATCTGCATTCTCCTGAATCTGCCACCCATGATACCGTGTGCCTTCGTATTCCACATCAATGCGAATGTTTCGCTCCATCTTTCCTGTTCAAATTCGCCCTAAAGGGCTTTGCTTTGTCTTTATAGACAACGGTACCCGCACGTCGGGCAATGTCTATCCCGGCGGGAAAGCCGGTTCTCAAATGCTACCTCCCCAAAAATCCTCTCCACACATCCACGCCATTTGAGAAGCAAAAATATAACAATTTATCTTCGGAAATCAAAACACTAAGGCAGGAGGTAACGGGGCGATTTGACTATTACTCCAAAGCTTCACTTCACTCACTTGAACCTTCTGCAGGATCACCTTCAGTAGCGCCGACCCACCAACAATACGGGGTCTCCCCCGACAAACCCCTCTACCTGTTGACCCACCACCCCAACAACGTCTCCCCTTACAGCCAAACCATAATAGATCGCCGATATCGAAACGTACCTGTGCCAGCTAATGCCATTCCAGTGCAGCAGTAGTCCAAAATCGCCCACCACCAATATGTCGTTCTCCTCGTTGCCGCGCATCCGCTCCATAAATATGCGAGGCACTCCACCTACCCGCTCCCACCTCTTTTGCTTATCCGATCCTTC
>WFTQ01000100.1 GCA_015485355.1 bacterium | reverse complement strand
ATTGTTAACTTCGTATCATATATAAACGAACAAACTCAACTTAAGTTTAAACGAATTGTGGGAAAGGGATGCTCATCACATCGCAAGACTCCTAAAAATTGAATACCCTTGTGCCCTCCAATATCAATTTAGGAACCTGCTGGCAATTTTGCAATAGCCGGTTATAAAAAGCCGGCGGCTTCATGCCGTCGGTTTATTGCTCTTCACAACCTTCTATGTGCAATGGGTCGGGGGATGATAAGCAGGGGCATCCGGAGGCGGCGCCGTCAGGGCTTCGATTGAGTGCGTTGATTCTTCCCGGGCAGCGTTATCCCGCGCTCCCGGCTGATGTCGCCGGTCGTTTCCCGGGCCGATGAGGGTTCCGCCTTTCGGGAATCAAGGAACGTCTTTTCAATCCCGGCGAAACCGGTCAAAAACGGATGTCCACACGGTTGCTTGACAGAACCTGGTAATGGGATATTGGAATTGGGCTTGAAAAGCGGTTCGAAAAGCCGGATATTCAGCAGGTAGGGAAAAATCAGGAGATGTTTTCTATGGAAAACAGAGGGTTTTCGGAGTTGGGCGATATGTCTCCCGGTGAGTTTCGTCGGGTAGGCCATCAGTTTATCGACTGGATTGCGGATTTTCGGGAACATTTGGACGAAATACCGGTGCTTCCGGCGGTACGCCCCGGGGAGGTGCGGAAGCGGCTGCCGGATCAGCCTCCCCCCGAAGGAGACGATTTTGATGCCATTTTATCCGACGTGGAACGGATCATCATGCCGGGCATGACCCACTGGAACCATCCTGCCTTTCTGGCTTATTTTTCCATTACCGGGAGTGGCCCTGGGATTCTGGGAGAGCTGTTGAGCGCGGCGTTTAACATCAATGCAATGTTGTGGAAAACCTGCCCCTCGGCCACAGAACTGGAACAACAGGTTCTGGACTGGTTGCGGCAGATGCTGGGGCTTCCGTCGGATTTCTGGGGGATTGTTTACGATACCGCATCGGTCAGCAGCCTGCACGCCATTGCCGCGGCTCGGGAATATCAGAGCCATTTGCAGATTCGCCGAAAAGGTATGGCGGGACGGCCCCGGCTGCCCCGCCTGCGATTGTACACGTCCGAGCAGGCTCACTCCTCTATAGAAAAGGCCGCCATTGCCCTGGGGATCGGTCTGGAGGGAGTGAGAAAGATTCCGGTGGATGCCCAATTTCGCATGCGTCCGGAACGGCTCCGGCAAGCTATTCGGGAAGATCGACAGAGGGGGTGGTTGCCCTTCTGTGTGGTGGCCACCGTGGGGACGACTTCCACCACCAGCATCGATCCAGTGTCCCGAATTGCCCCCATTTGCCGGGAAGAAAACCTGTGGCTGCACGTCGATGCGGCCTACGGCGGTGCGGCCGCCATCGTCCCCGAAATGCGCCATGTTTTGGAAGGCTGCGACCAGGCCGACTCCATAGTCGTGAATCCCCATAAGTGGCTGTTTGTGCCCATTGATTTCAGCGCCTTTTATACCCGCAAACCCGAAGTGTTGCGGCGCGCGTTCAGTCTGGTCCCGGAATATTTAAAAACCAGCGAAGACCCCAACGTGGAAAATCTAATGGATTATGGGATACAATTGGGACGCCGTTTCCGGGCGCTAAAACTCTGGTTCGTGATCCGATATTTCGGCGTTCAAGGCCTGGTGGAGCGGATTCGCCAACACCTGGAAATGGCCCGGCGGGTGGTTCGCTGGATTGAAGCCGATCCGGATTTTGAATTGATGGCCCCCGTCCCCTTCAGTACCATCTGTTTTCGGGCGCACCCCCGCGGTGTGGATGACGAGACGACGCTGGAATCATTGAATCAAGCATTGCTCGAACAAATCCACGCCACGCGAAAGGTCTTTCTCTCGCATACCCGGTTAAAGGATCGCTTTGTGCTGCGCCTGGCGATCGGGAATTTGCATACCCGCCGGAAACATTTAGAACATGCCTGGACGATCATCCGGAAAAGCCTGCAGGACTTGCATTCCTGAAATGTGGCGGGATAAAGCAGTCCCCGTACACCCGGCCGATCTCCGTGGGGAGACCCTTGCCATCCCGGACGAGGCAAGGCGGCTTCCGATACCGGCCTGAGAAGCGATGGTTTTAAGCTGGAATGGAAAGCCGGTTGGGGGAGGCGAATCCGGAAGTTTTCGGTAAAAAAATTTTACCCGCGATTTGATTATTGGCCTCCATTTTTTAAATTCAAAAAATTAAAATTTTTAGGCAAAAAAATTGTTTTTTTGAGAACGGATCAATATATTTCAAACATTAAAAACATTGAAAACGAAAATGACCCGAGAACGCATCAAACGAGAAATGATTCAGGCATTTGGGGATGCATATCAAGCCTTTGGTGTTTCCCGGTTGATGG
>WFTQ01000099.1 GCA_015485355.1 bacterium | reverse complement strand
TCACAAACCCGCCCAATCGCACTTAAGTCCTTGTAAATATTTTGCGTCGGAGAAATTTTTGTAACCCCCTGTTTTTCAATCACTTCCAAAAACACCCCCTTCCCGCCCTCTTCCCCTCTCGCAAATATTCGCTTCTCATTCCCAACACCCCCAACATACAAAGTTTTTTCCTTTCTGTCAAGACCGCTGCACCATCCCAGCCCTTTTTGAATCGGTCTGCCCACTCACCATAATCCCATACATACCCGCGGAAACCATCTGAATGTCACGCGCTGCGGCGCTGTAGGGGTAAACCGGCATGGGAAAGCAATTCGACCGGACTTCTTATTTTGGTTTTCTCGGGGAGAAATTCAGGAAGGCAAAGAAGAAGGCAAGGGATAAGGGGAAACGGTTTAGAAAAAGGGCGACTGAAAGGGGTTGGGGTGTCGCGCTTCCCTTTCTGCCTTGCCGGTCTCGCACCCATCGGGGAGTGTTCCTTTTGTCGAGAGGGCCGATGGAGACGAAACAGGCGGTCGGAAGCTCGTCACTGACCGCCTGTTCCAGGGGGTGGTCGGTGGTTTATTGGGGTGGATTTTCGGTCGCGTCTTCGGGTACATCCTCCACGATGATGGCCGTGGCGGCGGTGGCCGTCAGTCCACCGGTGTCTTCCACCACGAATTCGATGGTGTAGGTGCCTTGCTGATCCTTTCCGGGGGTCCATTCAAATTTTCCAGACGCTGCATCGAATGTGGCTCCCGAAGGCAGTCTCCGGGCCAGGAATGTCAGTTTTCCCTGGTCTTCTTTATCCGGGTCGGAAGCCGACACCTGAAAGCTCAGGGTTTCCCCCTCCTTTAGGGTGTACTCTTCGGGTGCCGTCAATTGGGGAGGGCGGTTGACATGGTTGACCCGGATGTGAAAATCCTGGCTGGCCGTCAGGCCGCCGGGGTCTGTCACCGTGGCGGTCAGGGTGTACTCTCCGGATTGTTCGTAAGAAGGGCGCCAGCGAAGCAGGCGTTTATCGGCATCGAATTCAGCGTCTTGGGGCAGGCCGGTCACGGTCACCTGCAGCCGGTTCTGATCCTCTTTGTCGGGATCCGAAACCACGATTGTCAATTGAAGTTCTTGCCCTTCGTCCACGGACTGATCGTCAATAGGCGTCAAGACCGGTGCGCGGTTCACATTGTTTACCACGATACGGAAATTTTGCCGGGCGGATAGTCCCGCTGGATCCTGTACCATGGCGTTCAGCGTGTATTCTCCGGCCTGATCGAAGGAAGGCGTCCACTGGAACCGGCCGGTGGCCGCATCAATGGAGGCTCCCTCCGGCAAATTGGCAATCCCATAGCGCAATTGACCCGCATCTTCCCGGTCCGGATCGCTGCCGCTCAATTGCAAATTCAGGGGTTGGTTTTCGTCCACCGTCAGATCGGCTATGGGCTCCAGCCGGGGGGGACGATTCACATGATTCACCGTCAGGGTCACTGTTTCTTCATCGGACAACCCCGCGGCGTCTTGCACACCCAAGGTGACCGTATACGTTCCCGCTTGCTCAAAGGTCGGCGTCCAGGAAAATGTCCGGGTTTGCGGGTCAAACGCGGCCCCCTCGGGCAATCCCCTGGCGTAGAAGGTGAGCTGACCGGCATCTTCCCGATCGGGATCGCTGCCCTGGAGGGTAAACGTCAGGGTCTCGTTTTCGTTGATTTCCCGGGTACCGATGGTTGCCAGTGCGGGGGGACGGTTCACGTGGACCACCGTGAAGGTGGCTGTGGTCGAGTCCGAGTACTGACCGTCACTCACAACAAAGGTGATGGTGTAAGTGCCGGATTGTTCGTAGGTGGGTGTCCAGGAAAAGGCTCCGCTGGAAGGATCCAGTTGGGCCCCCTGGGGTAAAGAGGGGGCCGAAAAGATCAGCCGGTCCTGATCTTCTTGGTCGGGATCGCCGGCCGAAAGCTGAAACGTCAACGGCTGGTTCTCTTTGATGGTCTGGTCAGCAACGGCCACGATCTGAGGCGGCCGATTGACGTGGTTGACGGTGATGGTAATGGCCCGGCGATCGCTCAATCCTGAGGGGTCCCGAACCTCGAAAGAGACGTCCGGGTAGGTGCCCGATTGTTCATACGTCGGCGTCCAGGAAAACGTACGGGTTTCCGGATCGAAGGCGGCCCCTTCGGGCAAATTCTCGGCGCCGAAGCTCAACTGGCCGGTGTCTTCTCGATCGGGATCGCTGCCCTCCACCTGAAATTCCAACAGTTGGGCCTCATCGACCGTCTGATCCCCAATGTCGGCCAGAACCGGTGGTCGATTCACGTGATTGACCGTAATGGAAAAGCGGGTGGTATCGGACAAGGCCCCGGCTGTCATGATGGCGGTGATGTTCTCATAAACCCCGGATTGTTCGTAAGTAGGGGTCCAGGTAAAAGTGCGGGTGTTGGGATCGAATAGGGCCCCTTCGGGCAGGTTTTCCATGGCAAACGAAATGTTATCTTGATCTTCTTTATCCGGGTCACTTCCGTTGAGCCGGAGGGTCAGGGTCTGGTTTTCGTCCACTGTCTGATCGGCGATGGCTTCGATGGTGGGTCTGCGATCGACGTGATGAACGGTGATCTTCACCGGTTCCCGGTCTACTCCCCCGGCGCCGTCATCCAGAATAAAATCCACCACGTATACGCCGGATTGCTCATAAGAGGGTGTCCAGGTAAAGGTGCGGGTGTTCGGGTCGAAAGCGGCCCCCGGGGGGAGATTCTCTGCTCGATAGCGAAGGCGTTGTTGATCTTCTTTGTCGGGATCGCTGCCCTCCGGCAGAATCAGGGTTAAGGTGCGGTTTTCCTCGATGGAAGTATCGGCGATCGCGGGAAGATCGGGCAGGCGATTGACGTGTTCCACAGTAATCTGGATGGTATCGGCATCGCTTAGTTTGCTGGCGGTTTGCTCTTCCACTTGAAAAATAATATTCGGGTACACCCCCGATTGTTCGTACGTCGGCGTCCAGGAAAAGGTACGGGTTTCCGGATCAAAGCGGCTGCCTTCGGGAAGGTTCCCGGCGGAAAATATCACCGGGTCCCCGTCGGGTTCCACCGCACTCACCTGAAATTGGAACGGTTCCCCTTCCTTTAAGGTGAAATTGCCGATGGGGTTTAATAGGGGGGCATTGTTGTGGCGCATGATCAACGTAGCGGTGTTGGCCGCCACAACAACATAAATGTCCCGTTTGAATACCCCATAACACTGGCTTTCGGTGACGTATTGCCCCGCCAGCACCGGGTTTTTTCGATCCGAAACGTTGACGATTTGCAGCCCCAGATTGCGGTTGGCCAGGTAGACGTAGTTCCCCGTTTTGAAGAGATGGGATACATAGCCCCCGGTCCGGACGCGCTGCAATTGTTGAGGGAAGCGGGGATTTTTCACGTCCAGGAGGAGCAATCCACCGGGTCCATCGGCTACATACGCGATTTCGCCGTCCACCTGAACGCTGACCGCCTGAAAATGGGTTCGGAAACGCGAAAGTCGCTGGGGGTTTTCGGGGTCTGTAACATCGTAGATAAAAACGCCGCCTTTTTTACCCGCAACATAAAGCAAGTTCCCCTGTTTAAAGAGTTGTCCCACCCAGCTATCCACCACTTCCAGGGCCAGAGTGGTGGGATTGGCCGGATCGCTGAGATCGTAAATTCCGAAACCGTTTTCACCCAGGGCCACATAAAGCCGGGGATACTCGGCATACACCCACATCGCATTACCCGGGGTTTTCAGATGGGTGACCCGTCGGGGCCGATCGATCTGGCGGATATCGAAAATCTGCACTCCGTTGTCGTGGTTGGCCACGTAAAGATAAGTATCGTCCACGTAAGTATGGTAAGCCTCGTTTTCCAGGGGGATAAACAACACGTCTTTGGGTTGGTGAATGTCCGTCACATCGATCACCTGAACACCACCCCAATAGTTGGTAATGAACAGATAGTTCCCTTGTAATGCAATTTGTCGACTTCCATTGTCCAGGCGAATGCCCTTATCGGTAACGGGAGGCAAAATGGTGGAAATCAGCTCCACGGTGGCCTGTTGAGACAGTGTAAGAACCGGTACACAGATAAGGGTAATCCAGATGACGCCAAGGGTGGAGAAAGGGGAACGTTTCATTACCATCTCCCATGTGATTTGGTAAGTAATAATTTTTTCGCAAATTACAGCCTGGAACTTCCAAAATCAAGATACATGTTGTTGTGTGATCGATTCATAGACCAACTTTCATTATCGTCAGCATCAAAGTCGCTTTTAACGGCAAATTTTTTTTGCATTTTGGGGCGTTGCCGGTTAAAATATTTATCAGGCGTCATGAAAAGGAAAACCGATGAAAGCCATAGTGATTTCCATTGGAAATGAGTTATTAAGCGGGAAGACGGTAAATACCAATGCCGCGTTCATCAGCGGAAAGTTGCACGAGCTGGGTATCGAAACCTTGCGGGTGGTGACGATTGGTGATGACGGAGCGGCGATTCAAAGGCAGTTGGCGGAGGCCGTGAAACAGGCCGATGTCGTGATTACCACGGGCGGTTTGGGTCCCACCCACGATGATATCACCAAGAGGGCCGTGACAGAGTTTTTCGGTTCCCGTCTGGTTTTTCGGGAGGCGATTTTGAGAAACATTGAAGAACGTTTTCGTCGCCGGGGCGTCCCGATGCCGGCCGTCAATCGTAACCAGGCGATGGTGCCCCAGGAGGCCGAATTGATCGACAATCCCGTGGGTACGGCACCGGGCATGCTGTTTCGCCGTCGGAAAACACTGATCTTTGTTCTGCCCGGCGTCCCCCGGGAAATGCAGGCCATGATGCAGGAATTTGTCGTACCCTTCTTGAAAAAACAGGGGCGGCTGGAACCCATCCGGGTATGGCAATACCGCACTACCGGGATCGCCGAATCCCGAATTTACCAGATATGCCAGGATATCCTGGAGGAATTCCGCGATTACGAAGTGGCTTTCCTGCCCAAATTCACCGGCGTGGACATCCGGGTGGCGGTGAAGGCTGCCAGTCCCAATGCCGGCCGTTTTGCCGAATTCGAAACCGAATTGTACCGGCGCATCGGCACATACATTTACACCCAAGGCGAGGAAGAGCTGGAAGCGGTGGTCGGTCGGCTTCTCAAAGAAAAAGGGCTGACCATCGCCGTGGCGGAAAGCTGTACCGGGGGCCTGGTTCAGGACCGCATCACCAATGTTTCCGGCAGTTCGGAGTATTTTTTGGGGGGCATGGTGACCTACTCCAACGAAAGTAAAATGAAATTTCTGGGTGTCCGGGAAGCATCCCTGAAAACCCATGGGGCGGTAAGCGATGTGGTGGCGCGGGAAATGGCGGTCGGTGTGCGGGAGGCCATGGGGACGGGTATCGGCGTTTCCACGACGGGAATCGCCGGGCCCACGGGGGCGACCCCGGAGAAACCGGTGGGACTCATCTACATCGGCCTCTCTGCCGGGGAAACCCTGCTGGCCCGCCGTTTTGTATTCACCAACGACCGCCGCTTAAACAAGGAGCTGGGCGCCCAGGCGGCTCTGGAAATGGTGCGCCGGTATTTGCTGGGCATCCCCATTGAAAACAATACCACCAAATAATCCACTGCCGATGAAAACCGGTTTACGCTGGAAACACCTGTTTGATATTTTCACCGTTTTCCTGGGGGTCATGCTGGCCTTTCTGGTGAATAACTGGAAGGAAGAGCACGCCAATCAACGCTTGCGCCAACAGTACTGGAAGAATTTTTTGGAAGAGGTAACCGAAAATACCCGCCAGCTGGATTCCACCTTCACCATTCTGGATGTCCGCTTAAACCGAATGGGTGCTCATATTCAATCGCTGGAAGCCGGCAACCTCCCCAAAGATTCGCTACAGGCAATGCTGCAAATTTTAACCCGCCTGAACCTTGTG
>WFTQ01000098.1 GCA_015485355.1 bacterium | reverse complement strand
GGGCAAACGGTGTTCCGGATGGCCCGGTGGGGGAGCAAGCCAAAGACCGATCGGGAAGATGGGGATTGGCAAAAAATAATCCCTGGGCTTAAAAGCCGTGGCGGGAAGGACGATAATCCGGAGGATTCCGGAAGCGCAAACGACCCGGAAAATCGGGGGTAAAAATTTCCATTTATTGATAACCATATTAAAATTTATTAAAATAATTTCAGCCCGAACAATATTCGAGGTCCATAATGATCAAGTCGATTCTTTTAACCGTGGATGGTTCCGCCTATACGGAGTTCGTGTTGAAATATGGCATCGATTTTTCCAGATGTTTCCAGGCTCATCTTCGAGTGCTTACGGTGGTGGATATCCGGTTTTTTGAATGGGCGGTGGCCATCGGCGTGGAAGGTTTTGCTCCCATTATCCCATCGACGACCTATCAGGAGGAGTCGCAACGGTTGTTGAATGAGAAGGCCGACAGGTTGCTGGAACGCGCCGGGGAGGTATTGCGCAAGGCCGGGCAGAAGTTCGATCTGATCAAGGAAAGCGGTTCGCCTGTGGAGGTGATTTGCGAAAAATCCCGGTTATCCGATATGATTGTCATGGGGGCTCGGGGAGAGTTTGAACGCTGGAGCGACAAGATGTTGGGCGCAACGCTGGAGGCGGTCACTCGCCTTTCCATTAAACCGGTGTTTATTGTACGCCGGGACTATCGACCGATCAAGAAAATCTTATTGGCTTACGACGGCAGTATGAATTCCAACCGCGCCTTGCCCTGGGCCGGCTACTTTGCCGAGCACTTTCAAGCCCCCTTGACCATCGTCAATGTGAACGATTCTCCCGAAGAGGCTCAGTCCATTTTGAAAGAGGCCGGCGATTACCTGCAGGCATACCCGATTTCCACGATCGAGACCATTCACAAAGAGGGTGATCAGCCGGAACGCATTGTGGAAACCTGTAAAGAAGTCGCCGCCGATATGATCATCATGGGCTCGTACGGGCATTCCCGCATCCGGGAAACCATTCTGGGAAGTACAACCGTGCAGGTGATGCGGAAATCGAGCGTCCCCATTTTAATGGTCAAATAACCGATCGGTGTTTCAGGCAACACCCACATTCTCAATGAGGTCACTCGGAAGGAAATCCCATGCATGGGAAATAAAATGGTCACGTTAAAGTTCAGGAGGCATTCATGGACAGGTTTGTTATGACCTTAAATCGCCATATTATCGAACAGGAACGGCTTTATCCGCATGCGACCGGCGCATTTACGGCTTTGTTGACCGATATCGCCCTGGCGGCTAAGATCATTTCCTATCATGTCAACAAGGCCGGATTGGTCGACATCCTGGGAAAATCCGGTACCACCAACGTCTTCGGGGAGGAGCAGGAAAAACTGGATGTATTCGCCCACGAAATTCTTGTGCGTTCCCTGGTTCATGGGGGTAAATTGTGTGCCCTGGCTTCGGAAGAATCCGAGGGACTGATCCCCATACCGGACGGGATCCCCAAAGGAAAGTATGTGTGTCTGTTCGACCCGCTGGATGGCTCCTCCAACATCGATGTCAACGTCAGCATCGGTACCATTTTCAGTATTTATCGTCGGGTCACCCCGGGAGACGGCCCCGGCACCCTGGACGATCTGTTGCAGCCGGGCTGTAAACAGGTGTGCGCCGGTTATGTGATTTACGGTTCCAGTACCATGCTGGTCTATACCACCGGCACCGGCGTGCACGGATTTACCCTGGATCCCAGTTACGGAGAGTTTGTGCTTTCTCATCCCAACATCAAAATTCCCGCCAAGGGTAAAATTTACAGCGTGAATGAGAGCTATTTCGACTACTGGGACGACGGGGTGAAAAACTACGTGCGCTGGGCCAAAAAGGCCATGCCCTCCGATGGCCGGCCCATGAACAGCCGGTACATCGGTTCCTTGGTGGCGGACTTTCATCGCAATTTATTGAAGGGAGGTATTTTTCTGTATCCCGGGGATAATAAAAGTCCGGACCGCAAACAGGGAAAGCTGCGCTTGTTGTACGAAGCCAATCCCATGGCCTTTATTGTGGAACAGGCGGGTGGTAAAGCCAGTGATGGGTTCCGTCGCATTCTGGACATTCAACCCGAGGAATTGAATCAACGAACGCCGTTAATTATTGGCAGCAAGGAAGACGTCGACATTGCCGAGGCATTTATCCAAGGAAAGCGTTCCGAGTAAAGTCCCTTTGGATGAACGATTCCTGTGGCCGTACTCGGGTGTAGGGATCCCTCGGACGGCGGATATTGTTACCGGAGTCAGGGTTCCGGGCGCAAGGGAAGGCCCTACACCCGATGCATTCCCGGCCCGCCGGCAGGGGGGTGATTCAAAAGCGATATCGCAACTGAATGTTGCCGGTATGGAAAAATTGAAAACGCCGGCCGAAATTGGTGGAGTTGGTAGGGGCGTAAGTGGCGTAGAAAAAGAGCTTGCTCTGGGGCACGCGGTAGGCGATGGTGAGGCGCGGCGTCAGACTGCGAAATTCTCGAATTTTCCGGCGCTGTTTCTCCGGTCGCCATTCATCCCGCCAGTATAACGTAATGCCGGAGAGAATCTGAAACAACCACAACCGACGATGCTCCAGATAAAGATTGATAAAGTGAGCCGTCAGTTCCTTATTGATTCTTTGAGCAAACAGGTTTTTAAAAAAGGTCCCGTTGTCTTCTTTTTCCAGCTGATAAACGGCCTTGAGCGTCAGGGAAGAGGTCAGTTGAATGGAAAGGGAATCCGAAAAAATCAGCTTTCGAAAAAGGTAGCTGCGATACACCGGAAACAGTTCGTCGAAATCGAAAACGGTATAATTGGCCAGAATTTTCAATTGGTAGCGATGTTCGATGCCGGGGCTCAGGCGGTGTCGGAATGCCGCCCGTAGTTGAAAGATGCGGTTCCAGTTGTTGTTGGCGCTTCGGGTGGGGTGAATATAAATCTGATGATACAGATAAGTGTTCAGTTGCAAAAGCATGCGAAAATCCCGATGAAAGCGATGCAAGTAGGCCATATCCAGAAGGAAACGCAGTTCGTCCCGATCGTCGTGGTTGACCAATGTATCGGGGGTGTTATATTCATACTTGGTGTACGAAAGGCGCAACCAGGCCAGCCGGCCCGGACGGAACCGATAGGTCAGGTTTGAGGTCAAAGTGGTCTGAAGCGCGTTAATATCGGTCTGAACGTCGGGATTATCGTAAATCGTTTGCGAAAAAGAAACCCCGTGAATCAGGGATAGTCTGGTTCCCTGGTAACGCCAACGGATGGTGTTACCCAGAAAAATTTCTTTCCGACGGTTCTGGAGATTGGGGTTGCTTTGGTCAATGTCGCGGTTGCGGAAAGAGGTTTGCACCAGGACCATGCTTTGCGGTGAGGTTTGATATTGCAGCTCGTTTTCCAGGAATCGCGCGTTGATCAGTACTTGCTCCAGAGCCTGGGTATTGGGAAGATAGTAACGGCTCTGGGTAAATTGATAGCCCACCCGAATGCTGTCCCGCGCGTAGGGGGAGAATTGTTTATGCCAGCTGGTAAAAAAGCGCAACTCCTGGTTGCGGCGGCCCGGGAAAGCCCGTACTTCGCTGCTCAGGTCGGTATCGTTCAGGTAACCGCCCATGTCCCAGCGCTGAATCTTCATCTGTAGACGTCCCAGAAAGCCCTGGTCGCGGATGCCGAATATGTCTTCCACGGCCCAGCCGGCGGCCGGGGTAACGGCGATCTCCGGGCGCGGCCGAAAAACAAGCTCCTGCATCAGGTAATGCTTGCTGAATTTGACAAAGGTGTTTTCATCAGAAAAAATCTTTGACTGAAAGCGGGTACGCAGATACCACAGGGGAGACATCCGTTTTTGCCAGCTGATGTCGAAAACGTTATCGTCTTTCCATTTTTTGTCCGTTCGCATGGCCCGGTATAAGTGACTGCTGAAACGGTTCTCTAAGGTCAACCGGGCGGTGGTATCCGTGCCCATCTGAAACCGCAAGTGGCCCAGCCACAACCAGCTGATATTGTCCTTGGAAAGTTGCAATTCGTATTGAGTGGCGGTTTGAGCCGGGACGATGGAGCACAGCATCATCCAGAACAAAATGCCGGCGACGGCGGATTTTCGGATCAGAATTCCCCGGTTTGTGCCCTTCATCCCGGCCCTTTTCTCCATTCGAATTTTGCTTCACCAGGGTTTTGCGGATAACCCCAGCGGATGTCCCTGGAGGTTCCACTCCATCCAATTACACCCGGAAGTTATTCCGGTTTGACCAGGTAGATTTCTTCGTTCTTTTTTTTAAGGTTGTATTTTTCGCGGGCGACTTTTTCGATGTATTCCAGGTCGGATTCCAGTTTTTTGATGGTTTCTTTCAATTGCCGATTTTCTTTCAGCAGAGCTTCTTTTTCCTTCCGCAGCTGTTCGCGTTCCTGATAAAGCATATACAACTTGAACACCGAGTTGGGGCCGGTAAAGAAGATGGAAGCCGTGAGCAAAAGGAGCAGCAGCAAAATCCAGCGGGCGGTTTTCCGGTTCCAAGGGGAACCTTTTTGAGGAGAACGACGCGAAGGCCGTCGGTTTCGATAGGTTGTTCGGTAGGTTCGTTTCGCCATTGAATTTTTTACCCGCCTTTTGCCCGAATGGCATTCGAGAATCTCCCTCGCCGGGAGGAGCCCCTGTTTTACAAACGGCCCGGCCCCGGGCGCGCCCTGGGGATGCCCGGGGAGGAATCGGAATCCAGCGGATCAGAAAACCGGGAGTCCCATCAAGGACTTCCGGGACTTTCTCCGAGCCGGGTTACCGTAAAACCTGTTTGCCCGCATACATGGCTTCCTTGCCCAGGAGTTCTTCGATACGCAACAGTTGATTATACTTGGCCACACGATCGCTTCTGGAGGTGGAACCGGTTTTAATTTGTCCCGCATTGACCGCCACAGCCACATCGGCGATTGTGGCGTCCTCGGTTTCGCCGGAACGATGGGAAATGACCGTGGTGTATCCCGCCCGATGCGCCATCTGTATGGCATCCAGCGTCTCGGTAAGGGTACCGATCTGGTTCAGTTTGATGAGAATCGAATTCGCCACCTTCATTTCAATGCCTTTCCCAAGCCGGTGGGTATTGGTGACGAACAGATCATCTCCCACCAGCTGGATACGACTCCCCAATCGGTCGGTCATTATTTTCCAGCCGTCCCAATCGTCCTCTGCCATTCCATCTTCGATGGAAAGGATGGGATATTTGTTCACCAGTTGCACGTAATAATCCACCATATCGCCCGGGCTTAACTCCCGGTTTTCTGATTTCAGGAGGTATAATCCCCGCTGTTTGTCGTAAAATTCGCTGGAGGCGGGATCGAGCGCCAGGTAGATATCTTCGCCCGGTCGGTAGCCGGCTTTCTCAATGGCCTGTAAAATGACCTGCAGGGCCGCTTCGTTGGATTGCAGGTCGGGAGCGAAACCGCCTTCATCGCCCACGGCGGTATTCAGGCCTTTTTCTTTCAGCACACGCTTTAAATGATGAAAAACTTCGGCACCCATCCGCAGGGCTTCTCGAAACGAGGTGGCGAGGACCGGCATAATCATGAATTCCTGCAGGTCCACGTTGTTATCGGCGTGTTTCCCGCCATTGAGGATATTCATCATGGGCACGGGTAGCACCTTGGCGTTGACCCCCCCGATATAGGAAAACAGGGGCAGTCCCAGCGAGTCCGCGGCCGCCCGGGCCACCGCCAAGGAGACCCCCAGAATGGCATTGGCACCCAGGTTCGATTTGTTCTCCGTGCCGTCCAGCTCCAACAAGCGCCGGTCAACCGCCACTTGATCGGTGGCATCCATCCCGATCAATGCCTCTGCGATCACCGCGTTGACGTTCTGCACGGCCTTCAAGACCCCTTTCCCTAAATAACGTTCCCTGTCCCCGTCCCGCAATTCCACGGCTTCGTGCTCGCCGGTGGAGGCGCCGGAAGGCACCGCCGCCCGTCCGAATCCTCCATCATCCAGCCATACTTCCACCTCGACCGTGGGATTCCCTCGGCTGTCCAGAATCTCTCTGGCGGTCACATCGATGATTTGACTCATGGTTGGTCTCCTTTTCTAAACTATCTGCGATTCAGCGTATACAATGATCAAAATTAGTGAATGAATGATGATGGTGCAAGATAGGAATGTTTCGATTTTGCCCGCGGGGAAACGATGACCACACCCTTACCGGGGCAATGCGGAAATGGGGTGCAGAAGTCCGGATCCCCCGGGAAAACCGTCCTTACCGGCCCTTTTCCTCCCGAAAGAGCGTGCGGGTGATTGGGATACGGGTTGCCCACGGTCAATTCGGGAAACCGAATTTTCATTTTGATTTTTAGGGAGGTGGTTGTAAAATTGAATCGACTTGAATCAACCAGACAAACAAAAACATGGGTTGGACTATGGAGGGGTTGCCGGAATCCTTTGAGTATCATTTACCCCAAAAGGGGGATGAAAAGCTGTTAGCAGCCGTTTCCCATTTTGCGGTTTTCTTTTTACCGGTGCTGCTGCCCTTTATCATCTGGTATCTGGAAGACCGAAAGGACAGCGTTTCTGAATACGTGCTGTTTCAGAGCAAACAGGCCCTGTTGTATCAGTTATTCTTGATTGTGGTGCTGTTGGGTCTGGGCGTTTTTGTACTGATTTTTTCATATTTTCTGGTGGGTTTGTTGTTTTTACCCACTTTTGTGGGACTGTATTTTTTGGCTCTGGGATACGCGGCCTATGGTGGTCTGCAATGTCTAATGGGTAAAGACTTTCGCTATTATTTCATCGGGGAAAAGGTGCGGGAGTTGCGAATCTAATGAGTCCTGTGTGGAGGAATCAATGAAATGGCAAACGATATTTGGGGTATGGTTTATGAGTTTACTGGTTTTGAGCCACTGCAGTAAGGAGCCTGGAGAAGGCGAGATTGTTCAACAAACATTGGATAACGGCCTGAAAGTTGTTTTAATGCGCGATACATCGGTGCCCATTGTGGCGGTGGACGTCTGGTATAAAGTGGGTTCCAGGGACGAAGAGCCCGGTAAGAGTGGTTTTGCCCATTTGTTTGAGCACATGATGTTTCAGGGTTCGGAGAATGTGGGCAAGGCCGAACACATGAAATGGATTAGCGATGTGGGTGGTTGGATGAATGGCAGTACCAATAAAGACCGAACCAATTATTTCGAGGTGGTGCCGGCCAATCAATTGCGCTTAGCCCTCTGGTTGGAGGCCGACCGGATGCGTTCTCTCAACGTGACCCGGGAAAATTTTGAAAACCAGCGGGCCACAGTGAAGGAAGAACGGCGCTTAAGGGTCGATAATCGCCCTTACGGGCCGGTATTCGCCGAGCTGATCGATTCCTTAGCCTACGAAAATTGGGCTTATAAACATTCCATAATCGGTTCGATGAGCGATCTGGACCGGGCCACCCTGGAGGATGTGCGCAAGTTTCATCAATTGTACTACAAGCCCAATAATGCGGTGTTGGCCATTGTGGGAGATATTAAAGTGCGGGAAGCCCTTGAAATTGTGGAGGAATATTTTGCGGGTATCCCGGCCGGGGAGGCTCCGCCACCCGTGGACCTGACCGAACCCCCGCAAACCCGGGAAAAGCGCATGAAATGGGAAGATAAGTTCGCTCCCATGCCCGCCTACGTGTGTGCCTACCATATACCACCCAAAGGGGATCCCGATCACTATACGGTCGAAATTATCGAGAAAATCCTTTTTGATGGAGAGAGTTCCCGGGTTTATCGACGCCTGGTTGAGCAGGAACAATCGGCATTGCACATTTTTGGGGGGGTGGATAGTCGCCAGGGACCCAGTTTATTTCTCTTTTTTGCTCAGGTAAAACCCGGACACACCATTCAGGAGGTGGAACAAACCTTCGAAGAGGAAATCGCCCGCTTGCAACAAGAACCGATTGATGTCCGGGAGTTGCAAAAAGTGAAAAACCAATTCAAAGCGGACTTTTTAACCAAACTGGAACGGGTATACTATAAGGCCGACCTGTTGTGCATGTACTCGATGTACTTTGATGATCCAACCTTGTTTTATCGGGAACTGGATCGGTACATGGAGATTACCCCTCAGGACGTTCAGGCGGCGGCCCAAAAATATTTTCAGAAGACGAATCGCAGTGTCATCGAGGTGTATCCGGCCAAACGTCCATAGGTGGAACGAGGAGGTTCGGGAATGAGACAGATGAAGATCCTGCTGGCCACCGCGGTATTTACCGGTTTCCTATTAGGCTTGGCAGTCGAAAACCAACAGGAGAGGGACATCGTGAAGCCAAAACCGCCCATAGATGATCGTTTGATCGATTTCAAATTTCCCGGGGTGAGCGAAAAAATTCTGGACAACGGTTTGACGCTTTTGGTGATCGAACACCACGAAGTGCCCAAGGTGTATTACCGCATGGGGATCGACTTTGGTCAGAAAAACGATCCCGATGGCATGGAAGGCGCTGTGGAATTGATGGCGCGGGTGCTGAAAAAGGGCACCCAAAGTCGGACCTACGAAGAGCTTGCCGAGGAGATTGATTTTCTGGGTGGAGAATTGGATGCTTCCTCCACGCGGGATTTCTTCTATGTGCATGGAGAATTTTTAAAAGAATACGCCGATCGGGGATTGGATTTGATGAGCGATGTGGTCATGAATCCTGTTTTTGATCCCCGGGAAGTGGAGAAAGAACGCTCGAAGATGCTGGCCGACATCGAAAACGAAAAAAGCTCCCCTTCGTTTCTGGCCAATCGTCGTTTGAATAAGGTTTTGTATTCGCCCCATCCTTACAGCAAGGCCAAGTCTCCGGAAAGCATTCGCAATATAACCCGGGAGGCCTTGTTGGACCTGCACCGCAGCAACTTTGTGCCCTCCAAAACGGTGCTGGTGGTTGCCGGGGATATTACCGTGGAGGAGGCGCTCAGGAAAGTGCGCAAATATTTCGGCGCCTGGCGTTCGGAGGTGTTTAAAACGCAGAAGTTCCCCTTGCCCGAGGCGCGAACCCGGCGGGTGGTTTATCTGGTTGACCGTCCGGGATCGGAACAGTCCAATATTGTAATGGGAAATTTGCTGTTTAGTCGGAAGAGCCCGGAGTACGAAAAGGTGCTGGTGATGAACAAAATTTTAGGTGGGGGCGCCAGTGGACGCCTCTTCCTCTACCTGAGGGAAGAAAAAGGCTATACGTATGGGGCTTACAGTTCTCTGCACACCTATAAAGATACGGGTGGATGGGTGGCCAGCGCCGAGGTCCGAACCAGTGTAACCGATAGTGCCCTGGATGCCTTTTTTGAACAGTTCGATCGCATCAAGGCGGAAGCGGTTGCCGATGCAGACCTGAAAAATGCCAAGCGTTACCTGATTGGGGTGTTTCCTTTGCAAAACGAAACCCCTGCCAGCATTGCGATGCTGGCCCTTCAACAGAAATTGTACGATTTACCGGAAAATTACTGGGAGAATTATCTAAAGGAGATCGATGCGGTCACTGCCGAAGACGTTCAGACAATGGCCCGTAAATACGTCGATCAGGA
>WFTQ01000097.1 GCA_015485355.1 bacterium | reverse complement strand
GGGCGTAAATATCCCCATAATAATCCCTGCGATAATCAGCCCACACCACTACCACATTCCCGGAGCCGTCCACGGCGACGGCCGACCACCCTTGCCTTGCACGGCCGCTGTCGTCATTGACCTTGACGTTGGCGCCCACCGGACTCCCATCCGCCGCATACCGCTGGGCGTAAATATCCCCATAAGTATCATTGCGTTCATCCTCCCAAACCACCATAACATTCCCGGAGCCGTCCGCGGCGACGGCCGGTCTCCATTGCCTTGCCCGGCCGCTATCGTCGTTGATCCTGAAATTGACGCCCAATGGACCCCCATCCGAAGCAAAACGCTGGCCGTAGATATCCCGATCGCCCTGGCGTCCATCCGTCCAGACCACCGCCACATTCCCCGAACCGTCCACGGCGACGGCGGGTGACCATTGCCTTGCACCGCCGCTATCGTCATTGACCCTGAAATTGGCGCCCAACGGACTCCCATCCGCCGCATACCGCTGGGCGTAAATGTCCCCGTTAGGGTCACTGCGTTCATCCGTCCAGACCACCACCACATTCCCGGAACCGTCCACGGCGACGGCCGGCGATCTCTGTCCTGCACCGCCGCTGTCGTCATTGACCCTGAAATTGGCGCCCAACGGAGTTCCATCCGCGGCATAGCGCCGGGCGTAAATATCCCCGTCGATATTGCGGCGATCTTCCCAAACAACGATAAAAGACCCCGATCCGTCCACCGCAACGGCCGGTGTATACTGTCGAGCGCCGTTTGGACCCGCGTTTTCATTCACCTGAAAATCCTGAATAATGGCCTGCAAGGTATGCCGTTCCCGAAGGCTGAGCGGCCGGTTGCCCGGTGTGGATACCGGAATACCGGCCCCGTCCCCGCGCTCAACAGGAAAAACTTCATCATGAGGGCTCAAAAACGGCTCGTTTAACTCCGAGGCAAACCCCCGCCCTTCAACAGGCCCCACCGACCGAACCGTGCCGTTGAAAAAAGGCACCCTTCCCTGCTCCTGGCCATACACCGGGGAAAGCAGGAAAACGAAAACGATCAATAAGGTTTGGAGTTTAGTCATGATCGTCTCCTTTTTTAAGGTTAAGATCATTTTAAACGAACCCTTGGCTTCGTCTGGATGAAGGGGTTACCGGATATTCACCGGCAGGGTACACCCCGCTTGTCATGGATGGTCCCGGGTGCGAGTGGAAAGTGGAATTCCCGAAAAACGCATTTGGAGACATTTGCGAAAACCCTTCGCATTCCCTGAATCGACAGCATCAAGATAAGGGTTTTTGGGTACTTCTGTCAAGTTACGCTGTTGCCGTTTCGCATTGAAACGGGCACTCCCTTCCGTTCGGATCGGCTGGATGATCAGGACTTTCCGTGTTTCCGAATGGGAGACATCGCTCAGCCGCGCGGGCACAGCATCCACAACATGTACCGGAATAGTGTTGGGCATCATCAACCGATGCATTTGGGCCGATGTCTCTTTCTCCCAACCTCGAGTCTGCAGTATGCGTCCCCTTGCAAGGCATCAGCGGCGGGTCGATCCTTGGACGAACCGGATATAATCCCTTTCTCTCCCGATGGATAGGAACCGTTCCTTTCATCTGTGGGAGGAAGTCCCAGGGAACCGTCCGGTAGGTTTCTCCCCTCATCCACGGGAACGCAGACGGGCAATGACGGAGCGTCAGCCCTGGCCTGCCCGAAGGGCGAGGCACAAGGACGTGCCGAGTGAATCCCCTCTGAAAAACGGGGCACCCTCAACACCAGGTATATAAGGGTCTCACCACCCGAATATCCCGGGAAATGCACGGGCGCATTATCTCCGTGGAGGAAGCCGTTGCCCTGCGGGATGCCCTTATCAACGCCAAAGATCCGGAAGAGGTAAAGCAAATTGCCCCCTGGCGCAAACCGGAAGAAATTGAGGGCAAACCGACCCGTAAGCTACCGAAAGGCATGGCCCTGCCACCCTACCATTTTAACTGCCGTACCCGCACTGTGATGGCCAAAAAGGCCCGGCGCATAAAGGACATTGATTTTGCGGCCGCCGGAGCAGCCGGGGAACTCCGGGAGAGCTTGCGGCAGATAATCAATAACCAGGAACAACTGAGCGGAAAAGAGTTAAGCAAACTGGTTCAGCGGGCAATGGGGGCAAAATGGGAACGAATGAAAGCTCATTTTAACAAACATAAATCAGAAAAGTATACCAATTGGAAAACTATTTCGGAAATGAATCAAATGGTGTCGGACCTGATTCGTAAAGGCGGACGGGATATTTACTTACAGTTATATCAAGGCAAATTCCCTCAAATGGTATTTTATAAGAAAAATGTATTGCTGGTCATCGACCTGGAACGGAATATTATACGCACCATATTTTCGGTTAAAAATATTGAGAAACAATTGACCCGGAGGAATAGTAAATTTATCTTACAAAAGAAGGGTAAAACCATCAGTAAATGGGTGGGTATGGAAAAAATTTTGGACAAAGATACATTTGAACTGGCATACGATGCATGGGTAAACCATGTTACTGACCTTCTGGATGAAGCTGATCCCTATTGGCAGGACCGCTTATTAATTGCCCGTACCGAAATTGAAGATTTTTTGCAGCAACATCCGGATGAGGTTACCCCGGAGCAACGGGCGGCTATACTGAAAGCGGATGAGTGGTTATTAGAAAACGCGGATAATCCGGCTATCAAAAAAGCCATTCAGGGCATTCCGGATCCCCCTTCCCCAAAATACTGGTGGCAGGATGTGAACACCCTGAAAGAAGAAAAACAGCGGCGTGAAAAGGTAAACAGCGAAAATTAATATTGCTTCATCCCAAAATCTTCCCATCATCTTCCAAAATAAAGTTGAATTGCTGTTGTAAAGGTGTTGTAAGCGGTTTCTGGAGCGCGAAACCGGCCTGCCGATAGTAAAGATACCCCTTTCCTTAAACGGGCGTTTACAGCCCGTTTTTTATTCCCCCCAAATTCCGATACTGCAGAATTTTCACGATGATTGCGTTTTTTCCATATTCTATAATAGCCGCAGAATGTTTGGAGAGGACCAATGCCCAAGGCAAAACGCTTATTAAAGGATGTGGAGGTGTTGTTCATTAGCCTGGTGGATAAGGGCGCCAATAAACGCACCATCGTGTGGAAAGCCAAAGGAAATGGTTCCCCAACCGTGGAACGCATTATTCCCATTTTAAAGGTGGATGATGAAAAGCGCATTGTTTACGGCATTGTATATGCCCCGGATGATGTGGACGCCCACGGGGATATGATGACGGCCGAAGAAATTGAAAAAATGGCCTACCGCTTTATGAAAGCCCGCCGCACCACCAATGTGGATGAACAGCACGATTATGAGCCCGATGAGGGCTATGTTGCCGAAAGCTGGATTGTGCGCAAGGGCGACCCGCTGTTCCCGGATGAAAAGGACGGTGCCTGGGCGGTGGGCATCAAAGTGGAAAATGAAGAAACCTGGGAGAAGGTGAAATCCGGGGACATTACGGGCCTGAGCATGGGCGGATACGGGAAGGCGGAAGAACTGGAAGAACCCGAGGAACCCCTGCCAACCGAGAAACAAAGCATCTGGGAAAAAATGCGACAAACCCTGACCAACCTGTTTTTAGGAGGCACCATGCTGGAAAAAGATTTTAATGAGGAATTTAAGCGTAGCAGCATCAACCAGGCCATCTGGGCGCTTCAGGATGCGTTGAACAAGATCCTGAATGACGAATCCGTGCCAGATAAAACGCCGGCCATGAAAGAAAGCGTAAACCAATTTTTACAGTTTTTAGATAACCTGGAAGGAGATCCCACCATGAAAGAAGACAAAACCCAGAATACCGATCAGGCGCCGGAAACGGCCGAAGACGTGCAAAAACAATCCGGGCAACCCCAGGGCAGTGAGCAAAACGAACTGCTGAATAAACTGAACGATGTGCTGGAGAAAATTTCCGGGCTGGAAAAACGGTTGGAGGAACTGGAAAAGGCCCATCCCGGTCGCCAGTCCGATGAAGGTTCGGATGATGACGATACAGATGTGCAGAAAAGCAAGGGGTTTAAGGGATTGCCTATTATTTAGCAATCAATTCGGAAAGGAGATGCAGACATGTTAAGCAACAAAGAATTGCTTCAGATACTGAAAGCCCAGATTACCACCGGCCTGGGGGGATTGGCCAGCCCGCAGGACACGGAGGAATTTATAGACCTCTCCGTGGAGCAAACCCGGGTGTTGCAGGCCATCCGGGTGGAAACCGGGATCAAGACCAGCATTAATCTGGATGCCCTGGATTTGGGCGAACCGGCCATGGTGGCCGCGTCCGAAGGACAGGCGCCAGCGGATGCCGATGTGGTGACGCCCACCCATACCCGCAAAACACTGCAGCCGGTATCGGTGATTGCCGCTTACGATGTGACCTTCGATTACATCAAAAAGAACATCGAAGGCGAACGGATCAACGAAACCCTGAACCGGATTTTTGCCAAGCGCTGGGGCAAGGATACCGTACAGCTCATTTTTATGGGAGATACGGCCAATACGGGCACCACTCGCACGGACAAGCTGTTGAAAATTCTGGATGGATTTGTAAAGCAGGCGCTGAACGATGCCAACGTGAACGATTACACTATTCCCGCCAGTCCCAGCTACCGGGACCAGGTATTTCCGGGCATGCTGAAGTTGCTCCCCAAGGATTACAAAGACCAGCGGGAAGACCTGGCCTACTTTGTGAGCGCCAACGTGTACGATGCGTACGCGGATGAAATCGGTTCAATCCCCTCTGAAAAACGGGGCAGCTTCAGCACCAGGTGCATCAGGGTCGCACCAATCTGCAGGACAGCAGATTGGCACAGGCGAGCCCGCTGCAAGCGGGCCGCCTGCCCGTAGGGCGAGGCACAAGGACGTGCCGAGTGAATCCCCTCTGAAAAACGGGGCAGCTTCAACACCAGGTGCATCAGGGTCTCACCAATCTGCAGGACAGCAGATTGGCACAGGCGAGCCCGCTGCAAGCGGGCCGCCTGCCC
>WFTQ01000096.1 GCA_015485355.1 bacterium | reverse complement strand
CAATGCCCCCGACCCCCATCCCCAGGGGTGCGATACTGGCCGAAAAAGTGTTCAACAATCCAAAGACCCGTCCCCGCATCTCGGGCGCAATGACTTGCTGAAGGATGCTAATAATGTTCACAAAAATAAAACCGCCCATCATTCCCGAGAGACCGGCGAAAACGACCGCCAAAGAAGGCACGATGAACAATCCCAAAGCAATGGGAGTAAATCCCTGAATGAGCATGGCTAAAATTAAGACCAGAGTTCGCCTTTTCCCCCGAAATCGGAAAATACCGGCGAAAATGGAACCCATCAGGGAGCCCACTCCCAGGGCCAGCAAAATTAATCCCACCCATTCCTCCCCGATCTTCAGAAAATCCAGGACATAAAACGGTAACAACACCATAATGGGCATGGTGAAAAAGTTTAAAATCGCCGAAGCCAGGAACAATCCCCGCAAACCGGGAAAATGCCACACAAA
Organism: bacterium; assembly: GCA_015485355.1. Classification (GTDB taxonomy): domain Bacteria; phylum Calditrichota; class Calditrichia; order RBG-13-44-9; family J042; genus JAADJD01. The sequence continues at coordinate 6,272 of WFTQ01000096.1, read as the reverse complement.
ATGGAACCCTTCTTTAAGGTCCTGCCTGATTTTGGTTGCCAGAGTCTCAGAAGCCCCGGAAACATTCCGGTCAATTTCGGGAATGGTGATAAAAGATTCCGACAGGGCCGAGATCCAATAGGTTAACCCATTGATCAATACGATGAGGGGAGCGCCAATCGCCTTGTATAAAAATCCTCCGACGGCGGTTCCGATAAAGCCGGCGATCCGAAACGACGCCTGACGCAGGGAATTGGCCCGTTCGATCATTTCCCGGGGAACAATGCTGGGGATGGACGCTGTTACCGCGGGAATGAAAAATGAACTCACAATGCCGTTCAGGGTCACGACAATAAACATTCCCATCAGGATGATTCGCACATGGGAGGGATAGACCCACATCAATATCCCCAGGCTCAACATGAGCAGACCGCTGATGGTATCGCTGGTCACGATGATTTTTTTTCGGGAAAAGCGATCGGCAAAAACGCCGCCCAGCGCACTGGAAAATACGGCTGGAATGCTGGCCAACATCATCAGAATGCCCAGGATACTGCTGGACTCGGTAACTTCCTTGACCCAGAGCATCATGGCTATGGAAAACAATTCGGAACCTGCCCGACTGACAAATTGTCCCTGCCACAACAACACGTAATTCCAGTTTAACAACCGCGTCGGTTCATTGACTTCGTTTTTACGTTCTACAGAAACATCCATCCTTTACCTCGGTGCGTTTTTCCCCAAGCCCTTCGTTTTTTAATCCCCCGATCATCTTTTCTTTTGACTCCCTACGGGCCGCACTGTTCGATTCCTTCATTTTCTTACGACGGCGGTGGGGTTTACCAGGATCGGTTACTTTTGTAATGCTTTTCGGATTTGTTCGGCCAGTTGATGCACCTGCGGGTCCGTCATCATGCTCAGATGATCGCCGGGTACCCGAAAAATGTCCACGCCGCCGCGGGCCAACTCCTTCCATCCCAGATCCAGGGGCTGATCCTCTCTTTCTGCATGTTCGTCGGAAACAAAGACGGTGATTTTACCCGGATAGGGTCGATGCCGATAGCGCCGCCAGGCCTCGGTCTGGGCCTGAATGATGTGAATATAATTCTTAAACATGGCTTGTGTAATAAAGCGGGGCAAAATTTTTGCCTTCTTCGCCTTTTTCAACACAAACTTGAAACGCTCATCGGAATCCATTGCGCGCAATTGTTCTACCGAGAGATCGAAATAGCGACGAAACATGTCGACCAGCATTTCCGCCTCATCTTCGGGCTCATCGTCTGGTAAATAGGGCCCCTGATCCAGCATTCCCAGGAAGGCCACCTCGTGGCCCATGGTCTTCAACTGCTGCCCCATTTCATAGGCAATGACCACTCCCAGGGACCAACCGGCAATGTGGTAAGGACCCTGCGGCTGGCGTTTCCGGACAGCCTCCACGTAGGCGGCGGCCATTTCCTCAATTTCGCTGTGGATGGGTTGCTTTCCGGTTAACCCCCGTGCCTGAATCCCATAGACGGGAAATTCGCCGCCCAATAAACGTCCCAGCTCGGCGTACCAGTGTACGCTGCCTCCGGAGGGATGAACAATATACAGGGTGGGCTCCCCAACAGGCTTCTTCCCTTTCCACAACTTGACCAACGGGGACCACTTTTCTTCTTTGGGGCCGATTTGCCCTTCTCGCAACACTTCCGCCAGTTTTTCTATGGTGGGTTCTTGCACCAGGGTGACCAGCGGCACCTCTTTCTGAAACCGTTCCTGAATCATGGACACCAGCCGCAAGGCCAGCAACGAATGCCCTCCCAGATCAAAGAAGTTATCCTTGATTCCTATCGGCCGCACGTTCAGGACTTCTTCCCATAAGCGCACCAGTTTCAATTCCAACGCATCCCGTGGAGGAACCAATTCCTTTCGCAGTATGGCTTCGCCTTTCGGTTCCGGCAGTTTGTTCCGATCGATTTTCCCGTTGGGGGTTAAGGGAAATTCCGGCAGGGCGACAAACACCGAAGGCACCATATAATCGGGCAAATACTGTTTTAAAAACTGCTGCAGGGTTTCGGTGGCGGGGGCATTTTCTTGTGCCGGTATAAAATAGGCCACCAACCGGTTATCGTCCCGGCCGACCTCCCGGGCCACGACCACGGCCTCTTTGACCCCGGGATGTTCCATCAGAACCGCCTCGATTTCCCCCGGTTCAATGCGAAAACCGCGTACCTTAACCTGCTGATCGATGCGCCCCAGGAACTCGATCGAGCCGTCGGGCAGATACCGCGCCAGGTCGCCGGTCCGATATAAACGGGCTCCGGGTTCGCCGGAGAACGGATCGGGCACAAACTTCTCCGCCGTGAGCCCGGGTCGGTTCACATACCCTCGAGCCAGTCCCACCCCACCAATGCACAGTTCTCCCGGGACGCCGATCGGCTGCAAATTCAGGTGGTCATCGACAATGTATACCTGAACGTTGGCAATGGGTTTTCCAATGGGCACATGAGAGCCCTTGGGCATTTTCTTTACCGGATACACCGTGGCACAAACGGTATTTTCGGTGGGCCCATAGGCGTTGATAAAACGGCGTCCTTTGCCCCACCGGTGCACCAGTTCAGGGGAACAGGCTTCTCCGGCGGAGACGATGGTCTTCAAATGGGGTAATTTGGCCTCGGGCAGCACCGAGAGTACCGAGGGGGGTAAGGTAATTTTGGTGATCATCTCCACCTGAAGCAGTTCCACAAAACGGTCCCCAAAGTTCAACCATTCGTCATCCGTCAAATACAGGCGGGCGCCTCGACAGAGGGTGATAAAAATTTCCGATACCGAAGCGTCGAAGCTGAAGGAGGCAAATTGCAGAACCCGGCTATCGGGTCGGATGCCAAACGCATCGATTTGCGCCTCCACCAGGTTCACCAGTCCCCGATGCTGAAGCATGGTGCCCTTGGGTCGGCCGGTGGAGCCCGATGTGTAAATGACATACGCCAGATTATCGGGGAACACGGCGGCATCCGGATTGCGATCGGGCAGGCAAGCGATGGTTTCCCACTGCTGGTCCAGCAGCACCACACGGCCCTCAAAATCCTCGAACCGACCGGCATACGCTTTACCGGTCAGTAACACGGGTACGCGCGCATCTTCCAGCATGTAGTGAAGCCGTTCGTCGGGATATTTGGGATCCAGGGGTAGATAGGCCCCACCCGCTTTTAAAACGCCCAGAATCGCCACCACCATTTCCACGGATTTATCCAGGCTTACCCCGACGACGGTTTCCGGGCCGACTCCCTGCTGGATGAGAAAGTGCGCCAGCTGATTCGCTTTCTGGTTTAATTCTCGATAAGAAAGCTGGATCCGCTCCAGGGCACTGCGGCGGAAAACCAGGGCGACGGCATCGGGCGTTTTGGCTACCTGCCTTTCGAATAATTCGTGAATGCAGCGCTTGGCCGAAAATCGCTTACCCGTGCTGTTCCATCCTTCAATTATCTGCCGTTGTTCCCGGGGAGTGATCAGGGCCACCCGAGCTAAGGGCTTCTCCAGTCCCTGGGCCATCTCCCGCAAAATTTGCTGATAATGCCCCAACAAGCGCTTTATGGTCGAAGGATGGAATCGCTGAATATCATACACCGCTTCGATTTGCAAATGCTCTCCCGGCAATACGCCAAGCGTGACGGGGAAGTTGGTCTGCTCGCGGGTCAGGATGTTTTCGATATGCAAATCCCCCCGGACGTTGTCAACCGTCGCAGCAACCGGGTAATTTTCGAACACGACCAGCGTGTGGAATAGAGGCATTTCCGGTGGGACTTCGCTCCATTGCTGAATGCGTACCAATGGCGTATACTCGTATTGTCGGATTTCCGCCTGCCCTTCCTGCAAGCGCTTCAACCAGTCTACCAGTTGTTCTTCCGGTTGGACCTGGACCCGCACCGGCAGTGTGTTGATGAAAATACCGACCATTGTATCGGCACCCGGTAGATCGGCGGGTCGTCCCGAGGTGGTGGCTCCATATACCACGTCGTGCTCGCCGCTGTACCGACTCAACAACAGGGCCCAGGCGCCCTGAATCAGGGTATTCAGGGTCAGATGATGGCGTCGAGCAACGTCATTTAAACGCCGGGTCAGTTCCTGAGCAAGCCGTATCTCTTCTTTCCGCGAAATTTCCTCGGGGTCTTTTTGCCCCTGTTTTTCGGGCTCCGAAATTAAGGGAGTGGGCGCCCGGAAATGTTTCAGATAATCCTTCCAGAACCTCTCCGCCGCCTGTAAATCCTGCCGCTGCAGCCAGGCGATGTATTCGCGGAACGGTTGAGCCGGGGGCAATTGCGGGGTATCCCCCTGAATATGAGCCTGATAAAGCGCAAACAGCTCATTCAGCAGAATGGGTACCGCCCATCCATCCACCAGCAGATGATGATAGGTCCACACCAACTGAACGGCGTCGTCTTCCAGCCGTATGATATGGACTTTAAACAGGGGGGGCTTTTTAAGATCGAAACCGGCACGCCGTTGTTCGTCCAGAAACGTGATCAGCTTCTGCCGGCGGTTTTCGGGTTCCAGATCGCGCCAATCCAGCAGTTCCAGAGGCACCCGGGCGGTGCGATACACCACCTGATGCGGTTCGGATAATCCCTGCCAGGCAAAACCGGTGCGCAAGATCGTGTGGCGCTGGATGATCGTTTCCCAGGCCCGGCGAAAGACCTCCGGCTGAAAATCGCCTTTTAAGGTTGCACTCAATTGTTCCACATAGATGCCGCTTTGGGGGGCCAGCAAATAATGGAAGAGCATACCCTGTTGCATGGGGCTCAGGGGATAAATGTCCTCCACCTCCCGGGGCATTGTGATCAAACGATCCAGAGCCTGCTGCGAAAGCGTGGCCAGGGGGAAATCCGACGGGGTAAATGTACCGCTGTCCGGCTGCAAACAATGCTCTGCAATGGCCCGTAACGCTTCTACGTACAGACGGGCAAAGGTTTCTATCCGTTGATGCGGGAACTGATGTCGGCTGAATGTAAAGACAAATTGCAATCGATTTCCGCTGACATTTCCGATGATATCTATTAGATGGGTTCTGGGTGCCCCGGGATCCCGATCCGGCCCTTTATCGACATCGGTGGGGGAGAATATACCGGCGGTTTCCTCCTCTCCACCGGCGCGGAACTGCCCCAGGTAATTGAAGCTGATCGGAGGATGGGGCATCTTCATCAATTGCTCCCTTATGCGGGCATCGGGACTGAGGTAGCGTAAAATTCCATATCCGATGCCTTTGCCCGGAACGGTCCGGAGTTGTTCTTTCACGGCACGGATGACCGCACCGACATCTTCTTCAACGGGCGCTTCCAGCATTACCGGATACAACGAGGTAAACCATCCCACGGTACGGGAGATATCCACACCGGGGAGAATATCTTCTCTCCCATGGCCCTCCAGTTCGATCAGCAGGCGCCGCCGCCGATTCCAGCGATGATAGGCCCTCACCAGCGCGGCCAGCAAGACCTCCAGAATCTGCGTCCGATAAGTCCGGGGGCTTTCCTGTAAAAGCACCTGGGTATCTTCGGGATTTAGCCGAACCACGACCTCGCGGGTGGACGCCTCGGTATTTTCCCCGTCGGGCCGATCGGGTACCAGCGGTACCACCTGACGATGGGCCAATTTCCGCCAATATTCGGCCTCGGTTAACATCGCTTCCGAACGCGCGTATTCCTGAAGTCGCTCGGCCCAATGTTTATAAGAGGTGGTTTTGGGAGGTAGTTTCAGGGGCTGACCCGCACTAAGCTGTTGATAGGCCAGTTGGATATCTTCCAGCAAGATACGCCAGGATACGCCATCCATGGCCAGGTGATGCACGGTAATGAAAATCTTACCGGCGGCTTCGGTTCCCTCATCGAAATAGGCGAATAACCACGCCGGACCATGAAGCAAGTTAAGGGTGCTTTGATACCAGGCGGTTAATTGTTCCTCCTTTTCCCGCCGCTCGGTTTCCGTGAGATCGGACAAGTCCACATATTCGAAAGGAACAAACTCCAGATCATCCGAGAGGTACTGAACCCATCCTTTTTCGGTAGGCTTAAAACGTAACCGTAACATATCGTGATGCTTTTGCACCTCTGCCACCACCTGTTGCAGGATGCGCCAATCCAGCCGCCGGTTCACGGAGAGGATGATGCTTTGGTTCCAGTGATGGGGGTTGGGCAGGTTCAATTCAAAGAACCAGTGTTGAATGGGCGTTAAGGGCACCTCCCCGGTCACCAGACCCTGCTCCGCCAGTATGGGACGCGCCTTCTCCGCCACCGACGCCAATTGCTCGATGGTCTGATACT
>WFTQ01000095.1 GCA_015485355.1 bacterium | reverse complement strand
TCCGCCGGGCGCTGGCGGATGCTTCGGGGCGGACTTTGCCCAGCAACTTCTTTATCCTGATGACCTCTCCCACCCGCCCGGAAATGTTCTATGTAATCGGTGCCGGTTTTGGTCATGGTCGGGGAATGTGCCAGTGGGGAGCCCTGGGAATGGCTCTTTCCGGGGCTGATTATCGGGATATCTTGCGGTTTTATTTTCCGGATTATACCCTACGGAAGGTTTATTGATGAAACAGAAATCCAATATCCGTCGCCGTCCCTTTCCGGGTATCCTGTTCATCGTAGGGATGATGACCGCCGTCGCCTTGGGTCAAGAACAGGAAGCTACTCGATTGGAGGATTTCCTCAATCGTTCGGATTTTCGCGGGCTGGTCAAAAAGTACGGGGATCACAGCGTTCAATTTCGGGTCAAAGGGGAAGTTCAACGGCGCCAGGAGGCCTTGCCCTACACCCTGGAGGAGGGATTTCGGGTGCAGATATTTGCAGGGCGCTCCCGCCGGGAAGCCGAACAAGTTGCCGGACGGGCACGCCGATCCCGGCTGGACTCCGTCTACCTGGAAAAAGATCACCGGGATGGCTTGTATAAAGTGCAGGTGGGAGATTATCCCACGAGAGACATGGCTCGTATTGCACTGGATCGATGGTATTACGCGGGATTTCCCAACGGATGGATTGTAGAGACCCGGATTCGGGTGCCCAAACCGAAGGCCGCGGTTTCCCTGACCGAAGGGGACGCCCGCATTTTTTATGCCGTCCAGGTGGCGGCCACCGGTTTCGAGGAAAAGGCCCGCCAATTGAGCCGGCGCCTGGAGCAACAGTTTGCTCAACCGATCACCGTGCTCCGGGAGGGACCTCTATGGAAGGTATTGCTGGGCCGTTTCTCCAAACGAGAGGAAGCGATGCGCTTCCGGGAACGGCTGGTTCAGAAGGGATACCTGGACGCCTGGATCACGCAAATTTTACAGTAATCCGGTACACCTCATCCGTCAAATTGTCTGGAAGCCCCGGAGACGGTAATATATTCAACCCATTGATTTTTCAACACATCAATGCTGTGGCACTGGATTTGTATCCGCCTGTCATGAATCCGTGAATTGGGCGGCAAAACCCTTTAAGGGCAAGGTGAGAGGGGGTATAAGAGATGCCCGGCCATCCTGAACCGAAAACAGCAGGAAAGGAGGGGTGGTGATGAATTGCATCATTCAACGCAATGGTTTAAAAATCAACGCCCTGGGTGAAAATCTGATTCGCCGAAAGGTACAAAAGCTGGAGCGACTGCTGGAGTCGTTTCATCCGGAGCTGGTATTGTTCACCATTCATTTCGATCGGGTGGCTCGCAAGGAGTTGATTGCCACGCGTCTGGTTCTGGAGTTGCCTCATAAAACGTTGCGGGCGGAAAAACAGTCGCGGGATGTCGTCCAGTCCATCAGCGAAGCCTTCGACGCCCTGTGGCGCGAACTCAAGCAATATAAGGCGTTTTTACGAAGGGAACCGGAATATCGTCGCAAACAGCGTCCCAATCCCAAAGAACGGTTTTTGCACCGGCATCATTTCCGGGAAAAAATCAAAGAAGAGTAGTTGTGAATGGTTCTCCGGCGGGTCTAAAGGAGAACGGGTATGGGGAAGAATTGGAGGGATACATCATGACCTGGGAACCATTTCGAAACCTCGTATCCCTGGATTGGGACAAAATGTCGAGTGAATCGGAAATCCGGGCTTTCCAGGAACATCGGGATCGGTGTTCCCCCTGCCGGAGGTACTATGAGGAAATAACCTATGTCAATCGACTCTTTCGTGGAGGGGAAGATGAGGAGGTCCCCCCCGAGATTGGGGAGCGGATCAGGCAGGTCATTAAATCCTTATAAAAAATAAAGCCCCGCCGGGATGCGGGGCTTGCCCGTTAACCGTTTTGGTGGGTATACCGTTTAATTTTCATTTTTACTTTAATTTTCAACTTCATGGTGTTCCCTCCTGATTGATTATTCTGTGGGCGAAACATACCTCCGTTCACCCGATTTCCCTGTGCACCCGGTCAAACAATACAATAATTATGCCAGAGATGCTCCCGGGAAATTAATTTTTATATCCCATTTGTTTACAAGGGGTTAGAAACATTGTGTCGGGGGAGATTCTTGACGGGCGTCAAAACCGGCACGAAAAAAGCGACACTTTGATGAAAAAAGTGTCGCTTTTTTTGAATACGCTTCCCCTTAGGTTTCCGAATCCGCTGGTATCAGCCTGTAGCTGTAGCGAAAAGGAATTTCCGCTTTGCGGATCATCGCCGATACCGAACAATATTTCCATTGGGACAGTTCAATAGCCTTTTCGATTTTTTCCTTGGCAGCTTCCAGATCATTTCCGTAAAACCGGTATTCCAGCTCGATTTGGGTATAGACTTTGGGATGCTCTTCGGCCCGCTGGCCTTTGACCACGATCTCAATTTGGTCCACATTGACGCGCATTTTTTTTAGCAGGGAGGCGACATCGGCGCCGGTGCAGCCGGCGAGGCTCATCAGGAACAGCTCCATGGGCCGGGTTCCGGCTTCGGAACCGCCAAAGGCTTCAGGACCATCCATCACCACCCAGTGCCGCGATTCCCCGCGGCCCACAAAGGTAATGCCCTCTACTTGTTTCACAATCACTTCGGCCATGATTCACCCTTTCCCTTTTTCCCTGGCTTACAGAAGCGCTTTGATTCGTTCTTCGAAAAAGGATTCCGGTCGGTAACCGATGATGCGATCTACCACCCGTCCTTCCCGATTCAGGATAAACGTTGTGGGAATGGCCTGGATTCCTCCATAATCCAAAACGACTTTCTGATTGCCCAGTACGATGGGGTAGTTGATCTTGTACTGTTTCATAAACGGACGAACCACTTCCCATCCGGGCCGATCCAGGGAAACGCCGATGATTGCCAGACCGTCTGCCTTGTAGCGATCATAGAGCCGCACGAAGCCGGGGATTTCTTGACGGCAGGGGCCACACCAGGTGGCCCAGAAATTGATGATGGTCACCTTGCCCCGGAAGTCTGATAATCGCACCACGTTGCCCTGGTGATCTTCCAGAGCAAAGTCGGGTGCAGTCGCCGAGTCGGCTGCGGGTTTCTCATTTTCCCCGCCGCAACCGATCAGCAGGACAAGCGGGAGAATCAATATGAATATCCATCCGATTTGTTTCATGACACCGACATCCTGTGTTTAGTTTTTCGGGTATATTTGCTTGAAGCCCTCCAGCACCCGTTGAATAAAATGGGTTTCTGGCAGGGCGCCTTCGATGGCGTAACTTTCGCCCACCATGGTACGCGGCACCCCGTGCACATTGTACTTCATCGCCAGATGGGGAAATTCGGTGGCTTCTACCATGTCGGCAATAATGTTGTCGTTAACCATGGCCATTTTATGCGCCAGCAGCACGGCCGAAGGGCAGTAGGGGCAGGTAGGGGTGACAAAGACTTGCAAATGCAAGGGTTTGTCGATCCGGGCGAGGAGCTGTTTGCTCTGGTCGCTCAAATCGGGCTCCCCTTGAGCAACCATTTGAATATCTTCCAGCAAGGAGCCGAATTCATACCCCGAGGGTATCCCGTAATATCGAATCCCATAATCTTTGCCCTCTTCGTCCAGAATCACCAGACCCGGCACTTTGTCAATCCGATACTGTTCTACCTTCTCCTTATCGGTTATAAAATTGTAGACCTCCAGTGAAACATTGCCATCACTCAGGTCCCGAATCTCTTCCAGTAATTGCCGGGTTTCCCGGCAGTACTGGCATTCCAATTCCTGGGTAAAATAGACCAGCTGGACCTTCCGCGGAAGCTTCCCCAGCACCTCCCGTACGGTTTGTTCGTTTTCGCCGGTAATAAAGGCCATCCAACACCTCCTGAATTTAGACCGCTTAACGTTCTCCTTCATAGATGAGTTTCGGGGTTAAAGGTTACAAACTTCCGGGATGACCTCCTCCGCAGGCAGCCGCCGGGCGACAGGGACCAGACGCCCCTCCAATTGACAACCGCCTTGATCCTCTTTTTTCCCTTGGGCCATTCCTGCGCTTTCCGGTCTCTTTTCCGTTTCCATCAAGGGGATGCCTGAATGTACCATATAGTGGAAAACCAGTTGCTGTCCCATTCTTTTCGTTCCAGATCGATGGAATGGTGGGGCAATAGTTTACCCGCAGGCCAGATAAGATGCCCGCTGTTTTCTTCTTCAGGGGGTACCGAAGGCAATCCGCATTTTGTTAAAGCGGCCTGGTAACCCTTCACAGGACGAAAGAAATCGATTTTTACCCTTTCGATCCGGTGGGTTTCTTTGTGGATTACAAGCGTAATGCCATGATGAACCACTTCCCTGGAGGTCATTACAACCTCCATGACCACCGCCGTGTGGCTACCCAGGCCCAGGTTGGAAAAGAACAATTCGTAATCTTTTGCCGTTTCCTGAAGAGTATCTCCCGGCTGGGAAAAAATCGCCTGGAAATATTCCACCGGCTTGAAGCGCTGGGTCAGGGAATCGATGTAAAAATAAGGGCTATAGAGGTTGAGGTAATCGAATCCCACCGAGGGGGCCCAGATATAAGCCCGGGGAAATTGGGCCGTAGTGAACTCAATCCAGTTTCCTACCCGACGGATGGCTCTTATCGGATCCCCTTTTCGAAGTCGACCCAGGATTTTCCCGTTGGGGGATTGGCGGATGTTTTCTTGCAGCACCTGAACGGTCAGGGTTTGTCCCGCCTCCTGAAATGTATAAAGCGGTTGTTTTTTCGTGGCGGTTGGCAGACAGCCCAGTCCGAAAAATAACAGCGGGATTGCAACCGCTGACCCGAGCTTCGGTTTCATAGCCAGGCATTCCTCCTACCTTTGTAAAAGGGCGAATTTACGATTAACCGGTTGGGATTCAAAACAGGAATCTATTTTCTGTAGAGCCGTTTGTGGGAATTGCCCAGCACAAAAAGAAGAACGGAAACAAACAGACCCGGATACATGGGTTGAATATTCCAGAAGAATTGAAGTTCTTGCAGGGAAGGGCTTTGAATGATGGATAGGATTAAAAAGGCCAGGGAGGTGCCGAAAGCCAGGGTCAGGTTGGCAAGTATCCAGGGCGGGCGAGGACGAATAACGGGAAAATATACCGCCAACACCGGAAGTAACATGGGAGGGATGAAGAGCGTCCCTACCACATACCATAGCTGGATGACCGATGGGATGAATAGGGCCATCAGAATGGAGACCGCCCCAGTGATTCCCAGGCCCGTTTGGATCGGACGGATTGGGTGAGGGACGGTTGCAGGCAGCCGGCGGTTCCAGAGATCGTGCCCTAAGGTAATCGCCGCCAGCAGAGAAAGGCTGTCGACGGTGGACATGATGGTGGCCAAAAGACCGGTAAGAAACAGTCCCGAAATCAATGGCGGCAGTACTTGATGAGAGAGTTCCGGATAGGCTAAAGCCGGCATGGGGGATTCGATCAAGGTTCGGGCATATAAACCCGTGCTGGTGGTGAGAAAATCGAATACACACCAGAAGAGGACGGACACCCCGATCCCATTACGCGCGGTGGTTGGGTTACGGGCCGCATAGCATCGCTGATGAAAACCGGGATCGATGAATGTCCAGCTGGCGATAAAAAACCACACCAGCAGGTACTGCCAATCGTGCCCTCCGGTTAAAGATAGGTGCTCGGGAGGCAGGTGCGAGCGGAGATAATGAATCCCGCCGTAGCGGCGGTATAAATACATCAACAACACGATAAATCCACCAAACATCAGGGCAAATTGAAGCTTGTCCGTCCGCACCACAGAGCGGAATCCTCCCACCCACACATATCCCATGGAGAACAGTGCCCCCAGTAGAATGCACCCCCAGAGGGGCCAATCGGTGATCCACTGTAACAGGAGGCCCACCATCAGGATATAGGGGGCGGGCAAGGTCATGAAAAAGGTAAACAGTGCCCCCAGTGCACCAACCGACCGGGAATAATGGCGGAAGAATTGATCCGGTATCGAGAGCATGGGCGAGCTTCTGATGCGAGGTGCTAAAACAAAGGCAAACACAAGGGCAAATAGGTAATAAGGCAATCCGAACACGAACCAGTTGGAAAGCCCATACAAATAAGTAAACTCTCCCACACCCAGAATCCCGCCGTACCAGGTGGTCACCAGGGTGGCCACAAAGGCTGGCAGAGTAAGAGAGCGACCGGCCAGCACAAAATCTTCTTCGGAGTTGCCCCCCCGGTTGCGCAAACCCAAGTAGAACAATGCTGCCAAATAGATCAGAATCGGCAGATATTCTGCCGGGTGAAGGGGCGTGGTCATACCTCGTCCGGATATAGGGCCATTACCAGAAGCCGTCCCCGTTTTATAGAGAGCTGCACGGGATTCTCTACAATATAATTACTCAATCCTTCCCGTTTTCCCCAGTGCAGGGATTCATGGTTCAGGGGAAAAGCCAATCCCCGGGTGGTGATCCCTTCGGCGGTGTACAGGGGAAGCAGGGAGATGAGTTGTCCGATTTTCCCTGTATAGGTAAAATGCTCTCGAACCAGGAACATTTCCCCGTGGGGGTCGAGGATGGTCAGGCGAAAGCAATGATCATACCGGCTCAGGACGGAAAGGTTGGTCAAGGTATGATCCAGACGTTTTCCGGTCATCCCCAAAAGGGTAAGGTGAACCACCCCCAGTTCCTGACAAAATTGAAGCGTTTTTTCCAGATCATTGTGGTCCTGGGAGGGGCGGTGGATGAATCGGGTTTTGGGAAGCTGCGAGCGGAGTTTTGGGGGGACGGAGTCCAGATCCCCGACGATGTAGTGCGGTGGCAAATTCCAGCGCAGGGCGTGGTGGGCGCCGCCATCGGCGGCAACGATCCATTTAAATTGAACGGAAGACAGCCGCTGGATTTCCCGCCGCGTCACCTCCCCGTTGGCCAACAAAAGAGCCCTGGGTTCCATTGTTGTACCCTTGTTTTTGTGAACCTTTCCCCCTCCCGGGCTCGGTAAAGGCGGCCATTATGCCCGGAGTAACGATTCGAATATTCTAACGATCCGTTCCCCTTGCCCGGGTCCCGGCGGCACCCTCGGATCGGCAATTTAGGAAGAATTTCACCGGTTCTCTAAATGGTTTATTACAAATTGATCCGGACTCCACCGATGAGATTAAACTCCGCCCCCGGCCAGTAGAAGTTTTCTCCCTCCCAGGCGTCGTAGTAACCGGCCGTGTAGTAGCGTTTGTTTAATATATTGTTCAAGCGTATGGTTAACTCGACGTTGGAAACTCCAAAAACATTTTCCAACCGGTAAATGAAATGAGCGTTCAACAACGAGAACGGCGGAACCGTTCGATCCTCCCGGTTGGTGTTGTCCAGGTATTGCTTACCCACGTGTTGCCAATGCAGGGAGGCCGTCAAGGCGTTCTCCCGGTAAGTGATGCGAGCATTGGCCAGAATGTCTGGAAATCCGGCAATGGTGTTTCCGCTGAGATCCATTATCACGGTAGACCCTTTTTCCCAATCATAACTGTACTGTTTGAATTTCAAATAGCGATTGTCGTTGTAGGCGAAATTGCCGGAAAATTCCACGTTGCGAAAAGGTCGGGCTTTCAGGGAAAGTTCGATGCCCTGATGCAAGGTAGCTTCTGCATTGCCCCGGATGGGAAAACCGTCTTTATCCACCTGACTGTAAGGCACGATTTCGTTGCGGAAGTACATAAAGAACAGATTCGCCTTCGCTTGTAAGGAGGGGGTGAGGTAACCGCCGCCGAATTCCAGGTCATACAGTTTTTCGGGTTGTACGATGGGGTCTTCCCAGGTCACTTTCACGATCTGGCCGTTGCGACGAACAGGGGTGGATTTTCGAAACAGGGGGGGAACGCCCAGATCATCGGGGCCCTGCCAGATGTCGAACAGTTCGTCGTCTGCCGGTTCACGCTGAGCCATCGAAACATTCCCGAACAGATTGAATCGATCGGTCAGGTTGACATTCAACCCGAATCGGGGGTTAAAGAAGGTGTATCTCACTTCGTATTCGTGGCGATTTTCTCCCCGGAAATTGGCCACTTCCGCCTGGCGGAAGCGATATCGAATATGTTGGAAGTGGAGGTTTACCATGGCGGTAATCCGGGAGGTGAGGGGATATAATTCATTGACGTAAAAGGTGAGGTAGGATTTGTTTCCAAAATACTGGTAATATTTAAAGTTGGGGGTAAAGTCGATCTGATCCTGGGCCGCCAGCCACTCGATTTCACCCCAGTGATCACTGTTGAACAGACTGATGTAGCTGCCGACTGTCAGTTCACCCCCGTTTCCGTGTTTCAAACCCCATTGCGAAATCCAGCCGTAATGGTTTTTCTTGACCCATTTTTGTCGGATAAGGTCGCTTTCGGGGGCGGTGTCCGGTTCGGGCCACAGTCCGTACATCCATAAATCCCGATCGCTTTTATAGCTTTCGTAATAGCCCACGCCGCGAATGTAGAATAGGGTATTTTTCCAATAGCTATTGTCTGTGAATTTGTATGTGTGATGCAGCTCGAAGTGGGGTTGGCTGAAATTATCAATGGCATTGGAATAGGTGATGGGATTGTGTCGAGGATTTTCTTTTAAGGCGCTTTCCGGTGATGCATACCAGGCCGCATCGGTGATTTCCTTTCCGCCGTAAATATTCAGTTGGGTGTACGAACGCTCTCCGAAGCGGCTTAATGTGGTGAAGAAGGCCCACTGGTCTGTGCCGGAACGTTCCCGATAACCGTCGGAAATTAAGCGGGAGAATCGGGCCGAAACGTTGTACCGATTATTGAACAAGGGGATGCTGATCTTTGTCCCGAAGCGTCGAGTTCGATAGCTGCCGTAATTGAAATATATTTCGGGGCTGTTCAGGTCGGTATAGCTGGAAGTGAGCAGGTTCAGGGAACCTCCGAAAGTACTGACACCGTAAAGGGAAGTTCCCACACCCCGCTGGAATTGAACATCTTGAAGACTTTCGGCAAAGTCGGGCATATCCACCCAGTACACCTGATGATCCTCAGGGTCGTTAAGGGGAATTCCGTTGATCATCACACCAATGCGTTTCTGGTCGAATCCTCGCACTTTGAGGTAAGAATATCCGGTACCGTTGCCGGCATCGGAATAGGCGAACACATTGGGAATTTCGGTTAACATCATGGGAATGTCTTCCACTGTGTGCACTTCCCGAATGTAGGCTTTGCTTAGGGTGGTGAAGACCACGGGGGTTTTGCGTTCTTCGGCGCGGGTGCCCAGCACTACGATTTCCTCGCCCGGAAGAATAATGGGCGTCATCCGGATTTCCAGACGTCGGGTTTCTCCTTCCTGTACTTCCACGGGGGTGCGGAAGCTCTTGTAGCCCAGAAAGTCTACGACCAGTTCATATTTTCCAGCAGGAACACGTTCCATTAAAAAAGTCCCGTCTTCATCCGTCGTTGTACCCACGCCCGTATCTTTGAGATACACATTGGCCCCGATCAAAGGTTTACGGGTGGTTTCGTCTTTCACCACGCCGGTGATTTTGCCCGTTTGTGCCAGAAGCCATCCGCTTACCAGCAAACCGGCTACCAATAGGCGCACCATGTTGCAGTCCTCCTTTTATTGTTGCCCAATAAAAAAGCCGTTTTCCAGCGCAGGAAAACGGCCTAAGAGTCCAAAAAGGCAGACCACGATCTTTTTGAACTCCGTTTCCCTACGCTGGCATTACCCAGTTCAGGTTCGAGGGGTATAATCTCAGCCTTCTGCTTTCGCAGAAAGCACCCCCAACGGAGTACCACATATTACGTATCTGGATAATTTTTTACAATAGAATTTTTACATGGTTTCCTTGTCCCGTCTTGTTAGGGCGAAGCGATTACATATCAGGAATGTGTTTTGACCCTTTGGGTAAGACAGGCGGCGGAGGCTTCATCGTCAACCTCTTCGTCCAGGTGTTTGTATAAAGCGCGGATGTGACACCCGCGGGGGTCCTGGATGCCTTTCAGACAAAAGAGTTCCCGGAAGTGATTGTCGCCGTTTCTGAGATCGGTCACGTCCACCAGGGCCCCGAACGGGCATTGGATGCAGCCTTGGGGCTGATAGGGGAACGATGTTGCGGTTTCCCGGGCCACCAATGCCCGGGAGCGCGACCATTCCGCAGGTTCTCCACGCTGTTCGATATCGATGCGACGCAGTTTTTTCAGGATCAATCGGCCCCGGTCTGTGGTGAGGGTGGCCCTGGCCGTCAGGGTGTCCCCTTTTCCAAATTTTAAATTTTCCTGGGTCAGGGGGGAGATATGGGCATACACCAGGTCCTGGATGTGAGTCCGTTCCAGATAAAGGCCGTGAAAGATCAGTAAGAAACCGCGGAAGGTGAGCCGCTCGGCGCGGGGGAAGAGGGTCTTTTCGAATCGAGGTTTTATCCCGTAAATCCGGCCGTGAATCTCCCATTCCCGGCCCTGGTGATCCTGAAGCCACTCTTCAAACTGTTTGAATTCGTTCAAGAAAGCGGGATATTTTTGCTGATCCAGCACCAGTTGAGGGTAGCAATGAACGGTTTCCTCGTAGAAATACCGACAGCCGGGGCAGTTTTTCCCGACATACTGGTAACCCCGATAGCAGGCTTTTCCCTTGTTCATTGATTTACATTTCCATTTGTAATACACGCATCCGTGGGGAAAACATTTTTTTTCTTTAAGAATGTGGAACACCGACATTTTACTCTGGAAACCATTGTGGGCTTCATGGCGGCAAATAAATACATTCTGTTTTTTATAGAGATTTTTCATGAGCGTTTGCTCTCCCGATTTGTTCGCGACCCCCGGTCCCTTAATTTGTTGACCCGGGGCGGGGATTGCAAAAGGAAAGTGGGGAAAATTGCCCTGAAGCCCGAACTTTCATCTACTTGAAAAGTATATTAGAATTGAGTTTACCAGGAAGTGAGTCCACGGCAGGAGGCTTGAATCAGGTTAACCAAAACAGGAAGGAGGCACTATGTGGCAGGGTTGGATTAACCTGATTCTGGGCATTTGGCTGATTGTTTCCGGGATTTTCACCACGCTGCATCATCCCATTAATATGGTGATTACCGGTATTCTGGCCATGGTTTTCGGCTTCTGGCTCTACAAAATGTGGCAGGGTTTTGTGGTGGGGCTTTTAGGATTGTGGACGATTTTAAGCGGGTTGGTTCTGAATCTGATCGTTCCGGCGAATTTGATCATTGTGGGTCTGGTGATGGGGTTGTTGGGCTTGTGGATCGGTCTGGGCCACTTGCGGGAGATGAAAACCAAAGCCGCCTGAGCGAATGCCTGATCGGCTGCTAAGGGAAGAGCCGAGTCCCGCCAAGGAGCGGGGCTCGGTTTATTTTTGTTGCATGCCTCGCATCCGTGGTTGTATCTGCTGAACGGGATTCAGGATTTTGGTATAGCCTTCTGGTAAATCGAAAAAATCGCCCGGGAGCGAGGGGAGCCGTTCCACTTTTATCAATTCGGTGCTGGAAGAGACTCGCGTACCCATAATCTCCATGGTAGATTCGGTATAGACGGGTATGCCGTCCACTTCTTTTTCCAACAGTTGGGAGATCTGTTTTAAAGAGGGCATGGCCTTCAAGGTCTGCTTGTAATAATCCAGAGGAAAATCCACTTCGCGGGATATCCACAGTCGCTGGGTAACCGGACCCATTTGGATCCGCAGCTCAGAGGCCTTCCATTGACCATATTTTTTTTCCTTGCCGGTGCGGGTAACCACGGGCTTCAGATCTTCCGTATTGCCCAACATACCCAGGGCCAGTTGTCCCATCGCTTCCAAGTCTTCCAGCTGCATTTCCATGTAGGTCTTTTCGGTGGGATTCAAAATCCAGATTTTATTCAAGTCCAGGCGAATTATGGTAACGGTCTGAGGGTCTTCGGTTTTCATTTTATCTTTAGCATACCAGACCTTTTGCAGGATGGTTTTGCTTTCCTGTTGATGGGGGTTTTCAATCCGATTCTCCTGTTCCAAGTAGTATAGCGCTTGAGACCAGAGCGGTGTGGTGAACATTAAAATAACGATAAGAAAACGTCCGGTGCGCATAGTTTCCTCCTACGGTTTATTGGTTTTTTC
The DNA here is from genome assembly GCA_015485355.1 of bacterium. Classification (GTDB taxonomy): domain Bacteria; phylum Calditrichota; class Calditrichia; order RBG-13-44-9; family J042; genus JAADJD01. Next base: position 21,708 of record WFTQ01000095.1, on the reverse strand, counting down.
TGGTGAGGTTAAAATACCGGCTGGAGGGAGGAGAACAAAGGGAATTATTTTTTCGCCGCTGTGGGGGGCAAGGGTGATGGAGCTATCTCCTCTTAGAAAAGGTCGTGGATTTCGATATCGACCAAAATGGCCCTCAGGTCACGGGTTTTCAGCAGCATATGGGGTTTGCCGAAGTAGACGAAGGCCTCCATATCGGCGTCGTCGGTTTTTACGGTTACCACACAACGCTGGTACAATTTACCTTCGTCTTCGTAATCATCAAGGCGTTTCAGGGAGTCGGCGTCCACATTCAACAGCAACCGCCCTTCCACCTTGTGCCGGGGATCGGGCAGCAAAAGGGGGTAGGAATACGGGGGATCGATCTTGCGATATCCATACAGAATGGCCCGTCGGGTTTCGAACCGCTTGCCCGTGACGGCCTTGATGATATGAGGATCCATCAGGGTGCCGTACACGAATACATGTTGGATATTTCGGCGGCTCATGGCAATCCCACCTCCTCTTTATGGATGACCGGTAGTCGGGGAAATCGATGGTGGAAATAGTCTATCCAGGAATGCAGCGGTTTTTTGCCCAGGGTGGTCATTACCCGAAAGCGATCCCGTTGTTTTAAGCACAGCTTGACCACCTCTTCGTTATAGGCATCGATCAGCTCCAGTAGATGGATAACCATTTCCTGATACCGTTGAAAGTATGTCTGTTGCATCTTATTAAACATTTGAACGGCCATTCGAGTTCGAGAGTTCGATTTTAGGGTCAGCCATATTTTCAGGTCATGTTGAAGAAAACGGTGATGGGATGTTAAATGAGCGCTGAAATCTTCCGGAGGGTAATGAAGCTCAAGGTTCAGCAGATCGATGAGTTGTCGGAATCTGCGCCGGTAACGGTGTTCCGTGGTGTGCAATAACTCGTCTATGGCCGATAGCTGCTGTTCGATTTTTCGTTTCAGCTCCAGCGGCAGGGGCAAGAAGCGATGGTCGTGCAGAATTTTGTAGAACACCCGTTCGGAAGGGTGTTCGTATAAATAGCCGTCGAAGCGATAGGGAACGCCTTTCAGAGGCGAATCGTCGAACTGCCCGTCGGCTCTGGCTTGAGCCAGTTTTTCCTCAACAATTTTTTCAATAAGGAACATCGGGTCCCCCACCTTGAGCAAAAAAATTAGGATTTGGCTCCACGTTTGTCAAGTGAAAAGCGCTGCCGGGCCGAAGAATGCCTTCCGTTGATGGGAGCGATGCATTGAGACGCCGCTTTCCGGGAAAATCCAGATCGTGGTTTCTTTCCCCCTGATCATTGATTAAATTCAGGATTCCGAGTACCGCAAGGTGCTCATACTTACCTCCACGAAGAGTGGGCAGGACTTTCGGGTCTCTGCCCACTTGAATTATCACCTGCCGACAAGCCTTGAGCGCACTTTCGGATCCGGCGATTCGGGCTTTTCTCTCCCCCCCTTAGGGGGCTGCAAGCTTCCCCTCGATCGCCTGAAAGGTGCCCTGGGGGCGGTTAGTGGGGTTTCAATAGCTTTTCGCCCGCCCGCACGGGAAACGGCAAATGATTTTCCGCCGGGGGTAGAGCACAGGAATATTGCGGGTTATAGGCGCAGTACGGGTTGTAGGCCAGGTTAAAATCGACTACATAGTGATTTTCGGGATTTTCTTTAAGGTCGATGTACCGGCCTCCCCCGTAAGTGGTCGTACCGTTGGTTTCGTCCGTAAAGCCCAGGAAAAGATGCTGGGCCGACTCGGGATCGCCGGAGAAGAATTTATAGATTTGTAGGCGATAGGTTTTCCCCTGAAAGCGAAACGCAAAGTAGCCGTATCGCAAGGCCGGTCGGGTGTCTCCTCCCGTGGCTATGATGGTGTCGATCTGCAGACCCTGATATCGAACGATCGGTCCTTCGAACCGATAAGCCGGGTCGATGGGAAAGTAATTCAGTCCCTGAAAATGCTGACGGTCTTCTGGAAGCAGGGGGGAGTTGTCGCTTTCCTTGAAAAAACGATCTTTTTGTTGCCGCCATTCCTGAATCTGCTGGACAATGGGTTCCGGGGTTGGTTCACCGGAGGGGGAGTTTTGGTGGGAACAGGAAATCGGCAGGCCGATCAGCATGGCCGCAAGCCAGATTAAGATTTTATCCATGGGAATGCTTTCCTCCACCGATTGGTTTGGCACTCACGGAAACGTCCGTTGGCGATGCTCCTGCCCCGCTTCCGAGTACCTGGGTTTTTTCATTGCGATCACCGATTCTCCAAAGCGGGGCCAGTTTAGTCTTCCACCACGACGGCGGTGCCGGCGGCGGTCACCATCAGCATGCCTTCCCGTACAACCTCGTAGTCGATGTCTACCCCCACCACGGCATTGGCGCCCATTTGTTCGGCGTTGGCGGTCATTTCCTGTATGGCGATTTCCCGCGCTTCAATCAATTTGGATTCATAGGCACCGGAACGACCACCGACGATGTCGGTGATACTGGCGAAAATATCCCGGATGACGTTGGCTCCCATAATGGCCTCTCCGGCGACAATGCCCTTATACTCTCGAATGCGTTTGCCCTCCAGCGTGGGTGTCGTGGTAACAATCATGATAAGCCTCCCTTAAAATTTAAAGAGTTTGGGTAAGTCCGAAAACGAATGCACCATGAGGTCGGGTTTTACCTTGGCGCGTTGTAAGTCCTCCTCGCGGAACTTACCTGTTTTTACACCGATGGTGAACAGGCCCACCTTGGCGCCTCCCTGGATGTCGGCTTCCAGGTCGTCTCCCACAATAGCAATCTTTTCTGGAGGTAAGCCCAGGCGCTTGATGGCCTGCCGGAAGAATTCTTTGCGGGGTTTCCCGATAACAATGGCCCGCCTTCGGGTGGCGTATTCCAGGGCCGCCACAATCGCCCCTGCATCGATGGCCAGACCATCCTCCTTTTTCCAGAATCGATTTTTTTGTAAAGCGATGATTCGGGCGCCTCCCATCACCATACGGAAAGCCTGGTTTAAACGTTCGTAAGTCAGGTCCTCGCCCATGTCTCCGATCACGATGTATTCGGGCCGATAGTGTGTGGATTTAAACTCGCTGAACTCCCGGAATACATCCCCTCGAACAAACAGATAGAGCGATTGGGCCCGATGTTCTCTCAACCATTGCACCGCCGCATAAGGAGCACTGAAAATTTGTTCAATGGATGCCCGAAAACCCATGCGTTGAAGCTTACTCTGAATGCCGAAGCGGCTCTTTCGGGTCGTGTTGGTGATCAGCAGAAAAGGAATTTGTTTTTTCGTTAGGAATTGAAGGGTATCCACGGCTCCAGGAATGGCCGATTCGCCTTCGTAGAGTACCCCGTCAATGTCGATGAGAAGACCATTCACCACGTGATGGTGTTGGGTGACCATTAGATACCCGGATTTTTATCCCCTGTTTAAAATAAGAAAAATTTGCAATTTCTGCAAAAAAGGAATTTATTTGGGGTTCTTGTCTGAAACGGGCGTTTTGGAGGATGCCGGGGATGGGCGTCTTGGTGCTGAGGTGATGGAGACGGAATTGTAGGATTCCCGGCGGATGGTTTTTATATTACGGGCGGAACCTAAGGGTAATCGTCGATGCGTTCGGTTTTCGCTTATGTGACATTCAGCGGGTTGAATTATATTCGGCGGCATCGCTATTTAAGGGAGTTGGTGGCGGTCATCATTTTCCAGATTTTTTTCCGGGGGTTTTTGTATGATTCGCAGCCGGGTGCGGCCATCTGGTTGGTCTTTTCTGTTTTTGCCATGGTGCTGAATGTGATCACTACGCCTTCGGTGTTTTTTCAGGAAAGGGGCAATACGCTTTATTTTTTAATCGGTAAACCCGCGGGAAGGAAATATTTCTTCCTCTCCCGGCTGATCCTGATTGTGATCATCGACCTTTTCTGGCTGGGTATTTTCATTCTGCTTTATGGATTGCGTTATTTATCGCTGGAGTATTTTCTCCGGCTGCCCCTTCATCTGTTCCCCGTTCTATTGATCTTACTGCTTTCCACGCTGTTGATCAGCCTGGCTTACACTTATCGGCCCCAGCTCAGCTGGCTTCTGTTTCTCTTGGTGGTTTTCGGCGGCATCGTGAATAAACCGGCGGTGTTTCCCTTGCAGAGCATTCTGGAGGGATACAAACTTCTGGTGTTGTTGCTCCCTCCCTTTCAGGAGTTGAGTTTTTTAAGTGTTTCTTTGGATTTCTGGACGTTGCGGGGCGGTTTTTTGCCGGTAGCCCTTGTCCAGATGGTGATATTGTACTGGTGGTCCTACCGGGGAGTGCTGCGCAGAGATTTTCTGTAGGCGGCTGGGTGGAGCCGGATGAGCCGGCGCCGTTCCCCAACGGGATCCCCGCCTCGACCGGCCGCTTGAAAACGGGCTTGCAACTAAAAGGTTACCACTGGCTTAATGGCGAATCCCTTTTCGGTGTGGTGTACTGTGGCGGCTTGGATGTCGCGATCGTGTTCAAAAATCAGCAGGCAGTCTTCCTCGGCGGCTCGGTTTAGTATTTCTTTCTTTTCCTGAAGGGTGGTCAGAGGGTACAGATCGTAGGCCATGATCCAGGGGATGGCCACCTGAGGAGCCAGGGGAATGAGATCGCCGGCAAACAACAAAGAGCGTTCTTCTCCCGCAACCCGAACCAGTTGTTGGCCTGGGGTGTGACCGTTGACCACGATCAGTTCGATATCGGGAAACAGGGGGCCGCCTTCGTCCAGCAATTCCAGCTGTCCGGCCGCTTTGACGGGCATGACGTTCTCGGGGAAGTAACTGGCTCGGTCTTTTTCCGAAGGACGATTGGCCCACTCGTACTGTTGGCGCTGTAGATAATAGCGCGCATGAGGAAATGTGGGGCGGATCTCCTCCTTATGATCCCGGATCGTGTTCCCCCCTGCATGATCAAAATGCAGATGGGTAATGATAACGTCGGTAATGTCATCCACGGTCAAAGGCACCGTAGCCAGAGCCCGCTCCACAGTAAAACCATCCTCTATCGCATACATGTCTTTGAACTTGGCGCTGTATTTATTCCCCAGTCCCGTATCCACCAGGATGTTCCGTCCTTCCCCCTGTATCAGTAGCAGGTTGGTTGCCATGGCAATCCGGTTTTTCTCGTCCGCCGGCTTGTGCCGTTCCCACAAAACCTTGGGAACCACCCCAAACATGGCGCCGCCATCCAGCTTGAATCGTCCGGCTTCCAGAAGGGTTACTTCGTATCGACCGAATTTCATAATCCCTCCACTTCACTTTATGCAGGACAAAACATAATAAATTTTCTAAGGGAGTGGACAGTAAAAACTTATAAAATCGGTTCCCCGGTGGCGAACCCTCCCCGTTCACCGGGAGAGGGAGGGGTTCCCGCCCCCGGCAATACCATGGGGTCAACGCTTCCAGAGGGACCGGGTATACACTATCCGCTCCCCCAGATCGGTTGGCTGTTTCCCTATAGGGAAAACGGTATCCGCCGGCGAGCCTACATTTGTCCAGGATGTTCCGGGGTGGTGCGGGCGGCGATGGTTCTCATTTTGTGGGGATTGATTCGGCAGATGGCTTCGTATGGACAACGCCGCTTCCCCGTCTGGCAATGGCTTAAATTGGTGGTGTGAGGAAAACGTCCCAACCCAAGTTCCTGAGAATACCGCACGATCCATTGCTGGGTTATCTCCAGAACCTGAGAAAAATCCAGTTGCCGGCCGTCTGCCGAGTAAAACGCCTTGGGTTTGATACCGGGGACCAGGTCCCGGATGACGGCCGAATCCATCAGAAAGGGAACAAAGCGAATCTCATTTTCTCGAGAAATTTGATAATAGGCCGCACCCAGAAAAGGCGGGTGACCCGATGGCGGTGGCATCAGGCGTTGCACCGCCAGCAGATAAACGGGCAATTGTAGAGAAAGCCCGTTCACCACATCATCGGGTGTGGGGATGGAGCCCGTTTTATAATCGATAATCAGAACGGCTTTGTTATCCAGGATGTCGATTCGGTCGATCACGCCCCGGAAGGCGATGCGGCATCCTTCCCGTTCCAGGGTAAAGGCAGGCAACGCATCGGATGATTCTGCCGGGTGACCGAAAGGCAGCTCCAGATGGGTAGGGGTGGCCTTCAACGCTTCCAATCGCGCCGATTCCTTTTCGTAAAAGGCCTGAAACAGCCCTTTCCGGTAGGTGTCGCCCAAAAATACGGCTTTTTGGAGGTCCCGAAAGAGTCCGGAAGGCAAGGGGAGTTTCTGGAATTCTTCCTCTGCGATTTGTTGCAATACCTGCCCATTTCGTTGCTCGGGCGGTACTTCGGAGTAAAACCGAAATAATGTTTGATGCACCAGGTTGCCCTTTTCGATGGGGGTGATAAACCCGCTCCATTCTTCGGGCGGCTTGATGGCAAGCAGTCGCTGAAGGAAAAACAGTTGAGGGCATCGGGCGTAGGTCTCCAGCGCCGAGGCGGAGAAAAGAGAGTTTCGAAAACGCTTGATCATGTATTCCCGAATTGTGCGGTTGTGGGTAAGAATGCCTTCATAGCGGGAACTCGTCGTCCCTTGTCGGCGCTGGAGAACGATTTGTTGCTTAATCCGATAGAGGTAGACGTTGAATCGTTTTCCCGGAAAGTGATCGTCAAGCGAGGCGATCCACGAAGCCCGTTTGGTTTCCGGACACCGTTCCAGCCGTTGGATGATTTCCATGCTGGTGGGTACAGGCAAGGGAGCCGGGTCGGTGATGTCAATATCGGTTGTGCGCCGAATTTCGCGTATGGCCTCCGAGGGAACGTTGACGGTTTCCCCGTCCCGGTAAGGGTAGCTTAGATAAAGCATCTGTTCCGGTTGATGGAGACATTCCAGAAAGGTTTGCCGATCCCGAAAGATTTGCTGCCGGGGGAAAAGCCCGGCTACCGGTTCCGGCAAATAGCTCAGGGGGGTGACCTCTCCCGTAGGAAAATCTGAATCCGTCATCCCGGCGACGAAAAGCACCTTTACCGCGTGAGCATGGATTCGGGTCAAAGGAAATACCAGTACCCCTGCTGATTCCGGAAGTGTGGGAGAAATCCGGGAGTTTTGGGTGATCGCATCAAACACCTGCAGCAGCTGCCAGGCAGTGAAGCGGCGCTCCGGCGAGACGCCTTCTATAAATTGAGCCCAGGCATACAGGTTTTGCATCAGTGTGCGTAGGGCGGCCAGATGTTCCGCCCCCGTGGCCAGGGATAGCGACTCCGCCACATGAAGCAGCTTATGGTTTACCCGGTGAGTCTGCAAAAGGTTTTCCACGAATTGCACAAATTTTCGAGCAGGCAATGTTCCTGTCAGCTCCGCGGTTTCCCGGTGCAGCAGCTCCAAACAGTCTTTTACCCGTCGGAACTGTTCCAATACACTCACACCCGGGTCTGCTTCCCCGCTTTCTCGATCGGTTTCCAGTATCCCACTGTCGAGGAAACGCTGAATCTGCTGCCTCATCGCCTCCAGGCCCGTCCACACCCGTAGGCGCTTGAGCACCGTTTCCGCATCGACACCTTCCAGCTTCTGCCGATAGTTCAGGTAGTGACTCTGGAAGATTTTTAGCAAGGTTTGTAGAGGGAAATTCTCGATCACCAGCTCCAGAAACAACCGTATATGCTGGATAATAACCAGGCGGTCCAGCCGTTCGGGAAGGCATATTCGAAAAGGAATGCCGTAGTTACACAATGTGTTTTTCAGAAGGGGCAGATAAGTGTCCAGGTTGGGTGCGGAGAAACCGATCTCTTCCGGTTGCAGACCCTCGTCTGCGCAGAGCGTTTTGATCCGGCGGGCGATCCAGTCCATTTCCGCCATGCGGTGAGGTAATCGGTGTATGTGGATGGGTGAGGGGGGGTGTAACGGTTTCCCCGATAGGCAATACAGGGTATCGGAGAGTCTCGTTCCCTCCTCGATAGGGGTGATCGCAATGCCCTGTTTGCTTAAAAATTGCAGGAAAGGGTACAGATTTCCAAAGAGATCGGGGTTTCTGGAGAAACGCAGAAGAATCTGCAGGTCGATCCCCATATCAACCAGGGATTTCAAAAAACGGAACAGTCGGCCGGGTAAAGGCTCCGGAACCTCCCAAAAAATCGCTTGTATGCCCGGATAAAGGTGTTCCAAATGCTCTTGGTTGAGGTTTTCGTTGAGCAGCCTGAGGGCCTCTGCGCGATCTAAAAATCGGTTCGATTTTAATTGTTGATACGCGGAGAAAGCAGAGCACAACCGGCGTAATGCCGGGGTTTGCTCCGGAAGGGATTGGAGGGTTTGCTCCGAGTAACCGTTCAGTTGCAGGGTATGGATGAAGCGATGGGTTTCCTGAACCCATCCGCTGGAGGGTTCCTGAGAGTCCCCCTGGTGCATTCCGGCCAGATGAACCAGGTATAGTTCTTCCATCTCCGTCAGGGAAAACCGGCCCGGATACACCCGTAGGATCAGCTCCTGCAAGAAAGCCTCTCGGGTGATGAAGGGTGGAGCGGCCAGTGTTTTTAGATCATGGTGCTTGCGGTAGCACTCTTCCAGGTGGTTTTTTCGACTCTGGTCCGGGCAGATGTAGAGCCAGGAATAGGAGATGCCCCGGGGGAGGGGGAGTCGGTTCATCACCCATTTGGTCAACGGCGCCCAACTTTCGGCGCAGGCTACCCGCATCCAACCTTTTGATGTACGATTCCCACTCATGTGGAGTAAATATAACCGTACCATCAGGCCATTGCAATCCTTTCGCCGGAGCAGTCGGCGGGTTAAGCGGCCCCGGGGGAATGGCGGTCTTTTGCAAAATGGGTTGCAGATCAGGGATTTCGGTGTAATTTAGGGAAGCCGATTGGAATCCTGACGGGGGGATTCGCTGTTGAGGGGTGGATGTGCAGAAAGGATGCTGGGGGTGGAGCGGGTTTGTCGGTGAGGTGAAATGGGAATAACGTGGTGGATTATTCATCCGATAACGGAGAAAGCCGGGAAAAACCGTTGAAAGGTTCGAAACGATGGGCCGTATTTGCCGAAAAGGGCGGGGTATATGACGCCGATTCTGGGATTTTTACTGGTCATCATAGTGGCGTTATTGAGTAAGTTGGTGATTTTACCCCGGGTCAATCAGGCCAGCCCGATTGTAACCGGTCTGGCGGTGGGCGGAATACCCTACATTCTGCTGGGGATGTTTCTGGGGCCCTATGCGTTTAACCTGCTGGATACCGACATTCTGGGTCGTCTGGAACCTCTTATCAGTCTGGCCCTGGGGTGGGTGGGCATTTTATTTGGCATTCAGTTGCGCTGGAGAAACGTTAGACGCTTTCCTCCCAATTATCTTCTTTTTGCCACGGTTCAGAGTTTAATTGCTCTGGGCATCATTGGGATCCTTTGTTATGTGGGGATGGTTCTGTTTGCGCCCGGGGATTTTCCTCGGCCGTTGCAGGTGGCGCTGATTTTGGCCGCTATTGGATCCATCTCTGCGCCTGTGACCATTGGTCGGACGGTGGTCAGTTTCCGGGCCCGCGGGCGACTCACTCACCTGCTGCAATTTGTGTCCAGCCTGGACGCTTTTTGGGGAATCCTGTTTTCCGGGTTGCTTTTTATTGTCTACCGGAATTTGGACACGGCTCATCCCTCCTTTCTCTGGAGTGGGGTATGGTTGTTAATCAACCTGACGGCCGGTGTCGTCATTGGTTTGGCTTTTCTGTATTTGCTACGCATCGGGTTCGATCAGGAAGAGCTCTTGCTTCTGGTTTTGGGGTTGGTTGTATTTGTAAGCGGTGTGGGATTTTATCTGGGTATTTCGCCGATTTTCTTGAATATGATCGTGGGCATTGTACTGGCCCAGTCCCGTGTGCATGCCAGTCGGGTGATGCGGGTTCTGGCCTATGCAGAAAAGCCGATCTATTTATTTTTGTTGGTCTTTGCGGGGGCGGTTTGGAATTTTCATGCCCTCACGGAATTTTTAATTATCGGGCTCTTTCTGATTGCTCGGTATGCGGGTAAAACGATCGGGGGGCGGGTTGCCAGCCGGAAAATCAATTGTGCCTTTCCCGTTCCCCCCAAGGTGGGTAGAATACTGCTTTCTTTCGGCGGAATTTCTCTGGCCATCGCCTTTAATTTTCAGTTGTTTTATGGTGGACTGGTGGGGGATCTGGTAATCAGCGCAACCATTGTGGCCATTCTGGTGTTCGATGAATTGGCGGCCTTTAGCACCGTGCGCATTTTAAGGGAACAGGGGGAGATTCCGGCAAATCATTAGCCTTTCATCCTTTCGGAACCGGACCCGCCTTCGGGTTTTTTCCGTATGGTTCCACCGAATCCGGCTTTGTCCCAATGGCGGCGGAACGCCGAGACCCTGGGTAAATCAACATTGGGGGCAGGGGGTATTGGGGTTCACAAATTTGGTTACCTTGTTTCCGGCAGGTTGTATAATTATATTAGGGGCTTGTTTTTGACGGTGACGGATAGGAAAAGCAACGGGAGGAGATAATGGAAAAAGATATTTTATATCGATACGATATAGATTTGGAGCGTGAGAAAGACAGTGATGCGGAAGAGACCAGCGAGTGGCTGGAAGCCTTGCGGGGCGTGCTTACCTATAAAGGGCCGGAGCGCGTTCGGTTTTTATTGTACGAGTTGTTGCGCAACAGTTACTTAAATGGTGTTCAAATTCCCATCGTTCCCAATACTCCCTATGTAAACACCATTCCCCGGGACAAGCAACCGCCCTATCCGGGCGATCGGCAGGTGGAACGCCGCATCAAGAGTATGATTCGCTGGAATGCCATGGCGATGGTGGTACGGGCGAACAAGAAATTTCCCGGCATCGGTGGGCATATTTCCACCTATGCCTCGGCGGCCACGTTGTTCGAGGTGGCTTTCAATCATTTTTTACGGGCCAAGGGGAAGGACTTTGACGGGGATTTGGTGTATTTTCAGGGCCATGCGTCTCCGGGCATTTACGCGCGGGCCTTTCTGGAGGGCCGCATTACCCTGGAACAGATGGAAAACTTTCGCCGGGAGCTGGAAAAAAACGGGGGATTGTCGTCCTATCCTCATCCCTGGCTGATGCCCGATTTCTGGGAATTCCCCACGGTTTCTATGGGGTTGTCGCCCATTTCGGCCATCTATCAGGCGCGCTTTGCTCGATACCTTCAGGATCGGGGTATTAAAATGACCGATGGCCAGCGCATTTGGGCCTTTCTGGGGGATGGTGAAACCGATGAACCCGAAACCCTGGGGGCGATCACCCTTGCGGCGCGGGAACGACTGGATAACCTGGTCTTTGTGATCAACTGTAATCTGCAACGGCTTGATGGCCCGGTGCGAGGGAACGGAAAGATTATTCAGGAGTTGGAGGCCATTTTCCGCGGCGCCGGGTGGAACGTTATTAAAGTCATCTGGGGCAACGATTGGGATCCTCTGTTCGAAAAGGACGAGGAGGGCTGGCTCATCCGACGCATGGAGGAAGTGGTGGACGGCCATTTCCAGAAATATATCGTGGAATCCGGGGCCTATATTCGGCAACACTTTTTTGGAAAATATCCTCAATTGCTGAAGTTGGTGGAACACCTCTCCGACGAGGAGATCAAGAAGTTGCGCCTGGGCGGTCATGATCCGGAAAAGGTGTATGCGGCTTACCAGGCGGCGGTGGAGAACGAAGGATCGCCCACCGTGATTTTGGCACGCACCATTAAAGGCTACGGGCTGGGTGAGGCCGGCGAAGGGAAAAACATCACCCATCAACAAAAAAAGTTGAACGAGGAAGAATTGAGGCAGTTTCGGGATCGGTTCAACATTCCCATTCCGGACAGCAAAATTCCCGATGCCCCTTTCTATCGACCACCGGAAAACAGTATCGAGATTCAGTATTTAAAGGACATGCGCAGCCGACTGCGGGGATTTGTGCCCCAGCGGCGCGTCCTGGTCGAGGCCCTGGATGTGCCCGGAAGCGAGTATTTTAGAGAATTCCTTCAGGGATCGCAGCGGGCGGTCTCAACCACCATGGCCTTCGTGCGCCTGTTAACCCTGTTAATGCGTCATTCGGTGATCGGCAAACGAATCGTTCCCATTGTGTCCGACGAAGCGCGAACCTTCGGTATGGAATCCCTGTTTCGCCAGTTTGGGATTTATTCCCATGTTGGGCAAATCTACGAACCGGTCGATGCGGATACATTTTTGTATTATAAAGAAGCCAAAGACGGCCAGATTTTAGAAGAAGGGATCACCGAAGCGGGTTCTATGGCCTCGTTTACGGCCGCGGGAACGGCCCATGCCAATTACGGTGTGGATATGATCCCCTTTTTCATCTTTTATTCCATGTTCGGTTTTCAGCGGGTGGGAGATCTGATATGGGCCTTTGCCGATCAGCGGGGACGCGGGTTTCTGATTGGGGCCACTTCTGGAAGAACCACCCTGTTGGGAGAGGGTCTGCAGCATCAGGACGGCCATAGCCATCTTCTGGCCAGCACGGTACCCAATTGTATCGCTTACGATCCCACCTGGGCATATGAGATGGCCGTCATCATTCAGGACGGCCTGCGCCGGATGTATCAGAATCGCGAAGATATTTTCTATTACATTACCGTGCATAACGAGAATTATCCTCAGGCGCCCATGCCGGCGGGGGTAGAAGATGGAATTTTGAAGGGACTCTATCGTTTTAAGAAGGGTCCAACGGCCCGGGGTCGGCAGCGGCCGTATTTAAAGGCGCACATCCTGGGCAGCGGTGCCATACTGCGGGAGGCCTTACGCGCGCAGGACATGCTGGCCCAAAAGTATCGGGTATCGGCGGACGTCTGGAGTGCCACCAGTTTCAAAGAATTGCGCCGGGAGGCTCTGGCTGCCGAGCGCTGGAACATGCTGCATCCGGAGGCGCCCCCACGCAAACCCTATATCGTTCAGTTGCTGGAAAAAGAGGAAGGTCCCTTTGTGGCGGTGTCGGATTATATGAAAACGGTGCCGGATCAAATCGCCCGTTGGGTGCCGGGTGGCCTTTTCGCCTTGGGTACCGATGGATTTGGGCGAAGCGATACCCGGGAATCCCTCCGGCGATTCTTTGAAGTCGATGCAGAATCCATTGTGGTGGCGGTACTTTATCAACTGGCCCGGCGGGGAAAGGTTAAACAAAGCCTGGTGAGCCAGGCCATTCAGGAGCTGGGTATCGATCCCGAAAAAGCGGACCCCCTGACGGCCTGAAATGGGGCGTAGCACACGGCTCGGCCAGGCGTTGGGATGACCGTATTGTACCGATCTGTGGAGGAACGCGTAAACCCACACGGAAATCCTTTCTCCTATTAAGGATCGAAGAAATAGAAAGGCCTCCGAAATGGCGGGAACGTTGTATATTGTAAGTACACCGATTGGTAACCTGGAAGACATCACCCTGCGGGCGCTCCGGGTGCTGGGGGAAGTGGATTGCATTTGTGCCGAAGATACCCGAACCACCCGGAAATTGTTGGCCCATTATCACATACGCAACCGTTTGGTGAGCTGCCATGCCTATAATATCAAACAGCGGATCCCACAGATCATTTCCCGGTTGCAGCAAGGGGAGCGGGTTGCGTTGGTATCCGAGGCCGGCACCCCGGGGATTTCGGATCCCGGTCATGCCCTGGTAATGGCAGCGGTCCGAGAGGGGATTGCGGTGGTTCCGATACCCGGCCCCTCGGCAGTGATCGCCGCTTTGGTGGCTTCGGGTCTGCCCACCAACCGATTCGTCTTCGAGGGATTTCTACCCCGTAAAAAAGGCCGGCAGACCAAATTGCTCCAGCTGAAAGACGAACCCGGAACCATTGTGCTTTACGAGTCTCCCCAGCGTGTCCGAAAAACAATAGAAGATATTGTAAACATATTCGGAAATCGTTATATTGTCCTTGCTCGCGAGTTGACCAAGCGCTTTGAAGAATTCATCCGGGGTTATGCCTCGGATATTTTACAATTGCTGGACGAAGGTGAGATGAAAGGAGAGATTGTCCTGTTAATAGCCGGAACCCAATTCAAACCGTTTACATAGTGGGACCAGTTGCATGGATAGAAACCGTTTTACTGTGTTGCCGGAATGGATACAACAACGCTTTTTAAAGCTCATTGATCCCGTTATCGATTTAATCGTACAGTTTAACGTACACCCGCACTTTTTTACCGTGCTGGGGCTGGTCCTTTCCGGCGTGAGTGCATATTTTTTTGCGATTGGAGATTTGCGGACCGGGGGCATGTTTGTATTGGTGGGTGGCGTTTGTGATATTTTGGACGGCAAGATCGCCCGTCGATCGGGCCTTTCTTCTAAATTTGGAGCCCTGTTGGACTCCAGCCTGGATCGGTATGCCGAAATGTTCATGTATCTGGGCATTGGCATCTACTTTGTCAAACAAGGCAATCCGGCCACCAGCATGATGGTGTTTCTGGCCCTGGGGGGATCGTTGATGGTGAGTTATGTGCGGGCCCGTGCCGAGGGTCTGGGATACGATTGCAAGGTAGGGCTGATGCAGCGACCGGAACGCATCGTCTACATCGGGTTTAGCGCCATCTTGCATTCCCTGGTTTTGGAAATCGTTATTTGGATGGTGGCCCTTCTGGCCAATTTTACCGCCTTCCAGCGGATGCAGCACGTCTGGCGACTGGAAAAGAAAGAAAAAAAGGAGCAGGAGCAGGAAGAACCTTTGGACGAATCGCTGGGAATTTAAGGGCAAAAGGAAGGAGACCACGATGGAGAATTTACCGAAAATGGAGATCAAACCAGCGGAGGGCCGATTGGGCATTCTTCTCCCCGGGATGGGAGCCGTTGCCACAACCTTTATTGCTGGTGTTATCGCTGTTCGGAAAGGACTGGGTCAACCCATCGGTTCTTTGACTCAGATGGGAACCATTCGCATAGGCAAACGAACCGAAAAGCAATTCCCTTTGATCAAGGAATTTGTCCCCCTCACCCGTCTGGAAAATATTTATTTTGGAGGCTGGGATATTTTTGAGGACAATGCCTATCAATCGGCGCTGAAATCCGGGGTACTGGATAAAACCCTGTTGGATCAGATTCGGCCGGAACTGGAGGCCGTCCAACCCTGGCCGGCTGTATTCGATAAACGGTACGTTAAGAAATTGGACGGTCATTACATCAAAAAGGCCTCTACCAAATGGGATTACGCTCAGATGGTTATGGAAGACATGGCCCGGTTTAAAGAGGAAAACCGCTTGGATCGCCTGGTCATGATCTGGTGTGGCAGCACAGAGGTCTATTTGAAGCAGCAGGATGTTCATCGGGATCTGGAAGCCTTTGAGGAGGGCTTGAAGGCGAATCATCCGGGCATCGCTCCCAGCATGATCTATGCCTATGCCGCCGTAAAAATGGGTATTCCTTATGCCAACGGGGCGCCCAACTTAACCGTCGATATTCCGGCCATGTACCAACTGGCTCGGGAAACCCGGACACCCATTGCCGGTAAGGACTTCAAAACCGGGCAAACGTTAATGAAGACCATCATTGCCCCGGGTTTAAAGGCACGGTTGTTGGGACTCCACGGATGGTTTTCCACCAACATTCTGGGCAATCGGGACGGGGAAGTGCTGGACGATCCGGAAAGCTTCAAAACCAAGGAAGAAAGCAAGCTTTCGGTGCTGGAATACATTTTGCAGCCGGATCTGTACCCGGATCTGTACCGGAATTTCTACCATAAAGTCCGGATCAATTATTATCCTCCCCGGGGCGATAACAAAGAGGGCTGGGACAATATCGACATTTTTGGCTGGCTGGGTTATCCCATGCAGATTAAGATCGATTTTCTCTGTCGGGATAGCATTCTGGCCGCCCCCATCGTCCTGGACCTGGCCCTGTTTCTGGATCTGGCCAAACGGGCGGATTTCTCCGGTATTCAAGAGTGGCTTTCGTTTTATTTTAAAAGCCCCATGCACCTGCCCGAGCTCTATCCGGAGCACGATCTCTTTATCCAGCTCATGAAATTGAAAAACACATTACGCTTTATGAGAGGTGAGGAGCAAATCACCCACCTTGGTGCCGATTATTATGATTTTTACAAATGATGATACGAGCAGTGGAGACGGACAAACAGCAGGGGACCACCCCTGCTGTTTGCTTTCGGGTTGGTGAATCATTAAGTTGAGAAGTTAGAGTAGGAACGGGTGGGCTAATTTGTCGTCTTCAAGAACATCGCCGTTAAAGGATATATTAAAAACGTCCCTGCCCGCCGTATTGGATCTTTCCTCCCAGACGATTACCTGGCTTGTTGAAGCGATCTTTATCGGGCACTTATCGGCGGCAGCCCTGGCGGGAGTAGGGATTGCCTTGCAGATTATCCTGCTCACGTTTACCGTGGTACTCACCTTTGTAGTGGGTGCATCCGTCATCATTCTACGGTATTTGGGACAAGAAGACTACTGGAATGCCAATCACGTTTTCGGACAGGCCATGTTCATCGGGGCGATCATGTCCCTTCTCATCTTTCTGTTGTGGTACTTTGGGGGGACTCAATTGCTCACGATCATTCGCGAGGAAGAACCCCTGGCCCGCATTTACGGAGAGCAGTATTTACAAACGGTTTCCATGTTCAGCTTTTTTATTGTGCTCAATTTCATTGCCCTGGGGATTATGCGCATGTCCGGGGATACGATCATCACCATGAAGGTGAACCTTTTTACCAACATGTTGCACCTGTTTTTATCCTTTTCCTTGATATTTGGCTATTTGGGTTTTCCCCGCCTGGAAGCCCGAGGGGCCGGATTGGCAGCCGGTATCGCCCATACCGCCGCGGCTTTTCTGACGCTATATTACTTGCGCAGCCGCAAGTCGGCGCTGTTTCTGTCTTTCAAGGAATTTACTACCGTGAATTTTGCCACGTTCAAGAAATTGTTTAAATTGGGGGTACCCACCACCGTCGAACAATTGGTGTGGGCGGTGGGCCAATTGATTTTGAGCTTTTATGCGGCCCGGATGGGCATTGTGGTGCTGGCCACCCATCAGGTGTTCCTGAGGATCCAATCGGTACTGACCATGGCATTTACCGGCTTCGGCCTGGCATCCATGACGCTGGTGGGCAAGAACCTGGGAGCGCAAAACGAACACCAGGCCATTACCACCGGACGCACCACCGCCCGAGTGGCCTTGATTGCCGCCCTATTGCTGGCGCTTACCATCATAGTGTTCCGTGGTCAGCTGGTTCGGGCCTTTACCAATAACATGGATGTAGTCGCTTTCGGCTCCAAAGTCATCATCGTCCTGGCGTTGATCCAGATACCCAAAGCCGTCAATATCGTCTTCACGGGGAACCTGCGGGGCAGCGCCGATATGGTCTGGCTGATGTGGTTGTCCATTGCCAGCGTGTTTATTTTCGAGACCGTGACGGCTTATATACTGGCCTTCGTGTTTCAATTCTCGCTTTACGGGCTGTGGGCTATCCAGGGGGTGGACGAATCCTGGCGATTCTTCATGAACTATCGGCGGTTTCGTCTAAGAAAGTGGAAAAAGAAAAACATACTTTGAGGCATGACCAATCGATTTCAGCGTTTCATCTCCTTTGAGGGCATTGATTATTGTGGAAAAACCACCCAGATTCAGCGGTTGGTGGAGCGGTTGCGCGGCCTTGGCCTGAGGGTGGAAGTGGTGCGGGAACCGGGGGGGACGGCGATTTCTGAAAAGATCCGGGAGATTTTACTGGACCGTTCCCACGAGGAGATGGAGGCCCAGACCGAGATTCTGCTGTATGCCGCCGCCCGATCCCAGCTGGTGCATCAAAAAATTCTACCGCTGCTTCGGCAGGGTATCCACGTGATTGCCGATCGGTTTTACGATTCTACAACCGCCTATCAGGGCTACGGCCGTGGCCTGGATATTGCCTTCGTCAAACGGTTGAACCGGTTTGCGACTTCCGGGGTAACGCCGTATAAGACCATCGTTCTGGATATTTCTCCCCAGGAGGCCGAACGGCGGCGGCGGCAGGAGGGTCTAAAGCAGGATCGTCTGGAAAGCGGGGGGATCGATTTCTATCGCCGCGTCCGGGAGGGATTTTATCACATCGCCCGGGAAGAACCGGATCGATTGGTTTTCATTGCCGGAGAACAGGAGGTGGAGGCCATCGCCGCCCAAATCTGGGCTTATGTCCGGCAGTGGTGGAATGTGTAGCCCGCTTTTCTTCTCCCCCAGGCCTGCAACGCTGAAACGACTCCCTTACCCGGAATCTTTCCCCCGTGAACCGGCGTAAGAAAAACGTCTTTCGAAAGGGATGCCGGAGCACGAAATCGGCCGTAAAATTAATATTTCCGGACTCAGAAGCCGAATAATGAGAATGGGGAAATTTTATGGTTGAAAAACAAACAAATTTACACGGTCACCGAAAATTTTTATTATATTATCGGAATCAGCCATGCGGTGGAGGACTCTTATGAAAAAACATCGACGCACCATCTATTGGGTTTCCATTCTTTTATCGGTACTACTGATCAGTTGGTTATACAACACCACCGTCGCCGGAAGCGATGATTTGTATTATAAAATCGACAAGGGATTGTTTAATCTCAAAGAAGTGTTTGAGACCCTATCCCGGAATTATGTGGACGAACTCGACCCCGAAGGGGTGAGCAAGGCGGCCATACAGGGCATGGTTAAAGAGCTGGATCCTTATACGGTGTTTTTCGAGGATCCCGGCTCTCAGCGCCTGGGGATGATTACCCGGGGCAAGTACGGCGGACTGGGGATGGAGATTGTGAAACAGAATGGAAAGATTACCGTCATCGCACCGATGGAAGACACCCCGGCCAAGCGGGCGGGCATTTTACCCGGGGATGTGATCATCAGCATCGACGGTCAGACCACCAAAGACATGACCCTGGAAGAAGCGTCTCAGAAATTGCGCGGTAGGGTGGGAACCCAGGTGACCATCGAGATTCAACGACCGGGATTGGATGAACCGATAGAATTGACCCTTACCCGGGAAGAAATTGTGATCAAGGATGTGACCTATGCCGATTTTCTGGAGCCGGGCACCGTATTGTTGAGGCTGTCGGGCTTTTCCGATAAAGCCGCCCGGGAACTGAAGGATGCCATCCGGCAGCTGAAGGCCCGGGGCAAGATCGAACGGGTCATTCTGGATTTGCGGGGCAATCCCGGGGGACTTCTGACCTCGGCGGTGGAAGTGGCCAATATCTTTTTAGGACCGGGCCAACTGGTTGTTTCCACCCGTGGTGCCCACGAAAAAGAAAACAAATTCTTTACCAAAGAAGCCGCCCTATTACCCCATCAACCCCTGGTGGTATTGGTGAACCAGTGGAGCGCCAGTGCCTCGGAAATTGTTGCCGGCGCCATTCAGGATCTGGACCGCGGAGTGCTGGTCGGGACCCAGACGTTTGGGAAAGGACTGGTCCAAAAAGTCTATCCGATCGATAAGATCAATCAATCCTATTTGAAAATTACCACGGCCAAATATTATACCCCTTCGGGGAGAAGCATTCAGAAAGAGGACTATAAGAAAAATCGGGAGATTTTTGTCGATCTCTCCGACAGTGTGGAATACGATGATCACGTTAATTACTACACCCGAAACGGACGGGTGGTGCATGGTGGAGGGGGGATTCATCCCGATGTAAAAATGGAAAACGATAAAATGGATCGTTTTCTGGCGGCATTGACCTCCCGGGGCTATTTCTTTCGCTTCAGCGTGGAATATCTGGCTCAACATCCCGAACTGAAGGAGCAGAGTCCCTTTGAAGTGACCGATGAAATAATCGATGCGTTCCTGGCATTTCTGGAAAAAGAGGGGTTTGATTACGATTTGGCCGGGGAAGAGGAGTTGGAAACATTCCTGGAAATCGCCCGGGAGAATCAGTATAACGAAGACATCCAGGATTTGGTCAAAGTTGCCATGCAGAAGCTGGGGGTCGAAAAAAAGAGCCTTTACCAAAAGGATCGCGACAAGATACGGCGCTATCTGGAAGCCGAATTTGCCGAAAAATTGGGCGGGAGCCGCGCCCGGGTGAAAGCCATGTTGAAATACGACAAGCAGGTGAAAAAGGCTCTGGAAGTGTTGCATAATCTGTCGGCTTATCAGGAAATTCTGGCGGTAAACAAGAAAAACTAACGGCCGGCACAATGGCCGGGAACGGATTGCTCTTCATCAAAGGGCGGGCACAGACCCGCCCTTTGTTACAGGGCCTTCGGATAAACGTATTGCTTTCCCTATGTAAAATCCTTAATATTTTTTTTCATGTAGAGGGTCCATGGACGATGGTATCACCAAAGCCCCGGGTATTTGTCGCCCGGCAGATCCCGGAAAAAGGAATAGCGCTGTTGCGCTCCCACTTCGACGTCGAGGTGTATCGCAAGCGCACCCCCCTTTCCCGTCAAGCGCTGGTGAAACATATTCGGGGAGCGGTGGCTTTGTTGAGTATTTTTAGCACTCCGGTCGATGCCTGGGTGCTGGAGCGGGCCCCGGGATTGAAGATCGTTTCCAACATGGCGGTAGGGTACGATAATATTGATGTCGGTTGCGCCACCCGAAAAGGTATAGCCGTGACCAACACGCCGGATGTGTTGACCGATGCCACGGCCGATTTAACCTGGGCCCTGTTGTTGGCCGTGGCCCGTCGGGTGGTAGAAGGAGACCGGGTGATGCGCGCCGGTGCTTTCGAGGGGTGGGACCCCCTCTACATGTTAGGGACGGAAATCAAAGGGCGCACGCTGGGCATCGTTGGAGCCGGGCGCATCGGAACCGCGGTGATGGAACGGAGCCTGGGATGGCGGATGAAGATTTTGTTTGTCAGTCATTCCCCCCGGCCGGAACTGGAAGACCGTTTTGCGGCCCGCCGGGTGCCGCTGAACACCCTGTTGCAGGAATCCGATTTTGTCAGCCTTCATGTGCCGCTGACCCGGGAAACCCACCACCTGATCGGCGCCCGGGAATTGGCCCTGATGAAGCCTACCGCGTTCCTCATCAACACCGCTCGCGGCGCGGTCGTGGACGAAAAGGCCCTGTTGACGGCCCTGCGGGAGAACCGCATTGCCGGTGCCGCCCTGGATGTGTTCGAAAACGAACCCCGCTTAACCCCCGGCCTGGAACAACTGAACCAGGTGGTTTTAACCCCCCATATAGGTAGTGCCACGGTGGAAGCCCGGAATCGAATGGCTGAGGTGGCGGCTTTAAACATTATCCGTTATCTGCGCGGAGAATCCCCCGTCTCGTTGGTCAATCCGGAAGTATTGAGGCAGAAGAGTCCGAAAATATAGGAGGTGAAAATGGCACGCATCGAAGGTAAGCAGATTCTGCTGGTGGTTGGTCAAAAAAACTACGATGATGAAGAATTTAACCACCTTTATCCTCGTTTAGAAGAAGCGGGTGCCGACCTCTTTGTGGCCAGCAATCGGATGGAGAAGGCCCTGGGACGCCTGGGCGGTTACCTGACCCCCGACCTGACCATTGAAGAGGCGCGCCCGGAAGACTATCACGCCATCGTTATCTTGGGGGGGTACGGTGCGCGAGTGTATTTGTGGAACGATGAGGGAACTCACCGGCTGGTTCAGGAAGCGGTGCGTCTGGGCAAAGTTGTAGCCGCCTCGGGCGTGGCCCCGGTGGTGCTGGCCAATGCGGGCGGATTGACCGGAAAAAAGGCCACCGTATTTCCGGATTATCATTCGACCATCCTGTTGCGGCAAAAAGGCGCCGAACTGGTTCATGAGGACGTGGTGGTAGACGATAATATGATAACCAGCAACCACCATCGGGTGATAGGGGAATTTACCGAGGCATTGATGTCAAAACTGGAACAGCAGGAATG
>WFTQ01000094.1 GCA_015485355.1 bacterium | reverse complement strand
AGTATATTCACAACAATAAACACATTGCTGCGAAGACGCTGTTCGCCACCCATTATCACGAGCTGACCGAACTGGCCCGATTATATCCCCGAATCAAAAATTACAAGGTGGCGGTTAAGGAGTATGAAGATCAGGTGGTCTTTTTGCGCCGCATTGAGCCGGGCGGCATGGACAATTCGTATGGTATTTACGTGGCCCAAATGGCCGGCCTGCCCAGGGAAGTGGTGGAGCGCGCCAGAGAGGTGCTTTACAACCTGGAAGCCAATGAATTGACCCCCAGTAAGAATCCCCGAATCGCCCGCCGACGCAGCGGCACCCAGGTGGATCGCAACCAGCTCTCCCTGTTCGATATCCTCTCCCCCTCGCCGGTGGAAGAAGCCCTGAAAAAAGTGGATATTGATCAGATGACACCCCTGGAAGCTTTGTTGAAGCTAAACGAGTTAAAAGAAATGATTGCCGGGGGGAAATCGAAAAAAGAATCATGATCGGCAAGAGCAAAATGGCGATTTTGCTCTTTCTGCTGCTGATCCTCGGGTTCGGCCGGCTCCAGGCCTTAACCTTCCCCAATAACCGTTGCCAAAAAGCCTTTCAAATGTTCGTGCACCGCCAACTGGATTCCCTCCGGAACACCATCGAGGCGCTGGAACGGCAGATGCCGGACGAACCGTGGCCGAATTGGTTGAAGGTGCTCTGGCTGTGTGAGCAAGGGGGCACCAACCGACGCATCGAAGCCAAGAAGTTACTGGATCGGTTCGCCCCGACCTATCGGGCCGATCCCTTCGCCTATTTTGTGAGGGGGTACTTCCTGAAAACCGGCCGATGGCTCGGATTGAGCCGAACGTGGTTTCAAAAGGCCCTCCAGCTGGATCCATATTTCGTAGAGGCTATGGTCGAATTGGGCGATGCTTATCGGCAGGAGATGCTGCGGTATCAGCAACGCTGGACCAACACCGACGTTGCATTGTCCCTGGAAGCTTATGCCGAGGAAAGTTATCGGAAAGCCAAGCAGTACCTTTTGCGCGCTTTGCAACTGCTTCCGGATCATTATCGGGCCCGTTATTTACTCGGATTGCTTTATTACGATCATGGCGATTGGCGGCCAATGGTGCGTTTGTTTGAGGAGGGAAGCCGGTTGCACCCCGATCGGCCGGAGTGGTACCTGTGGATGGGCCTGGTTTATCAGGAACAGGGTGAGTATGCCCGGGCCGACGATTACTTCGAGCAGGCCATGGTGCGACTGCCGGACTCTTTACGAAGCCTGTTCACCGACAGGTCGCTCCTGGAGAACGAATTTGTATCAGACGAGTCCCCGGCCACGCGCCTGGATTGGAGTGAGCTGGATCCCCTGTATCTTTCCCGGGAAAACGAGCGGTTAACCGAGCATATGGCCCGTCTGGCCTATGTGCAACTCAAATTCGGGGTGCCGGCTTTGGATCTTCCGGGGTGGAAGACCGATCGCGGACAGGTGTATTTGCATTTTGGTAAACCCAAACGCATTATCCGTTTCGGCAAAGCGTATTCGGAGATGGGCACCATATTACCGCCGGCGGAAATCTGGGTGTATCCGGATTTTACGTTCCTGTTTGAGGATGAATTCTGGAACGGAAACTACCGCTTTGCCGTGCCCAGCAGCTCACTCTCTAAATCGCCTTTCCGAAGCCGTAGCCGGGTCAATTATGAATGGGTGGCCGGTGAAGTGTACCGGGAATATCGGGACTACTTTGAGTTCCGCATTCCCGGGGGACGATTCGAGCTCAACTGGCAATTCCTCTGTTTTAAAGGAACCGACCCCGCAGAAACGGAAGTGATGGTACTTCTGGATATCCCCCTCCGCCAATTTCCGGATCTGGATTCCCTTCAATTGGAAGGGGGCCTTTTTGTGCGTCGCCGTGGAGGAGCGATGAAACAGAAATGGTATGCGGTATGGGAGCCTTTTCGGAGTATCGAAAACCTGTTTCCCTATCGGCGGCGTTTGCTGTATACCGCTCGTTTCAGGGAATCGCCGGGAAAGGTGTATTATTCCCTGGAGGTTCGGGAGCGATCGAACGCGATGATCTCGGTTCAGCGGGACAGTCTGGAGATCGCCGGTTTTGCCGAGGGGCGGCTGGCGATGTCCGATATTGTTCTGGCGCGCCGGATACGCTCGGAACCGCGGAATCTGCCCCCGTTTCGCCACGGCTACTACATCGAGCCGGCACTGGATCATCGTTTTTCGCAAAAAAATTTACTGAATATTTATTTTGAAGTTTATTTTTTACAGAAAGCATCCGACAATACAACCCTGTATCTGGTTGAAAATACATTAATTCCGAAGGAAAACGTCCCCTGGTGGCGCAATTGGTTAAAACAGAAGCAAACAAAAATCAGTATTTTGAATGAATACCAGGGCCAACGGAGACACGATTATGTGATGGTGGGGATTCGTCTGGACCATGTCGTGCCGGGGGAATACTGGCTGGAAATTCGGGTCACCGATCGTTACGCGGGGCGGAGTGTGAGCAAACGGGTTCCCTTGATCGTGGAAGCTAAATAATAATAATTCATTGATTTATAAAAATTTATCAAATTTCTTCTTGCAAAGTTTTAGAAATGCCATTAAATTTTCTAAAAATAACAAATTAAGTGAATTTAGTTGGAGGCGCTCCATGAGGACAGTGACGAAAAAGGAAGTTGCAAAACGGGTGGCTAAAATGCTTGGCCAGAAAATTTACATTACCGAAGAGTTTGTGAATGCGGTATTCACTGCCTTGCGCGAGATCCTCAGTGAAGCCGATCCCGAAATACGGATCGAAATCCGCGATTTCGGCGTTTTTGAGGTTAAGCAGACCAAACCCAAGCCCAAAGCCCGCAATCCTCGTACCGGTGAAATCATCTACGTGCCCGCCCGTCGGAAAACCCATTTCAAACCCGGAAAGCTGCTGAAAGATATTCTCAAACAACCGATCGAAACCGACGAAAAACCACAGGATTAAAAAATAAATTTGTTTGATTGAGGTCATTGCTTCAACATAAATTATCATACCGGTTAGGTGCATAAGTGTTGAACATCGATAAATTCGAGTATGTATGTCCCGTTACCTGGGTATTGATTTTGGAGAAAAACGCATCGGGCTGGCGATCAGCGATCCTTCCCGCACCATCGCCCAACCGCTCAAAACCATCGTTTATCAAACTCTGAACAACGCCTTTCAAGAAATTCACCGGGTGTTGCAGGACTATGCCGTCGAGAAAATCATCGTGGGGCTTCCGGTGACCCTGAAGGGAAGCGATTCCCCTAAAACCCGGGAAACCCGAGCTTTCATCGAGCGATTACGCCACCGGGTTGCGGTGCCCGTAGAGGCCTTCGACGAGCGCTTGACCACGTTACAGGCCCATCGCTCCCTGAGGGCAATGGGTCAAAAACCTTCCCGGAAAAAAGATAAAGTGGATCAGTTGGCCGCCGTGCATCTGTTACAAAGTTTTCTGGACCTGGAAACCAATCAAAGGATGCGTTCATGAAAAGCTCCAATCAAACCACTGTCCGAGTGGGGATTGTAGGGTGTGGGGTGATCGCCCAGATCATGCATCTGCCCATCTTATCCCGTTTTGAGGATATGGACATTGTGGCGTTGTGTGATGTGAACACCTCCAAAGCCGCCATTATTGGAGAGCGTTACCAGATCGAGCGGATTTATGAAGATATCGAGGAGATGTTGCAGCGGGAGAAGCTGGATGTGGTGTTTATCTTGACCCCCACCAATTTGCATTTGCCCATGAGTTTACTGGCCTTGCAACACGGGTGTCATGTCTTTATCGAAAAGCCGGCCACCCGGGATGCCGCCGAAGCGGAAAAGATTGCTCGTCAGGCCCGGGAGTGCGATCGTGTGGTAATGGTGGGCATGCAAAACCGCTTCCGCGGCGACGTCGAGGCCGTCAAGGCTTTTCTGGATACCCATGAGCTGGGAACAATATTTTTCGCCCGGGCCGGTTGGCTGCAGGGAGAATCCAAAACCGAAAAACAACCCTGGTTGTTGAAAAAAAACATCGCCGGCGGAGGGGTGTTGATGGATCTGGGCATCCAGCTGATTGATCTGGTTTGGTGGATGAATGGACGGCCCCGGCTCGTCTCCGTGAAAGCCAATCGCTTCCAGTTCAATGACACCATCGAAGTGGAAGACTATCTCTCGGCCTATCTGAGCTTTGAGAATGAACTTACCCTGTTCTGCGAGTTCAGCTGGGACTATCCCATTCCCCGGGATCGCTTTTATGTGGACTTCTATGGTCAGAAAGGTTCTTCCTGGCTGAGCCCCCTACGGGTGCAACGGTTCTGGCACGGTCAGATATTAAATATCACCCCGGAAATGCGCACCCCGGTGCGTTCCATCTTTAAAAAAGCCTACGAAACCGAACTGGAACACTTCTATCAATATCTGAAGGGGCAGGTATCGGAACTGCGCTCTACCATCGATGATGCGGTGGAGGTATTAAAAATTACGGATGCCATCTACCAATCCGTGGAGCAGAAAAAGGAAATCCGGCTGGATGAACAAAGCTGATTGGAGAGCCGTTGGGATAACGGCGGTGCTGCTGGCGCTGAGCTTCCCGCCATTTCCCGGAGGATTTCTGGTCCCCTTTGCCCTGGCATATTTTATCCATTTCATGGTCCATCGTCCGGCCGCAGGCACCTTTCGGGTGGGGTACCTCAAAGGTGTGCTCCTGGGCGCCCTCACACTGTTCTGGATCGGTAACAATACCGTTCCCGGCGCCGTGGTGACCATCCTGATTAACGCCCTGCATTATGGGTTGATCTGGTGGATGTTCCGCCGGCTGTACGACCGTTTCAAAACCTTTGCCCTGGTGAGTTTACCGATACTTTGGGTGGCTCTGGAACAATTGCGCCATTACTCGGATATCCGCTTTAACTGGTTAAATCTGGCCTACACCCAAACCTATTATCTGCCTTTTGTCCAGTTCATCGAATGGACGGGTTATTTGGGATTGTCCTTCTTGTTATTGGTGCTGGCGGTGTTGCTGTATCAGGTGATGTTTGAGCACAAACGAAAACTCCCCCTTATGGCGGCCATCGGGATGCTGGTTTTGCTTCCCCTGGGCTATGGAGAGCTGCGGTTGAATCAGCTGGAAAAACGCCTCTATCCTGCCATTCGGGTGGGGATTGTACAACCGAATGTGGATCCCTACCGGAAGTGGGATGTGGTGTTTCAGGACAGCGCCTTTGCCATGTTAAAAGCCATGACGCTGGATATGG
This sequence comes from bacterium, assembly GCA_015485355.1. GTDB lineage: Bacteria > Calditrichota > Calditrichia > RBG-13-44-9 > J042 > JAADJD01. The sequence goes on along the minus strand of WFTQ01000094.1, from coordinate 23,039 downwards.
CCGCCCGAAAGCCGCAATTGATCATCTGGCCGGAAACGGCCACACCGTTCTTTCTCCGTTACGAACAGGGGTACCTCCAGCAAGTCTTTACTCTGGTGGATTCCCTGAACGCCTACTTAATCACCGGCACCCCGGACTATCGATTCCTACCCAGTTCGCAGACTTATCGAACCTATAATGCGGCGTTTTTTTTCTCTCCGGGATCGCGCTTGTTGCAGCATTATTATAAAATGGCGCTGGTCCCCGCTGCGGAAAGCATGCCCTTCAAACGCCTTCTGCCTTTTCTCCGTAAAATCGACGTCGGCGGTGGCGATTATGATCCTGGAACGGAATTCCAGGTATTCTGGATGGAACTTCCCACCCGACAGGGTCGCTATCAGCAACACCGGTTCCTGGCTCAGGAAGCGGCCCCAACCGCCCCCCGACGGGTGGGGGTCTCGACCATCATCTGTTACGAGTCCATTTTTCCCCATCTGGTGCGGCGGTTTGTGCTCCAGGGAGCCCGACTCCTGACCGTTATCACCAACGACGGCTGGTTTGGGAAAACCTCTGGACCTTACCAGCATGCTCAGTATGCCGTTTTCCGGGCCATAGAAAATCGGGTTAGTGTGGCCCGCAGTGCGAATACCGGCATCTCCCGCTTGATTGATCCCACGGGAAGGGTTCAACAACAACTGGGTTTAAATCGCAAGGGAAACCTTCTGGGCTACCTGCCCATCCAGCAAACGCCCACATTTTATACCCGCCATGGGGATTGGTTTGGTTGTTTGAATCTTGTTCTGGCCTTGCTTATCTTAGGCGGGGGCCTTATCGCCCGAAAGGCGGTGGAAAATCGAAGTGCGGGTGGAGCCAACGAGGGTGAATGATCCAGTGTTTACTCAGCCATTCATTTTCTTACCCCGAAATCTGCTGATCGGACTCTTTTTGTTGACCTATTGGAGTGGGGCAGAAGCGATCGCCCCGGAAAAAGACGGTGGCACCTCTCCACCGGAGAATGCCGCCGTTCTGGCTCGCCTGTTCTCCGGGGCGGTACTGGCCGCCATGGAGCGACACCTGCTTCCCTCGGCTCCGTTGGTTATCGAAATTCAAAATGAGGATAATGATGATCCCTCCCTGAAGCGGTGGTTGCAACAGGTGCTGGAAGACAGCAGTGTGAAAAATAATTTTATCGTTTATAAAAGGGTAGGGAAGCCCTTAAATTTAAACTTTTATGTATATCTGGGACGGCCGGAGGTGCAAATCACCTATCGGTCGCGGGGACGCAAATGGTTGTTGTTTTCTCGGGAGTATGAGCGTGAGGTCAGGGTTGGGTTCCATTTGCAGATCATTTCGCCGGAACAAAAAATTGTTTATAGCGGACAGGTGGAGCGGGACTTTGTCGATCGGATTTCACCGGGAGAAGTGGATCGGGTGGAGAATCCCGAGCTTCCGTTTACCGTCGGAACAAAAGCAACATCCGCTTTTATAAATAAGATTGTTGAACCGGTGTTGATTTCGGGGGCGACATTAACAGTGATCTACTTGTTTTATATACTGAGGAGTGGTAGAAGATGATGCGGATTGCAGCGGTGAGGCTGTGGCTTTTCTTTTTGATACTCGGCACCATTTTGTGGAGTGGGGGTTGCAGTCCTAAAATCAATAAACAGGCCTTAGGGCCGGACGAGTATTTCGAATATGCCAAAAAGAAGTTTGATGAGGAGGACTATTTTGAGGCGGCCACCGAATTTACCGTTATCGTCTTAAAATTCAGCGGCAATCCGGTTGTGGATGACGCCCAGTACTACCTGGCCGAATCTCACTACAAAATGAAAGAATATCTGGTGGCCATTGCCGAATACGAAAAGCTGGTTCAGGATTACCCGGAAAGTCCCTATGTGCCGCTGGCGCAGTTCAAGATCGGTATGGCTTACCAGGAACTCTCGCTTCGGCCGGAACTGGATCAGGAGTACACCCTGAAGGCCATTCGTCAGTTTCAGCGTTTTATTGAGGAATATCCCTACCACGAATTAAAAGGCAACGCCGAGAAATTCATCCAGGAGTTGCGGGCCAAGCTGGGCAAGAAGAAACTGATGGCTGCAGAGATTTATCGAAAGATGGGCCACTATCGGGCGGCCATCATTTATTACGATATCGTTTTACAGGAGTACTATGATACGCCCTCGGCGGCCGAGGCGCTTTTCTGGAAAGCCGAGTGTCAGTATCAGCTTCATCAGTATCAGGAAGCCCGGGCCACTTTCACCGCATTTATTCAAAAGTATTCCCGGCACAGGCGGGCCGGAAAGGCCCGGGAACGCATTGAAGAGATAACCAATCTTGTGGCCGCCACGGAAAACGAAAAGGCGGAAGGCCGATAACATGCAACGCCAGCCACAGCGCATTGGTGTCCTGGGGGGGAGTTTCGATCCCATCCACATCGGGCATTTGTTGATCGCCGAAATCATTCGGGAAGAGTTGGGGTTTCAGAAAGTGCTGTTTATTCCGGCGAAGATTCACCCGTTAAAAAATAACACCCAAATCACCGCTCCGGAACATCGGCTGAAGATGGTTGAGCTGGCGGTGGCCAGTAATCCGTATTTCCAGGTGAGCGATATAGAAATTCGTTCCCGGCGGGTCTCCTATACGGTGGACACGATACGGGAGTTGAAGCAGCAATATCCCCAATCCGTCTATCGGCTTTACTTTTTGATGGGGCAGGATAATGTCAATCAGCTGCACTTGTGGAAGGATCCTCACGTCTTGGTGCGAGAATGTCAGATCATCGCCTTTGGACGTCCCGGGTTTCAGCCCGCCACCTCCGCCGATCCTTATCTGCAATTCATTCAGTTTCTGCGCATTCCTTTGCTGGAGATTTCGGCCACCGAGGTTCGGGAGCGATTGCGCCGGGGGAGGTCGGTGCGCTATATGGTTCCGGATCCGGTGATGGCTTATATTCGGCGGCATCGGCTGTACCGAACATAGGCCGGAAAATATATCTTGCAAAAAATAGGGGAAACGGTTATATTTTCTGCGCTGAAAGAACACATTCTGGAGGTTGAATGAACATTCAAGAGATACGGCAGTTGATCCGTATTGTGGAGAAGAGCGATATCGATGAGCTGGAGATTGTGGAAGAGGGGCGTAAGATTCGTATCAGCAAGAATCAGCCCACCCCGCAGTTGATCGGTCCCGGTAACGGCACCACCGGCGGTTATTACGTGCCTTCCCCCTCGGCCTCGACTCCCGCTGCCGCTGCGGAACCGGCCGTACCCACAAGAGAGACGACTTCGGAGGAAACGGCAACCGATTCGGATAAATATTATGAAGTGCGTTCGCCCATGGTTGGCACCTTTTATCGAGCCCCGGCGCCGGACGCAGCGCCTTATGTGGAAGTGGGGGATACCGTCTCGCCGGGCCAAACCCTGTGCATCATCGAGGCCATGAAGTTGATGAATGAAATTCAAGCGGAAGTGGGTGGAAAAATTGCCAAAATTCTGGTTGAAAATGCCCAGCCCGTGGAATATAACCAGCTGCTGTTTCTCATCGAAAAGACCTGATTGAAGCGGAAGATAAAGAGGAAGGATTGGAGGTTATTGGCGATTGTTTTCCAAAATCTTAATTGCCAATCGGGGCGAGATCGCGTTACGCATCATTCGTGCCTGCAAGGAATTAGGAATCCCTACCGTTGCCGTTTATTCCACTCAGGACGAGAATGCCCTGCACACCATTTTTGCCGATGAAGCCGTTTGTATCGGCCCGCCACCCAGTAATCAGAGTTATCTCAACCCGGTCCGCATCATTTCTGCGGCCGAAATCACCGGGGCGGATGCCATCCATCCGGGGTACGGTTTTCTGGCGGAAAATGCCGATTTCGCCGAGATGTGCGAATCCTGTAACATCAAATTCATCGGCCCCCCGGCTCCGGTCATCCGTCGCATGGGGGACAAGGCCGAGGCCAAGCACGCCATGAAGGAAGCCGGCGTACCGGTCATTCCCGGAAGCGAAGGGGTGGTCACGACCGTGAAAGAGGCTGATCGAGTGGCCCGGGAAGTGGGCTACCCCATCATTCTCAAGGCGGTCGCCGGGGGTGGCGGAAAAGGAATGCGCATCGTTCGGGACCAGGAAGGCTTAGAAAACAGCTTCATGATGGCCAGTGCCGAAGCCGAAGCCGCTTTCGGCAATCCGGGATTGTATATCGAGAAATACATTGAAAGCCCGCGCCACATCGAGGTGCAGGTTCTGGCGGACAATCACGGAAACGTCATTCATCTGGGCGAGCGCGAGTGTTCCATCCAACGCCGGCATCAGAAATTGATCGAAGAGGCGCCCTCGCCGGTAGTGGGCCCGGAATTGCGACATCGCATGGGCATGGTGGCCGTTCAAGGGGCCCAATCGGTGGGCTATCAGAGCGCCGGTACGATCGAATTTTTAATGGACGAACAAGGCAACTTCTATTTCATGGAAATGAATACCCGGATTCAGGTGGAACATCCCGTTACCGAGATGGTGTACAATGTGGATCTGATCAAGGAGCAGATTCGGCTGGCGGCGGGAGAAAAATTGGGGATCGATCAGAGCGAAATCAAACCCGTGGGCCATGCCATCGAATGCCGGATCAATGCCGAGGATCCGGTCAACAACTTTATCCCCTCTCCAGGGGAAATTTCTTATTTTCATATGCCCGGGGGACCCGGTGTGCGGGTCGATACCCATGTGTATTCCTCCTATGTGGTACCCCCATTTTACGATTCGCTGATAGCCAAATTGATTGTGCATGCCCGGAATCGTCGAGAAGCTATTCGCCGGCTGAATCGGGCTCTGGACGAATTCGTCATCGAAGGCGTGCGCACCACCATCCCTTTTCACAAATTTGTCATCAATACCCGGGAATTCCAGGAGGGTCGTTTCGACACCCACTTTATAGAAAAAATTTACGACAGGGACCAAGTGGCGAGCCTGATGGAATCTTAATTGGGAGGACGTTATGCATTTGCCGGAGGAACTGAAGTATACCAAGGATCACGAATGGACACGCATCGATGGCGAGACCGCAGTAGTCGGGATAACCGACTATGCCCAGAGCGAATTAGGGGACATTGTGTACGTGGAATTGCCCGAAGTGGGCACCTCCGTAAAGCAGGGCGAAAGTTTTGGAACCATCGAAGCGGTCAAGGCCGTATCGGACTTATATGCACCTGTATCTGGAGAGGTCATTGCTGTCAACGATAAGCTGAACGATTCCCCGGAACTGGTCAACCGGGACCCCTATGGCGAGGGGTGGATGATCAAGATTAAAATGACCGATCCGGCGGAGCTGGAAAAGCTGCTGGATAAATCGCAGTACGAAGCCCTTCTATAACGCAAAAGATTCCAGGATGTGATGGTCTATATACCCAACTCCGAAGAGACCCGGCAGGCAATGCTCCGGGAAATTGGCGTTGCTTCCTTCGAGGAATTGATTCGTTATATTCCCCGGGAGCTTCGTTTAAAAGAGCCGTTACGGTTGCCGCCGGCGTTGAGTGAATATGAGGCTTTCCAGCATCTTTCGGAACTGGCGGGAGAGAATCTTCAGGCCGTGATTTTCGCCGGCGCCGGGGCCTACGATCACTACGTGCCGGCGGCGGTGGATCATGTGCTGTTGCGCTCGGAATTTTACACCGCCTATACCCCCTACCAGCCCGAGGTCAGCCAGGGCACCCTCCAGGCCATTTACGAATACCAGAGCCTGATCTGCCGACTAACCGGAATGGAAGTGGCCAATGCGTCCATGTACGACGGCGGTTCGGCACTGGCCGAAAGCGTATTGATGGCCGTCCACGTCACCCGTAAACACCGCATATTGATTCCCGCAAACGTCCATCCCTATTACCGGTCGATCATAGAGACCTATATTCGGGATCAGGAGGTGGAGTTGGTGCCTCTGGATGTTGCCGACGGGCGTTTCAGTCTCCCTTCGCTGGCGGAGGCCCTGGATGGGGACACCGCCGCGGTGCTGGTGCAACATCCCAACTTCTACGGTTTGCTGGAAGACCTGGAGGGGGTGGCGGAGCAAGTTCATGCGGTGGGCGGGTTGTTGATTGTGTTTGTGGATCCGGTTTCCCTGGCGATACTGGAGCCTCCGGGCAGCTATGGAGCGGATATCGTGGTCGGTGAGGGGCAGGCCGTTGGGAATGCCCTCAATTTCGGCGGGCCATATCTGGGTATTTTTGCCAGCCGGATGGCCCTGATCCGGAAAATGCCCGGCCGGATTGTGGGCATGAGCCACGATCTGGACGGCCGCCGGGCCTTTGTCACCACCCTGCAAACCCGGGAGCAACACATCCGGCGCGAAAAGGCCACCAGTAATATCTGCACCAACTCCCAGTTGTGTGCTCTGGCGACCACCGTTTATTTATCCCTGATGGGGGAGAGCGGTTTTCGTCAGGTGGCGCTCCAGAGTCTGCAAAACAGCCATTATCTGGCCGAACGCATTGCGCAACTGCCCGGATACCGGTTGAAATTTTCCGGGCCGTTTTTTAAAGAGTTCGCCGTGGAAACCCCCGTACCGGCCCAGACGATCATTCACCGCCTGGCCCAAAAGGGTATTCTGGCCGGGGTTGACCTGGATGCACTGGGCATGGGGCGGGGACTGTTAATTGCCGTGACCGAAAAACGCACCCGCCGGGAAATGGATCGTTTTGTCCAGGAATTGAGTAAGTTTAAATAAACGTATTTTTTGTGGGATAAACAGACGCCTATGGCCAAAGTCTTAGTCGTTGATGATAATGAAGATATGCTGGAAACGCTGGATCACCTTTTCTCCTTTTACGGATTTCAGGTGGTACGAGCGTCCAATGGAAAGGAGGCCGTCGAGGTCGCCGAAAAAGAACTGCCGGATATCATCATTCTGGATGCTTTGATGCCCGTGATGGATGGATTTGAAGCCTGTAAGATCTTAAAAGACGCTCCCCGTACCCGGGAGATTCCCATCGTTTTCCTTTCTGCGAATTATACCGAAGATGAACATCGGATTACCGGGCTGGAATTGGGGGCGGATGATTATATTTTAAAGCCCTTCAACGCCAAAGAGCTGATCGCGAAAGTCAACGGCATCCTGAAACGCAAGGAAATTCTGGAAAAATTACGTCAGGATAACCAAAACCTTCTGCGCCAGCAACAAACGTTTTCCAGCGAGTGGCAAAAGATTAAACAGCGCGCCTCGCAGCTGGAAAAGAATCATTATGTGGATGTACTGACCGGTTTGTACAATCAGCACTTTTTTCAGAAACGGTTTAAAGAGGAATTCCATCGGGCCCGGCGTTACCGGCAGGAATTGAGCCTGGTCCTGGTCGATGTGGATTTCTTCCAGAAGATCAATGCCGTTTTTGGCGAACAGACAGGCGATTATGTATTAATCAAAATCGCCAATGTCTTGTTGAACAACACCCGGTATTCCGACATCGTTTTCCGATTGAACGGCAATCTGTTTGCCATCATTCTGCCCAACACCGATGAGATCGGCGCCTATTATGAGGCCGAGCGCATTCGCACCGCCATCGAACAGACCCAGTTTTTTGAGGAGAGTTTTTTTGAACTGAAAAACCTGTCGAGCAAGCGCAAACAAGAATACCAGAAAATTACCGTAAGTATTGGTATTGTGAGTTATACGACGGAGATTGATACGTTTGAAGAGATGCTCGGCTTTGCCCAGCAGGCGTTGGCGCGGGCCAAGGCCCAGCATCGGAATATCACCATCCGCTATTCCAAAATTGAAAACACCTCGTAACCCGGAAAAAGAGGATTCGGACCCCCATGTATGATCGGTTGATCTTTGAGCTGGATCGCGGCGATATAAAGAACAATTACCTGCCGGCATCCTCGGTGCCGGAAAAACCCTTGCCGCAATTGGTGCCCGAAAAATTCCTGCGCCGGCAGCCTCCCAAACTTCCCGAAGTGGCGGAAAACGAAGTGGTGCGCCATTTCATCGCCCTCTCCAGCCGGAATTACCATGTGGACAAGGGCATGTACCCGCTGGGTTCCTGCAGCATGAAATACAATCCGAAGATTAACGAAGACGTGAGTCGTTTACCCGGATTTGCTCACTTGCACCCGCTTCAGCCCGAACCTACGGTTCAAGGGGCCCTCAAATTGATGTTTCGGTTGCAGGAATTGTTGAAAGAGATCACCGGGATGGTGGCGGTCAGCCTGGTACCGGCGGCCGGCGCCCACGGGGAACTGGCCGGATGTATGATGATCCGCAAGTATCATGATCTACAGGGGCGTCGCCGGGGGACCATGCTGGTTCCCGATTCGGCTCACGGAACCAATCCGGCTTCGGTGACCATTGCGGGGATGAGGGCCGTCACCGTCCGCTCCGACGCCGATGGGCTGGTAGACCTGGAAGATTTGAAAGCCAAATTGAATGAAGATGTGGCCGGCATTATGCTTACCAATCCTAGCACGCTGGGCATTTTTGAGCGCCGCATTGCTCAAATCGAAAAATTGATCCATGGGATCGACGCTTTGATGTACATGGACGGTGCCAACCTGAACGCCCTGTTGGGCATCGTGCGTCCCGGTGATCTGGGATTCGACGTCATTCACCTGAATTTACATAAAACTTTTTCCGTTCCCCACGGGGGCGGCGGTCCCGGTTCGGGACCGGTGGCCGTAAGCGAACGGTTGAAAGACTTTCTGCCCATTCCGGTGGTGCGGGAGCGGGAAGGACGATATGTTCTGGATACTTCAATTCCCCACACCATCGGTCGGATGATCACTTTTTACGGGAACTTTGCTGCCTTGGTGCGGGCCTATACCTACATCTTGATGGCCGGAGCGGAGGGGCTGCGCCAAATTGCCGAAAACGCCATCATTAACGCCAATTACCTGTTGAAAAAAACCGAACACCTTCTGGAAGTGCCCTTTAAGACCCGACCCATGCACGAGTTTGTACTGTCCGGCGAACCGCTCCGGGACTATGAGGTGCGGGTCATGGATGTGGCGAAACGCTTGCTGGACTTTGGTTTGCATGCCCCCACGGTGTATTTCCCGTTAATCGTCAAAGAAGCTCTAATGATCGAGCCCACAGAGACCGAAAGTAAAGAAATGTTGGACCAATTTGCCGAAGCGCTGAAACAAATTGTTCGGGAAGCCCGGGAAAACCCGGAGCTTTTGCGCCGTGCGCCACACCGTACCCCGGTTCGACGAATCGATGAATTGAAAGCAAACAAAGCATTAAATGTTCGTTTTGATCAAAAACAAGATTGAGCAACCATGGCAGAGAAAATTTTAATTGTAGACGACAACGAGCACATCTTAAAACTGTTGCGCATAAGCCTGGAACGGGCCGGTTACGAGGTATACGAAGCCAAAGACGGCGATGAGGGGCTGCAAAAGGCCAAAGAGGTTCTCCCGGACTTGATCATTTCCGATGTCATGATGCCCACCACGGACGGGATCGAGTTTTGCTGGATGATTCGGGAAAACTCTCCCATTCCGATGGTGCCGTTTATCTTCCTGACCAGTCTGGAAGATAAAGAGATGGAGATCAAGGGATTCCGCGCCGGGGCGGATGAATATTTGATTAAACCGGTGGATCGAGATGTGCTGTTGGACAAGGTCCAGACTTTGCTGGCGCGGGCCCGGAAAGTGCAGTCCATTGACAATAAAGAGGCGAAACAGGTAAAGGGTTTTGAAGGAAACCTGGCCGATCTGGGACTGGCCGAAGTCATCCAGCTGTTGAATTTGAACCGGCGCACCGGGGTGTTGGTTGTGGAAGCCGATCAGAAAGGAAAAATCGTCTTTGATAACGGGGAAATGCTTTACGCCGTCTATGGCGCCGCTACGGGGGAAGAGGCCATTTATCAATGCGTTCCCCAAAAACAGGGTAAATTTCGCTTCGAGCCGCGGCGGGAGAACGTGGAACCCAATATTCAAGGGGCTACCATGAATGTACTCCTGGAAGCTTGTCGACTGGCCGACGAAAGCGGCCTGAATTCGAAATAACCCTTCGATCCTACCTGTCGTCCGCCTTCCTGTTGATAATCGTTGGATGAATGTCCGGCATGCTCTGCGTGCTCGTCGGAAGCCGGTGTTGTCCCCGCGAACGGGAACGAAAACGGATGAACCGATCGTCCGGATACGGGGACGTCCCGCTTGCAAAGGCTTGGGGCGTCGGGCGGACCATCCGCATCCCAATCCCCGGCCCACGGTTTGCAATCCCATTTGTTTCTGCACCGGGGAATGGTTATTTTTGGTTTATGGATGGTAAGATCTCGCACATGGTGCTCTGGTTTTTGCTGGCCGGCGGGCTGGGGAGCGCGGTACCGACTGCGGCTCAGGAACCGGTTTTGCAGATTATGTATACCGGGAATATCAATGCGGCATTGGACGATTGTCGCTGCGGGGACGAAAATGTGGGTGGACTAACTCGCGTGGCCACCATCCTGCGCTCGGCGCAACGGCAATATCCCCATCTGCTGGTTCTGGATGCCGGAGATTGGTTTAACAGCTATTCGCAATCGCTTCTCAATCTTTTCCTGTTGCGGATGATGCGTGATCTCCCTTATAACGCTTTGAACGTAGGGGATCAGGAACTGGTGGAATCGGTGGATTTTTTATTCGATGCTCAAAAACTGTTTCCTGGAGAAATTCCTTTGGTTTCCACCAATCTCCAGGTACGCCGGGAGGTTCTTCCCTGGAGGCCTTTAAGACAATTTCCTTTTCCGCAGATTCGGGTCCACCTGTTTGCGGTGGCCGATTCCAGTGCGTTTGATTTTATCTCGCCGGGATTCGTTCGGGTGGAATCGCCCTTGCGGGCCCTGCAAAAGTGGCTCCCACCCCGGAAAGGGGATCGGGATTTTTACCTGCTGTTGTTCCATGGCCGCTGGGAGCGGGCCCGACGGCTGGTCCGGCATTTTCCCGGGCTCGATTTAGTCATCCTGGCCCATCAGCAACAGCAACGCGGTCTTCAAATCGGTTCCACCCTGTTGGTGGAAGCCGGCACCGAGGGCCAATGGGTGGGACAGGTAACAGTGCGGAAAAACGGAACCTTCTGGCGGATGCGTTCCCGGTTTATACCCGTTACCCAGGCCGTTGCCGAAGATCCCGTGATGAAGGAACTCGCTTTGGAATGTTATCGTAAGTTAAACCAATTGCAAGAGGGCGACAATGAAACGCAGCAATCCCACTGAATTGATGATCAAGGCGGCGATCAACAAACTGTTGAAGGGCGAAAGTTTAACGCGCAAAGAGGCCTATCGGGTGATGGACGAGATTCTTTCCGATAAAGCCACCGAAGCCCAGATTTCGGCGTTTTTAGTGGCCTTGCAACTCAAAGGCAGTACCGTGGAGGAAATCGCCGGATCGCTGGATGCTTACCGGGAGCGCATCACCCCGCTTTCCATTAAGGACGAAAACGCCATCGATATCAGCGGTACGGGTGGGGACAATCTGGGCACCTTCAATATTTCCACGGCGGCGGCGTTTGTGGCTTCCGGGGCGGGTGCCAAGGTCGTCAAGCATGGATATCATTCGGTCTCCAGCCAGTGCGGCAGCGCGGATGTGCTCAAAGCACTTGGGGTACAGACGGAACTCTTCCCGGATCAGTTTTTCCAGGTGTTTGAAAAAGTGGGGCTGGCCTTTATTTTCGCTCCACGATATAAACCGGTGCCGCGCAATTTTGCCGGTATCCGCCAGAGCATCGGGGCCCGCACATTCATTCACATTTTAGACCCCCTGACCAAACCGGCCTTGACGAAGCGGCAGCTCATCGGGGTTTACGACCAGCAATTATCCCGTCTGATTGCCGAAGTGTTAAAAGAATTCAAGCTGTTCCGGGGAATGGTGGTGAGCGGCGATAATGGTTTGGACGAATTGAACATTTCAGGAAAAACGCTGGTGTTGGAGATCGTGGGCGATGAGATTAAGGAATACGAGATCGACCCGGAGCAGCTGGGTTTGAAGAAGTGGCCGGTGGAAGCGATTCGCGGGGGAGATGCGGAGCGCAATAAACAGATTATTCTGGACGTTTTGAGGGGTAAGGCGGGGGCGGCTCGGGATGTCACCCTTCTCAATGCGGCGGCGGCACTCAAAGTCGCTGGCGTGGTGGAAAGCCTGAAAGACGGCCTTCGGAAAGCCCGGCAGGCAATCGACTCCGGCGCCGCCATGGAAAAGTTAGAACAAATCGTGGAATTGAGCCGGGAATTGAATCACGGTTGAAACAACGGCTGCGGAGCCTGGCGGTGAAAAGGGTTCGGCGAAAAGAAGCGTGGGCGGGGTATGAACCGGAGATTAAAAAAGATCCGTAAAGCAAAGCAGAAAGAGATCCGGGCCATTCGGAATCGTTTTCGGCCCGAGGTGTATAAAGCGGCCGCATATTCCGTGGGAAGCGATTTTCGGAGTCTGGAAGTAACGGCAAAGACCGCCCGACGTTTGCCTCTGCTGGTGGAAATCCGATCCGTCCTCTGGCCGGATGAAATGGTTCTGCACAATTTCGAGCCTTTGCGGGTGGTGCGGGAGCTGTGCCGGCGGGGACACCTGGCGGGGGCCCTGGTGGCCACCGATGAACGCTTCCTGGGAGGCAACCCCGGATGGATCAACCTGTTGAAATACAACACCGATATATCGGTGCTCCAGCGGGACTTTTATTTCGATCCGGTTCAGATTTATCAGGCCAAGGCCATTGGGGCCGATGCCGTGGTCATCGATCTGGAGTGGAGCGAGGTTCAACAGGTGCCGGCACTCGTGGAAGCCGCCTTCGAGATGGGATTGGAAGCCTTCCTGAAAGTGGCGGACCCGGCAATGCTGAGGGAGGTCCCCGTGGACGGCGTATCCGGTGTGTTTTTCCCACTGCCGGAAACCGAGTCCGGCCGTCTGAATTTTCCCCGGTTGCAAACCCTCCTGGACGTTGCACCCCGGAATGTGCTGAAAATGGCGGTGGGCTACCCCGGCAATGCCTCCGATGTCGCCCGGCTGGTGGCCTCCGGGGTACAAGCGTTGATGCTGGACGACCGCCTATGGCGGGTTCCCCGATTCGCAGAAGCGTTTCAGCAGATTTCCCGGTGGAGCATGCAATATCCACTCCAGCAGGGGGATTAGCCAAGGAAGGATCCATCGTATGGTGAGGGAAGGTTTACAACGTCTGAAACGCCTGCGGCGCCGATGGCCACCGCCCTGTCCTGTTCGGCGAAGACCCGTGTTACTCTTTTTCGCCGTGCTGGTGCTTGGGGGGGCTTTCTGGATTCAACGGTCTTTATTTGCGCCTTTGCCGGCAGACCTGGATCGGCGTCCCTCGGAAATCGTTCTAATTCCTCAGGGAGCCACATTTCGTGCCATCGCCGATACGCTGGAGGCCCATTCGCTGTTAACCCATCGGCAATGGTTTCTAATACTGGGACGGCTTTCCGGGTTGGAAGCCCGGATGCATGCGGGTATGTTTGCCGTGCCCCGGGGGCTGAGTACCTGGCAACTGCTTAAATTTCTGGAAACCGCTCGCAATGTTCTGATAAAGGTCACCATACCCGAAGGGTTAAGAAGCGAACGCATCGCCGCCATTTTGCAGAAGAGGGTAGGCGTGGATTCGGCGCGCTTCATGCAACTGGTTCGCGATAGTGCTCTGGCCCGCCGACTGGGAGTACCGGCCCCGAGTCTGGACGGTTTCTTGTTGCCCGAAACCTACTTCTTTCGCTGGAAAACACCCGAAGAAGAGATTGTTCGCACTCTGGTTGAAAACACGTTGGTCCTCTTTCGGCCCGACAGTGTGCAGCAGCAGTTGGCCCGCCTGAAGATGTCGGTGCTGGAAACGATCATTCTGGCATCGATAATCGAGGGGGAGGTGATGGTGGATTCGGAACGGGTATTGGTTTCATCGGTCTACCATAACCGATTGAAACGCGGCTGGCGATTGCAAGCGGATCCAACCATCCAATTTCTGCTCCCGGATGGCCCTCGCCGCTTAACCTATCACGACCTGGAAATCGATTCGCCTTACAATACTTATAAATATGCCGGACTTCCCCCCGGGCCGATCAACAATCCGGGCAAGCGATCGATACTGGCCGCAATATTTCCCGCGCAAACGCCCTATTTATATTTTGTGGCCAGCGGGGACGGCGGCCATCGGTTTGCTCGCACTCTAAAGGAACACCTAAAGTGGAAACGCCACTTTGACCGGATTCGCCGTGAAGTGTATGGGAAGAAACGCCAATCCCGGCTTAAACCGTGAATCCCGCTCATCCGGTTGAACTGAGCTTTTTCAAAGTCCCTGCCATTTGGTTTCAGGGGACGATTTTCCGGGATAAAAATACGCTTTTATTAACCTCAATTGTTCAATATATTTACCAGCGCTTTTGATAGAAAAAACGCTCCGGCAAATCCATAACGCAAGGCTAACGAAAGGAATATCGGTTTCATGGTTTCGGCGTTAGTATCGGGGTTGAATCCTCACCAACGCGAAGCGGTAGAATATCTGGACGGACCGCTGCTGGTGCTGGCGGGAGCAGGCAGCGGGAAAACCCGGGTGCTTACCCACAAGATTGCTTATTTGATCGAGCGTCAGATTGTGCGTCCCTGGGAAATTCTGGCCGTCACTTTCACCAACAAGGCGGCCGATGAAATGAAACGGCGGGTGGAACAGTTGTTGAACATGCCCGTCTCGGGTTTGTGGATCGGTACCTTTCATTCCATCTGTGCCCGCATTTTGCGTCGGGAGGCGGCCTGCATTGGTTATAACAGCAATTTTACCATTTACGATGTGGATGACCAGCTGAACCAGATACAGCGAATTATGGAGTTTTTGAACTTTGACAAAACCGTCCTGAAACCCAGACAGGTGCAATACGTCATCAGTCAAAACAAAAATCGCTTGATTGCTCCAGAAACCTTCGAAAAAACAGCCACTGCATTTCCGGACAAACGCATTGCCCAGATTTATTGGGAATACGAAGTGGCCTTGCGACGCAATAACGCCTTCGATTTTGATGATCTGTTGATTAAACCATTGGAAATATTTACCCATCATCGAGACGTTCTGGAACGGTATCAGCAAAAGTTTCGCTTCATTCTGGTGGACGAGTATCAGGATACGAACAAAGCCCAGTATTATTTGATCAAGATGTTGTCTGCCGATCATGGTCGGGTTTGTGTTGTGGGGGACGAAGATCAAAGCATTTATCGCTGGCGCGGTGCCGACATTGAGAATATTTTAAGTTTCGAACGAGATTTTCCCGGATGCAAGGTTATTCGATTGGAACAGAATTACCGGTCCACACAGTTGATTTTGAGGGCCGCTAACGAGGTGGTGGCGCGTAATCGGCGGCGGCTGGGAAAAAATCTATGGAGCGAGCGGGGAGAAGGGGAGAAGGTTCGGGTAATTGCCTGTCAAAACGAGATCGACGAAGCCAGGCAGGTGGTCCGCATTATCGAAGACACCATCCAAGGGGGAGACCATTCCCTGAAAGACATCGCCATTCTTTATCGCACCAACGCGCAATCCCGCATTCTGGAAGATCAACTGCGGCGGGCCAATATTCCCTACCAGATGATTGGGGGGATAAAATTTTATGAACGCAAAGAAGTCAAGGATGTGCTGGCGTATTTACGGGTGCTGGTCAATCCGGAAGATTCCATCAGTTTGCAACGAATCATCAATGTACCCTCCCGCGGCATCGGTGCGGTCACGGTCCAGCACATCTTGAATTACGCACGGAAAAATGGGGTAAGCCTATTTCAGGCCCTCCAGGAGGTGGATCGGATATCCGGCTTAACCCCTTCGGCCCGTACCCGCGTGCAACTCTTTAAACAACAATTGGAAGCCCTGCAAGACCGGGTTCAACAAGTCAATGCCTTCGAACTGGCCGTACAGGTGGTGGAAACCTTCGGATTGCGCGAACTGTATTCCCAAACCGACATCCCCGAAGATCAGGTGCGCCTGGAGAATGTAAACGAATTGTTAAACAGTATCGCCATATTTGTGGAAAGTCGTCCCCCGGGCGACAATTCCCTCGGTCAATATCTGGAAGAGGTATCCCTGGTCACCGACATCGACCGCTGGGATCCCGATAACCCCTCGGTAACCCTGATGACCCTGCATAGTGCCAAGGGATTGGAATTTCCGGTTGTCATCATCACCGGGCTGGAAAACGGGCTGTTCCCCTTACACCGCTCTTTGAATCGTGACGAGGAGCTGGAGGAAGAACGACGCTTGTTTTATGTGGGAATGACCCGGGCCAAAGACAGGCTGTATTTGGTATGGGCGCAAAACCGCCATCGCTTTCAACGGGATGATTTCGGCCAGACCTTTCGCAATTCGCCATCCCTGTTTCTCCGGGAAATTCCCCGGAAATACAAAGAAGAGTTAACCCCGGCCCAAATGGAACGGAAAGATGCCGATGCCCTGGATTTTGAGAATCAGGTGCACGCCGTAGACCCTGTCTCGGAGAACCCCTCTCCCTATCAGGTGGGCCAGTGGGTCATTCACGAAAAATTTGGGAAGGGGCAGGTGCTGGGGGTGGAAATGACCCGCATGGGAACCAAATTGACCATTGTTTTCAATAACAAAGCGGTGAAGAAATTGATTGCGGAATATGCCAATCTTCAGGTTGCGGATGTGTTTTGATTTGTCGGGGGGATGGGGTGGCAGGAAGAACGAAACTGAAGGAGTCGGGTTGACGATGAGAACACGCATGGGGCTGTTTTTAATCTTCTGGTTGGCCCTTCACCCTTTTGCGGGGGCACAGCAATATAACGAGAGCAATGATTTTTCCTATGCTTTAAAATTGTACAACGAAGGGTTTTACGACATTGCGGCGCAGCAATTCTCCCTGTTCCTTCATCGTTATCCGGAGAGTAGTCGGATACCGGATGCCAAGTTTTACCTGGCGGATGCTTTATTCCGCACCGGGGATGTGGAGAACGCCCGGATCGAGTTTCAATCCCTGGCGGTGAGTTATCCCAAACATCCCCGGGCGCCGGAGGCCTGGTTACGGGTGGGCGAGTGTTATCAGGCGCTGCAACATTGGGAAGATGCGGCTAAGGCCTACGAAACGGTGAAAATTTTATATCCCGGAGATGCCCGGGCTCCCGGTGCCTTATTACGGGCCGTGGAAAATTACTTTACCCTGCAGAAACTGGGGGAAGCGGAAAGAATTTTACGAGATTTTCTGGATCGCTATCTGGAATCGGTGGAATATCCTCGCGGACGTCTGTTGTATGCCAACTTGCTTTTGCAGAAAGGGAATTTGGATCAGGCGCTGAATGAGTACCGCAAGGTGGTGGAATTGACCGAAGACCCGAACGTGGCGGCCCGGGCGCATCTGGGAGAAGCCCGGGTATACGAAAAATTGGGACTGATGAATCGGGCCGTCCAGGGGTATCAAAAGATCAGCCAACAGGCGGCCGGTAGCGCCACGGCGCTTCAGGCGGTGTTGCGGCTAAGTGAGCTGTATTTGGATAACGCCCGTTATAAAGACGCCGAGTCCCTGCTGCGGAAACATCTCACCTACTACACCGATTCCCGGCAACGACGGCGTTTGCAGCTTCAGCTCGGCCGGGCGCTTTATTTGCAGAAAAAGTATGCCGATGCCCGAAAACTATTTCGGGAATTGAAGGAGCAGGGTGCTGATCCCCGCGTTGATCAGCAAATCCTGTTTTATCTGGCCGCGTGTGAACAGTCCCTGCAAAATCTAAATGCCGCCGTCGAAAATTACCGTCGGCTCATTCAAAAAGGCATCGACGATTCCTTGAACACCCTCTATCTGTCCACCGGCATTCTCAATCTGGTGCGTCTTTATCAGGAACAGGGCGATTTTCAGGCGTTGCAGACGGTTGTTCAGCGGTTCCAGAACGCTTTCCCCAGGCACCGTATGGGAGAGGTCCTGCTTCGCCTGTTGATTCAAACGGCGCTGGAAAACGGTTTTTTAGACGAGGCCCGCAATGGACTGATAAGCTACATGCACCAATTTCCCCGCTCGCCCCGGCGGGATGAATTGATTTTTCTGGCCGGAAAGCGTTTCTGGAAAAAGGGCCGGATCGACCTCGGCCAAATGTATTTTCGGGAATTAATCCAGAAATTCAGCAGTTCGCCCTATGCGGATTCCAGCCGGATCTACCTGACCTTTATCGAGAAATTTCAGAAGGTGGATCAGCGTCTGGGGGTTGCGGAATTGGCCCGATTGTTGGGCAAGGTCCTGATGGATGAAGATCGGGAGCAATTGCTGTTCGAGCTGGGACAGGTGTATCTCTTTCAGTTGAAAGATTATCCCCGGGCGATTCGCATTTTCGAGCACACGGCTGCTCGGGCCCAGGATTCGTTAGTGATAGCCCGTTCCTTATATTACCTGTGCGAGGCGTATTTGCGACAACTGGAGTTCAGCCGGTTTGATCCTCGCGCCGGCGATGGGGATGAGGAAAAGGCGCTGGAGAAATTGCGGGAGGCCATGAGTTATTTGCGCTTCGTACCCCATCCCGACACCCTGACCTATTGGTTCCTGACCCGGGCCTTGCCCCGACCCACAGCCGGTCAGCGAGAGCGGAGCATCCGGCTATGGGAACACTACGTGGAAAATTATTCGGGATCGGGGTTGATCGGCTGGGCCCGGTTACGCCTCGCCCGGCTGTATCAGCAGAATGGAGATACCGCATCCGCCCTGGCGCAATATGATGCCCTGATCCATTCGCGGCTTGGAGAGCGGGAAAGGGGGCTGGCCTATTGGCGGAAGGCTCAGCTGTTATGGGAGCAGGGCAATGGGGCGTTGGCCGTTCAAACGTTAAAAGATTTTTTGCTGAAATTATCGCATCATACCTTGCGTGCCCGGGCCTACTGGCAGATTGCCCAATGGTTGGGTTCCAGCGGCGATTATGCCCTGGCGGCACAATTTCTGGAGCAGCTGCTGGAACGTTACGGTTATACCGACCTGGCACGGGACGCTCGCACAGAGCTGGCAAATTTTTATCTACTGGCGGGAGACTATCAAAAGGCATGGCACTACCTGGAAAACCGCCTTAAGCCGATTCCCCCAAAAATGGATCCCGTACTCAGGGAGTTTTTCCCCCCTTACGCCCACGAGCTGTATTTCTACGCGGGGAAGGTTTCCTATGAATTGCGGCAATTCACCCGGGCGCGCCGATATTTGTTAACCTTTCTCAGTCAACATGGCAATTCGCCTTTTTACCAACAGGCGCAGTTCCTTCTGGGAAAAATGGCCGATGAAGAGGGAGATGTTCAGGCCGCTTTAATGCATTTTTCGCTGGTCGAAAAGAACGGCAATCCCGAAATTTTTTATCAAGCCCGGGAACGGGTTGCCGATATTCTAATGAATGATGGAAAATATGCCGATGCTCAGCGAGTGTACGAGGAGCTCATCCGTCTCAGGGACGAGCGGGACAAAAAGCTGTATTATGAAGCACAGCGGTTGAAATGCCTGATAAATCGGAAAAAGAGTAAAACCTATCAGAAGGCGTTGAACATTTTTAAGAAACACTACAAAAAGCATCCCCGATTGGTTCACTATTTGGCGGCGCTGGAGTTTGAGCAGGGTCGGGCGGCCTATCGGGAAAAGAATTTTCCTCAGGCGCTGAAACATTTCCAAGTCGTTCGAAAGAAATACAAACAAACCGCTTATGTGGACGACGCTTTGTATTTTACTGGATTGGCCTATACGACCTTGAATCGTAGTGAAGACGCCATGAAGGCGTTGACGGAGTTCTTGAAGAAGTATCCCGAGAGTGATCTGTTGGGGGATGTATACAACGCGTTGGGGAATTTGTATTTTCGGGCGGAAAAGGTCGATCAGGCGATGGAGGCTTTTCGCAAGGCCCTGGAAGCGGCGGAAAAACCTCGGTCGCGTCAATTTGCCATGGCCAATTTAATCAACCTGTACAAGACCCGTGGGATGTGGGACCGTGCTCTGGAGCTGACCCGGCGCTATATCCAGGAGTTCCCTAATGCCCAGGATGTCATGGACCGAAAGGTATTTGTGGGCATCTGTCTGATTAATCTGAATCGTTTTAACGAGGCCATTGACTATTTGCGTCAATTGAAGTTTGAAGCCAGTAGCGAGCTGGAGCCGGAAATTCAATTTTATATCGGGGAGGCCTATTTCAATGCCGGGCAGTACGAGAATGCCATTCGGGAGTTTGTGAAAATTCCTCTCCTTTCCCGGCGCACCAAGCTGCAGTGGGAAGCCAGTGCCCTGTATTTTTCCGGACAGGCTTATGAAAAGTTAGGGCGATTGGACGATGCCGTTCGAATGTACCAAGAGATTGTGAAACGGCCGGGAATTTTAATCGACCTGAAGCGAGAGGCTCAACGCCGGATTAAACTTTTGCAACAAACCCATTGAGGGGGAGGAAAGCGGTTGCATTTAAAAAGAAAATGCTTATTTTCATTGAAGATAAGAAACGACGAAGGTGTAGCGGAAAAAACGACGTTAAATTGGAGGAGAATATAATGGCCCTTTGGTTCCGTTTGATGCTTGTGCTGGTGCTTGGCGTTGTGCTGCTGCAGTGTGGCGGCCCCCGACAGTTGGCTCCCGAAGAATACCAACAACTTTCTCCCCAAGACCGCATCCTGTACTTAAATCGCCAGATAGAAAAGCGACCCAATGATGTCTCCTTGAAAAAACAACTCTACCGGGAATATTTGAATCTGGGCATGAACGACCAGGCATTGGCGGTAATGGAAGAACTGCTTCAGCTCGATCCCTATCAGGCGGATGTGCAATTCGAATACGGGCGCTTGTTGTACGAGATGGGGCAATATCGGGATGCCTATCGCGCCTTTCTGGCCACCCTGCAGAATGCAGCCGGGGAGGTTTACCGGGAAAATATTGCGAATCTGGTAGCCGGGAAATATCTGATTCAACAGGTGACCTCCGACACCGCCGATGAGGCCTTTGCGACCTTTTCCCCCGATGGCAAAAAAATCGTCTATCAAAAGTTTGTAAAGGGAAGTTGGGACATCTATGAAATGGATCTGGAAACCGGCAGAGATACGGTGTTGATTGCCACACCTGCGGATGAAACGTTGCCCCAGTATGCCCCGGACGGAGGGGCTTTGGTGTTTGTCAGTAATCGGGACGATCGTCGACCCATTTCCGCAAAATATAAAGTTCGGGAAATCTATCTGTGGGATTTTTCCAAAGGAATCATGAAAAACTTGACCCAGTCCGTTGCCGATGACTGGTTACCGCGGTTTCATCCCAAGGGCAATCGACTGGTGTTTGTTTCCGATCGACAGGATCTGCGAAAAGTGCCCCTGACCGAAAAACAAAGCGACATTTTCATTATGGAACGCAACGGGGCCTTTCAACTGGAATTGACCAAAGAAACCAGCAACGAAGGCGGCCCCTGTTTTGCCGCTGGCGGGGAGAAAATCTATTTCCATTCCAACCGCAGGGGAACCTACGACATTTTTGTGATGGATATCGATGGATCCCACGTGATGAGCATTATCGATGATCCCAACGGCGATGATGTCAATCCCCACGCTTCGCCGGATTCCGTGCACTTAGTCTTTTTCTCCAACCGGGACGGTAATTACGAAATTTATAGGGCACGAGTCGATGGAAGCAATCAGGAACGCCTGACCTTTCATCCGGCGCAAGATTTAAACCCGGTTTTTTCTCCCGATGGCAAAACCGTGGCCTTTCATTCCAATCGCAACGGCAACTACGACATTTTCTTTATTAACCTTGAAGTGGAATCCACGGCCATTACCACTGCGGACCTGATTAGCCGGCTGAATGAGTTGGTGAATCAGTAGAGCCCGGGTAAGGGCGTTCCTCAAACGGCCCGCCCGCCGCCCCTTTCGCTCAACAGGGAAAGGCTTTCCGGGGCGGGGGATGATCAGGCCAAAATGACCACGGATGTGCGACTATTGCTCGATGGAATCAAACCACAGGACTGGATGGCTTCCCCCGAAGTGTTGTGCGTTCTATCAATCCAGCAAATGGGTTTCCCCTTTAATTTTTTGGGGATCAAACCACGAGGGCGGCATGAGCAGAAACTTATGTACGGGGACTTTCATCCTGTTATTCCTCTTTCTGGGTTTAAGGGGCCAGAAGATCGAAATTTCCGGGATTCAAGAATCGGATATTCTTTATCGAATGGAACAACGCATAGAGCCGAATCCCGGAATGGAATTGCTGGTTTTAAGCCTGGTGGTACCACAAAATTTTCGTTCTCCCACTTATCAGCAAACGGTATCGGAAGTCCGGTTTGATTTTTCTCCCAGAGCCTCCGGCATGGAAGAAGCAAGGGATGCGCGGGGGAATCGGATTCGGCGCTACATCTGGCGCTATCCCCGTCAAACCATAACCGCCCGCATTGCCTTTCGGGCGCGCAACACCGTGTTCGTAGAACCCATCCGGATCCAGACGAGCGATTTCCCTTTGCGGCGATTGCCGGAGGAGGTTCGGGTGTTTTTGCAGCCGACGGATCTGGTTCAATCGGAGCATCCCCTTATCCAAAGAAAGGCCCGGGAGCTGGTCCGCGATGCCCGCTCGGTTTATGAGGCCATCCAGCGCATCCTGATCTGGACGGTGGAACACATGCGTTACGTGCTCATTCCGCCCCAATTCGACGCCTTATATGCTTTTCGTACGGGAGAAGGCAATTGTCAAAATTATTCCCATCTGGCCGCCGCCTTATTGCGGGCCGTGGGAATTCCTGCCCGGATTGTCAATGGCATTACCCTGAAAGAAGCGTACCAGGTCGAAACCAACCAGGGAACCTTCTCTTTTCGCATGGCCCAGGGGCGGCATTCGTGGATCGAAGTGTATCTGCCCGATATTGGATGGATACCGTTTGATGCCCAACAGAGCGAATTTTTTGTAAGCAATCGGTACATAAGGATCGAAGTGGGGTTGGACAATGAGGAAACGATCCAGGATGGTCTGGTTCGCTGGCGGCAAAGTTCCGGGGGAAAGCGCCAACCCCCTGGATTCGAAGAAGTGATAGAGGCTCAATTTGTAAGCGATCGCACCCGTTTCCAAGGACAACGGCTGATTCCGGATATCCGTAAAATTTTTTTGGGACCGGTATTCCAACAACCCGCCCTTCCCCCCATCGCCTCGGTCACCCAACCG
>WFTQ01000093.1 GCA_015485355.1 bacterium | reverse complement strand
AATAAGCAGAACGGAGTGATCCATGCGGCATCGAAAAAAAGTAAAGAAGCTGGGAAGAACGGCCAGTCATCGCAAAGCGTTGTTGCGGAATCTGGCGGCACAGATCATTCATCATCACCAGGTAAAGACTACCCTGGCGAAGGCCAAAGCGGCCCGGAGTTTTGTGGAACGATTAATTACTTATGGTAAAAAGAACACCGTGCATGCCCGGCGGTTGGCGTTCAAGCATTTACAGAACCGAACATTGGTCAAACAGCTGTTTGATGACATTGCTCCCACCTATGTCGATCGTCACGGAGGTTATACGCGGATTATAAAATTGGGGCCGCGGCGCGGGGACGGCGCCCAAATGGCTATTCTACAACTGGTCGGCTTCGAAGAAGTGGTGGTCGAGGAAAAAACCAAAACGAAGAAAAAAGCGCGACCGAAACGGAAGGAAAAACCGCAGGATTCTACGGCAGTGGCAGAGGAAAAGGAAAAGGCCCCGGATACGGTAACATCCGAAGCAGAGGGCCCTGTGGCCGAAGCGGAGACGGGGAAAAAGGGGCGGAAGAAAACGGCCAAGAAGGAAAATGCCGGAACTAAAGCGACCGGCAAGGCCGGTGCCGACGAATTGGATGAAACAGCCGCATCGCAATCGCCACCCGAAACGGGTGAAACCGCTGAACAATCAGGGTCGGAAACCACACAAAAGCGAAAAACTTCTAAGAAAAAGACCAAAGAGTAATCTTAAGAGTAAATGGATGGCAACAAGCGGCATTCGGAAAACTGGGTGCCGCTTTTTATTTGATCGTTCTGAAGATTCTTGCGGGTATTTATTATGATAATCGATGCAGAGGCATTAAATTGGAGAAAAAGAGTAAACCAAAACCAAATTCAAGAGCAATGAAGATGCAAGAAGAGATTCGTGAAATTCATTTGAAGGATGTCAACGGCGAGCCCGTTTTTCGCATCGGTCTGTTTGAGGGACAGGATTTTATTGATTTTAAAGTGATGGGCGCCTTTTCTGTGGAAGATGCCGAGGGCAATGTTTTAATAAAACATGTGGAATCGGATTTAAAATGGCGGGTGAAAATTAAACAGAGCCGTCCCGGGGCGGAACGATATTACCTTATTCTCTACGAATCGTTCCATAAAAAGCGCATCCAGGAAAAATACGAGATTGCCCGCAAGTTTGATCCCAAAGTGGAAATCCGCACCCTTGGCGGCGATCTTTTTCTGCAGGGAAAAAAGATTGACAACAATACCAAGTATATTCTGGTACACGGCGATTATCCTTCGGAACTGACTGCCAAGAAAAATGCCAGGCGGTTTCAGCCGGAGTTTAACCCCAAGGTGGAAAAGGAAACCACGCGGCCGCCCCAGGGAGAACTGGAAGTTTTTGATGCCGAATACGAATATTCGGCGGAACCCGAATTGGCCGTGCGTATTGTGCCGGCTGACGTGAATACCAAAATCCATCTGTATAACATCCGCAGTTTTGATGAAATCCTGCAGAAAGAACTGCATCGAGACCACATCTACAATGGCACCCTGGAATTTCGGTTGGACAATCAGGGAAACCTGATGGCCGTCAGTGAATTGCCCCTGGAAACGTACTTAAAGCGGGTGATATATTCCGAGATCGGAACCGATTTACCGCTGGAATTTTCCAAGAGTCTGGCGATCGTTTCCCGGAGTGAGATCATGGCGCGCATTCAGCACAAACACCTGGGTGATCCCTATGACTTCTGCAATTGGGGCCATTGCCTCCGATATTATGGCGATGATTTTGAAGATGAGAACATTGACAAGGCGGTGCAGTTGACCCGAGGGCAGGTCATTATGGCTCAGGAGCGGATTACCGACGCCTACTTTAACCTGATTTGCGGCGGTCATACCGAAGATGCCTCCCGGGTATGGGAAATTGATGAAGAGCCGGTTTTCCATGGCAAATATGATTGGAAAGAGGTGCCCACGGATTTTACTTCGCTGCAGGATGAGCCGATGGTTCAAAAATGGATCCATTCGCGTCCCGAAGCCTGGTGCAATTTACGGGGACGCCGGGTGCCCGAATCGCTGGAAAAGTACAAAAAATATTTCCGTTGGGAGGTTAGCTATACCCGCAGCGAGCTGGAAGACATCGTCCGCCGCAAAACCGGCGAAGACATTGGTATTTTATTCGATATTATTCCCATTCAGAGGGGCCGATCCGGAAGGCTAAAAGAAATTGAATTGATGGGTAGCCTGAAGAACTATCGCATCCGTGGAGAATTAAACATTCGGGAAGCACTCTCTTACGATTACCTGGAAAGTTCCTGTTTTGTGGTGGAAAAGGAACTGGACGATACCGGAACGCCGATCACCTTTTCGTTTGTGGGTGCCGGACAGGGGCATGGAGTGGGTATGTGCAAAACGGGGGGTGCGGTAATGGCCATGGAAGGATACAACGTTAAGCAAATCCTGGAACATTATTTTGAAAATTGTACCATACAGTCGATATATGAGATGGATCGTAAATAACGCGACGGGGAAAGGGAAGCAGTGCCATGATTGAAGAAATTCAGCAACGCCTGGAAACCGCGGAAAAGATTCTGGAGAACTTAAGGGGGTATCTTTGATCTGGATGCCCTGTGCCGCGAGGTGGAAGCCCTGGAGAAAAATACGGCGGCTCCCGATTTCTGGGATCAGCCCGAAAAAGCCCAGACGACACTGCGGCAACTAAGCCTCAAGAAAGAAAAGATTGAAGAATGGCGGCGTTTTCATCGTCAGCTTGAAGATTTGAAAATTTTTCTGGAAATGGCTCGGGAAGAAGGCGATCAGGATACCATCACGGAACTGGAGCGGGAAAGCCGGCAATTGCTGGAAGGTGTTCAGAATTTGGAATTGAAGGGATTGTTATCCAATCCCGAGGATCAGAAGAATGCCATTCTGACCATTCATCCGGGGGCCGGGGGAACCGAAAGCCAGGATTGGGCGCAAATGTTGATGCGCATGTATCTGCGATGGGCCGAGCGTCATCATTTTAACACCGAGGTGATGGACCTGCTACCCGGGGAAGAAGCGGGGATCAAGAGCGTGACCATCGAGGTCAAGGGGCCGTATGCCTACGGATATTTAAAATCAGAGGTGGGGGTTCATCGCTTGGTCCGCATTTCTCCTTTCGATGCCGGTGGGCGTCGTCATACCTCGTTCGCGTCGGTGTTTGTACTTCCGGAAATGGACGAAGACATTGAAATCGAGATTCGTCCCGCCGATTTGCGCATCGATACCTTTCGGGCTAGCGGCGCCGGGGGACAGCATGTGAATCGCACCGATTCGGCGGTGCGCATCACCCATATCCCCACGGGCATTGTGGTAACCTGCCAGAGCGAGCGCTCCCAGCACAAGAATAAAGCCAATGCCATGAAGATTTTAAAGGCCCGCTTGTATCAAAAAAAGCTGGAAGAAGAACGGGCCAAACGTCAGAAGCTGGAAGAGAGCAAGTCGGAAATCGCCTGGGGAAATCAGATTCGTTCGTACGTGTTTCATCCCTATAATCTGGTCAAAGATCACCGTACCGGTCACGAAACCGGGGACATTCAACGGGTGATGAACGGCGAAATCGATGATTTTATCTATAGTTATTTGTTGAAACGGCCGGAGTTTGCAAAAAATCAATGACCCTGCGCCGCTTGATTAACCCCGTTCATTCAATGCTCTCCCCGCACACCGGTTGATCTCCAGCAAGCATTTGAGGAAGCAGCACCGAAAGGTGTTGCCTGATGGGATGTTCCGCTTTCGGTTACCAGCGACAGGGCAGGGTGTCTTTGATGTTGGTGCCGAGGGCGGGATTCGAACCCGCACGGGCGCAATGCCCACTAGATCCTGAATCTAGCGCGTCTGCCAATTCCGCCACCTCGGCTTCCTTTTGAAGGCGGGCAAAATTTAATATCTGCTTTGACTTTGTGCAAGTAAATTTAATTCTCGTTCGGCCGTTGGAATTCCACTTTGTCGTTGATTTTGCCCGAACTTTTTCCTACCCTATGTACCCATCAAAACGCGAGGGGTTTTTATGAAGAATCTTCTCCTCTGGTTAAAGGTTACCGTCACGACAGTCCTGCTGGTGGCTTCTCCGATCTTGCTGTTTCCCGATGCCCGACACGATCTGTCGTTTCAGTCGGTAGAGGAGCTTCAGGATTTTATCGCCTGGTCGGCGGAAAAGTCCCCCTTGATCGGGGCCCATCGGGGCGGCCCAACGGAGGGACTGCCGGAAAATGCCATTGTAACCTTCGAAAATGCCCTAAAATATGCCCCCTGTTTAATCGAAATCGATATCCGCAAGACCCGTGATGGAGTGTTGATTTTAATGCACGACAGTACCCTGGATCGAACCACAACCGGTAAGGGGGCGGTTTCGCAACACAGCTGGAAGGAACTGCAACGTCTGTATTTGAAAGATACCAGCGGTGCTTTAACCCCTTATAAAATTCCATCGTTAAAAGAAGTATTCGATTGGGCCAGAGGAAAGGCCGTCCTGGAATTGGATGTAAAAGGGGCCGTCCAACCGGAGGAGATTGTGTCCTTTATCCGGCGGCACCAGGCCGAGGCCTTTTCGATTGTAATAACCTACTCCTGGAAAACGGCCCTGCAGTATCATCAGCTGCATCCGGATCTGGTTATTTCTGCACCGGCGTACGGTGTAAAAGGAACCCGTCGGTTGCTGGAGAGCGGCATCCCCTATCGCAATTTAATAGCCTTTGTGGGGGTTCGAGAACCCGATAAACGGGTATATCAATTGTTGCATCGGCATGGCATTCGCGCCATTCTGGGCACCATGGGCAATCTGGATCGCCGGGCCCAGAAGCGCGGGGCCGAGGTTTATCTTCAGTTGCTGGAGAATGGTGCAGACGTCCTGGCAACAGGCAATGTACCGCTGGCCGCCCAGGCCATTCATAGCTTTATGAAAAAGAAACGTCTGTTACCAGGGTTGGATTGGAAGGAATAGTTACGATTACCGGCGAAAAACCATATTCAGTTATTGAATGGAAAATGAATACGTTACTGATCTCGGCAGAGGCCAGGAAAATATGGAATCTGGATAGGACCCATCTTACCGAGGATGGCCATGTGATCATCGCGGACATTCGACTGGCCCGGGCAATGATGCTGCGTCTGCAAACGACAAGGATTCGGGAAACCGGGCGAACAATGCCCCTCCGGGCGGGGGAATTCTTCGGCATCGGCCTGCTCCATGAAGTGTATCATGCCCTGTTTAGAGCCTATCGCCGGCAGAAAAAGTCCACGGTGTTTCAGGAGGCCTGGGACGTTTTGCAACGGACGTTACCCAGGCCGGCTCTGGTGCAAGTTCTGCAAAGCTTCGTCACCGCCTTTCCACCCGAATCGATTGTAAAGGGGGAAACCTCCATAGATACCTACCTGCACCGGGTGCTATCCCATGAACCCATGCGGCAGAAGTTGTTGGAAGAGCTGATTCTGTTATGGATGCACAATGAAAATCCGGCATTGACGCCCTACCGTTTCTTGTTTGACGATCGCCGATTACGGAAGGAAACCCACTATGGTACGCTTATCGGAGCGCTGAAGGATTTTTTCGAGACGCAACCCCAATTTGGTCCCCACCATCAGAATTTGATGGAAATGTTAGCCACACCGGCCCGGAAGTTTCCTCATTCGCTCGGCCGCCAGCTTCAATATATCATCGAAACATGGGGCGAGCTTTTACCGGACCGTTTGTCCCGGCTATTGCAAGGGGTGGATTTCATACGGGAGGAGGAAAAGGCTCGCGAGGCGCTGGGGATGGGGCCTGGACCCGTTCAGGTTCCCACCTATGGAGAAGAAACGCCGGAGCAGTTCAGCCCCGATCTGGACTGGATGCCTCAGGTCATTCTAATGGCCAAGAATACCTTGGTATGGTTGGATCAGCTCTCCCGGAAGTATAAGCGATCCATCAATCGGCTGGATCAGATACCGGATGAAGAACTGGACCTGCTTGCCCGCTGGGGTTTTACCGGTCTCTGGTTGATCGGGTTATGGGATCGCAGTCGGGCCTCAAAGCGAATCAAGCAATTGAGTGGGAATCCCGAAGCAGAAGCGTCTGCCTATGCGATTTACGATTATGTGATCCAACCCGAATTGGGGGGGGAGGAAGCCCTGGAAAATTTAAAACAACGTTGCCGGGCTCGGGGCATACGTCTGGCCGGCGATATGGTACCCAATCACACCGGAATCGATGCCCGCTGGGTGATCGAACACCCGGATTGGTATATTCAGGTGCCCAAGCCGCCCTTTCCTTCCTACACCTTTAACGGACCCAATTTATCCGAACATCCCGAGATGGGCCTGTATATTGAAGACCATTATTACGATCGCAGTGATGCCGCCGTGGTCTTTAAATGGATCCATTTCCGCACCGGGGAGGTTCGGTACATTTATCACGGCAATGATGGCACCAGCATCCCCTGGAACGACACGGCTCAATTGAATTACTTACTGCCGGAAGTGCGAGAGGCGGTCATTCAGCAAATCCTGAAAGTAGCCCGTCGCTTTCCCATTATTCGTTTCGATGCCGCCATGACGTTGACCAAAAAGCACTTTCAGCGGTTGTGGTTTCCTGAACCCGGCAGTGGAGGCGATATCCCCTCGCGCAGTGAATTTGGGATGAGCCGAGAAGCCTTCGATCGCCGGATGCCCCGGGAATTCTGGCGGGAAGTCGTGGATCGGGTGGCCAGGGAAGCTCCGGACACTTTGCTGCTGGCAGAGGCGTTCTGGCTAATGGAAAGCTATTTTGTACGAACCCTGGGCATGCACCGGGTGTATAACAGCGCCTTCATGAATATGCTCAAAAATGAAGACAATGCCAAATTCCGGGAATTATTGAAAAACACCCTGGCGTTTGATCCCGAAATATTAAAGCGATATGTTCATTTTATGAGCAACCCCGACGAAGAAACGGCCGTGGTGCAATTTGGAAAAGGGGATAAATATTTCGGGGTGTGCACCCTGATGGTCACTTTACCGGGACTACCTCTGTTTGGACACGGACAGATAGAGGGATCGGCGGAAAAATATGGAATGGAGTTCCGGCGTGCCTATTGGGACGAGAAACCGGATGCCGCATTGATAGCCCGCCACGAACGGGAAATTTTTCCCCTGATGCGGCGTCGCCACCTCTTTGCCGGTGTAGAAAATTTTTATATGTATGATGTCATCCATCCCGATGGAGGGGTGCTGGAAGACGTGTTTGCTTATTCCAATCGCTATGGGAAGGAACGGGTGTTGGTGGTGTACAATAACCGATTTGCCCAGGCCCGGGGCTGGATTCGAGCCTCGGTGCCCAAGGCGGTGAAGCGTGAGAATGGCCAATCTTACAGCCGTACGGTTTCCCTGGCGGAAGGATTGCACCTGGCAAAGGGATCGACGGGATTTGTGATATTTCGCGATCATGTGAGTGGACTGGAATATATACGTTCGCTTGAAGCGATTTGGACGCAGGGCCTTTATGTGGAGCTGGACGCCTACAAATATATGGTGCTCTGGGAATTTCGCGAGGTTCTGGAAGAAGACGGGGTTTACTCCCGATTGCATGAAACCCTCGCCGGGAAGGGTGTCCCCTCCATAGAAGAGGCGCTCCGGGAGATGTTCCTGAAAGACTTGCATGCCGCCTTGATAGCGATTTGCCGGGCGGGGCGGATCCAGGGGATGCCGGAGGATGTTTCCCCCGGGGTTGCATCGTTGCAGCCTCTGAACCGAGCTTACTATAACTTTCTGGAACAATTGAAAAAAGTCTGCCACTATGCCTTCGTTCCGGAACAAATTCTCTCTCGAGTGGAGGATCGAATGAAGGTCTTCTTTGCCGTGCTGCAGGTGGACCCTTTTCTCCCGGATTCAAAGTCAGCAGAAATAAGACAAATGAAAGAGCTCCTGGCCCAGATCTTGCCCCAGATGGACGAAATATCGAAACAGGCGATTTTCCTGACGTTCTCCATGCTACCCCTATGGCACCGGTTGAAAAGCCAGGTGTCGGTGGCTTCTCTGGACGAGCTGTGGCATCACTGGGTATTGTTCAAGCCCTTACAAGAATGGTGGACCCGGCAGGGCTGGTCTAAGGAACAAATAGACGACCTGTGCCGATTGTTGGAAATTCTTTTACGATTTTTTTCGAGGGATGAAGAAGCGATGGTTATCGGGGACCGGGGAGCAGCCCGGATAATGCTGCGCCTGGTAGAGGATTCTCGGGTTCGGGCCTTTTTACGAGTGCATTCGTATCAGCATACCCTCTGGTTTTACCGGGAATCTTATGAGCGATTGATTCAGACGCTGTGGATATTGCAGATAATGGAATGGTTTTCCCGACTACGGGGGGATAAGCGAAAGCTCATTCGGGCGTTAAAAGGCACCTATCGGGCATACAATTTATGGATGCATGCAGAAGTGCATTCCCGGTTTCACCTGGCCAAATTGGTCGAGGCATTGGAAATGGCGGCGGATCCGAAAGTGTAAGTGACTTCCATGGAAGGTCGATGGAGTAACGGCGATGTTTTTAAGAGAAAGAATGGGTTTGAGGCGTTAATCAACATCAATGGAAATCCACTTTATCAGCACGGTCGGGAAGTGCCGTTTTGATCGCTCCATGCGGTCGATTCGATGCTCGTCATAGGATCCCTTGTTTGCTGTTTCTTTTTACAGAGGTTTACAGGGCAGGATCTCTACGCCGAGGTCTATTTTATTCTCCTTTAAAACATGGGAGCGATGTTGCAAATTCGTAAACCGTAACGGGATATTCCCGGGGGTATACTCGACCATAACGCGGTTCTTGACAAAATCGATTGGTTTGAAAGCTCCCGGGATTACCAGTTGGCAAACCGTTCCTACGGTAAACCGGTTTCCAGGGAGATTGCGTATTTCCTTAACGGGGCCAGAGAACCCACCAGATCGGTGTAATAGTATTGAAGGATGTTATCCACGTGAAAGGTTAGTCGTAAGGGGATGCCGCCGACGGGGAATACCACGCTCACCCGTCCGTCAAGAACATGGGCCGATACGTATTGATCCGCATCTTTGATGAATGTCCGCAGGAGAGGGTCGATCCGGTCGTAGCGGGCGATGTAGCGGTAATCCAAACCCAGCAGCACATTTCCCAGGTTTAGGGTTTGGGTGGTGTAAAATAAGTGCCGGGGACGAAAGTTTAGGTAGTCATTCCGGACGGCATCCCGCGCATCCACGTAGGTATAACCATGATTGAAGCTGAAGCGGCCGTTCAGAAGTTTTCCGCTGAGGTTAACCTCCAGGCCCATGACCCTCGCCCGGGTGACGTTTTGAAATTGAATCGACCCGCTGGGGAGAAACCGGGGTTCAATCAGCTCCCGGTAGTGGCTGCCGAACAGGGCCATATCCATTTCCAGAACCGCGATTTGTTGACGCAACCCCAGTTCAAAAGATGCGTTGGTTTCCGGTTGCAATTGGACATTGGGGATTACCTGGAATCCTGTCACCGCCGTGGAGGTGAAGGCTTCAGCCAGAGAGGGAGCACGAAACCCCCCGCCGAAGGAAGCCCTGAGGTGGGTTTGGGAAGCCGGAGAGAAATGGATGCCCAGTCGGGGACTGAGCTGAAATTGAGCCTCCAGTTGATCGATGCTGAAATAATCACCCCGAATGCCGGCGGTGATTTTCCAGCGTTCCTGCCACCGCAGCTCGTCCTGCAGGTAAACGGAAGCCTCGGTAGCCCACCGCCGACCAAATAAGTTGGATTCTACCCGACCATAATCCGCGCTTATGCCCGCCGTCAGGTAATGCATTCCCTGCTTTAAGGAATATTGAATTTCGGTGTACACTTGATTGGAACGGGACCGATTGCCGGAGTTCTGGAAACCGATGTTATCCTGAAACCGGTTCGAAAACCAGAGGGTCTTGATTTGCAATATTTGATCGTTTCCGGGGATGTAACGGTAATTGGCACCCAGATAGCCCCTTTGCGAGTGCACCCAGTCATCCCGTTGATCCTCGGGCGGTTGAAGGGCATGCCGCAAATCCTTCCAGAATAGAAAATTTCCCCGTTTTTGTTCCATGATATTGCCGTGAAGGGTGAACTGCTGGTAAGCGGAAATATCCCATTGGAATTTCAGGCTGCCGGTATACCGCCGGCGCCAGTCGTTCTGGCGATAGCTGTCGTCCTGATCCCGGGTGACGGTAAGGGCCAGAGCCAGACGCCCCCATCGTTGTTGAAACCCCGCCAACTGTCCGTTCAAAGAACGACTTTTCTCCGACCATCGCCACTGGCGATAGCCGGGTTCGCTGTAAAGCCCGGCATACACCCGGGTAAAAACAGTGGGTGAGGAAGAAATGGGACGGGTGATGATATTAATCACCCCACCCATGGCACCGGACCCGTACAGGGCCGATCCTGCACCTTTCAGTATTTCCACCCGCTCGATCATGGGCAGAGGAATGACGTCGAAATTAATTTCCCGGGTATCGCCGGTCAGTAACGGCAAGCCGTCCAGCATCAAGAGAACCCGGCTGCCCACCCCCCGGCTGTACCCTGTAGCGCCTCGAATGTTGACCTGCCCCCCGTTCAAATTGATGCCGGGTACGTATTGTAAAGCCTGATTTAAAGTGATGTTGTTTCTCAAGCGGAATGCCGGTTCCTGAATCACGGCGATAGAGGTTACCGCTTCTTGCAAGGCTTCTTCGGTTCGACTGGCCGTCACCACGATGGGTGCCGCCTGGAGGGGAGCCGGTCGGAGCCGAATGACTCCTACATCCATTTGATCACGCTCGCTCTGGATGCGAATGGACTGGGTATGCAATTGATACCCGATCATGCTGACCACGAGGGTGAAAGTGCCGGGAGGGATCTTTTCAATAAAGAACTTCCCGGTCTCGTCGGTAGAAGCCCCCAGGATGGTGCCTTCCAGATAGATGTTGGCCCCTACAAGGGGTCGGCGGTTTTCGTCCACTACGGTTCCCTGAAGACGGGCCCCGTATCCCTGGGAAAACAGGCCGATCAGCAGCAGCATGAGCATCTTTTCAACAAATCCGAGATGGTTCTCATGGACGGAAGTTTGACCCTGGTTCATGATGCATCACTCGCCATTTTAAAAGGGTGACGGGGGTGGATTGGCAAAATCCACATCAATATCAATATCGCTTAATAATTCCCCTTCCCGGAGCTCTACGGGAGTGGGCTCCGGGGTATCGTCCACATCGTATTGACCGGCGGCCTTCCAATCGGACAACACGTTGGGTCCGTACCGCCAGGCGACCGCAATGTATTCGTACCGTCCCGGAGGCAATTCCACCCGAAATTGGGTTTGATTGACATTAGTGGGTAGGCCTTCGTTCTCCGTGATCGGCGGATAAGCAATGGCTTCCCCGTTCACGATTGCCGAGAGGATATCTTCCGGGGGGTACTGCCGAAAGATCACCAGGCGGAGATCGAACAGGCTGTCCGCGGGAGGCCAGTTCCGGTAAAAAATGGTGCCGCTGATTCCGGTGAGGGTAGGACCCGCGGCCTCTGGAGATAATCCCTGATTACAATGAATGAAGAACAGCACCGCCAGAACCGGCAATAACCGTCCGGCCTTTTCCCCCGTCGACGCTTTGATTTTCCCGTGTCTGAAGGACCGCTCCATGGTGTTCAACGATTATCTCGCCTTTAAAACAAGAAAGACCTTTAAGGGTTGTTGATTCCTCAGAACCACCAGGGTCAGGGTATCTCCCGGTTGGTACTGTTTTAACACCCGGGAATAGTCTTTCAAGGATTTTACGGGTTGATCATCGACTTGGATGATCACATCCCCGGCTTGAAGGCCCGCCTGTGCGGCCGGCGAGTGGGGTACGACGGACCCGATTTTAACCCCTTCCCCGGTGTAGGCGAAATCCGGCACCGTGCCGGTACTGACCCGACGTTTGGAGCCGGATGGCTGCGGGGCCGTGCGGGATGGCGGCTCGCCAAGGGTAACCGTCAGGGGCTCTTCCCGCTCGGCAAGGTACACCAGCGCTTCTCGCACAAAAGAGGCGATTCTTACCATCCCGGAGACGTCGATTTTGTCGGCGGTGTCTGTAGGCCGGTGATAATCCAGATGCGCGCCGGAAAACAATTGCACCGCCGGAATCCCGGCTTCAATAAAACTGACCTGATCACTGGCATCCAGCCGCTGGTCGATCACCCGGGATTCCACACCAGTCACGTAGCCGGCCCCCATGAAAATGAAACGCCATTCCCGCGCCGTGTGTGCGTTCAATATCAGAAGCGGGTTGTTCCCCAGACGTCCGACGGTATCCAGATTGATCACGCCCATGATCTTCTTTACCGGATAACGCCGGGCATGGTGAACATAATAACGGGAACCTCGCAATCCGCTTTCTTCTCCCGTGAAGGCAATGAACAGAATGGTGCGTTTGGGTTTTTCGTTGCTTCCCAGAATACGAGCCAGCTCCAGTAGGATGGCTACCCCGCTGGCGTTATCATCGGCACCGGGATGCATTTTGCCTTCGTTTCCCTGGTAAACGTCCGGCCATCCGTAACCCAGGTGGTCGTAATGGGCGCTGACGATGACCGATTGATCTGCCCATTCAGGCTTACTGCCGGGCAGGATTCCAATGACGTTTTTCATGGTCACGGTGCGGCCTTCTTTTCCCGCTTCGTCTTTCCATTCCTGGAAATAAGTGCCGTTGTCTCCACCGGGAAGGAGACCGGCGGCCTGGAAATGGTCGGCGATGTAACGGGCGGCCAGTTCAATGCCCCGGGTATCCAATCCTCGCCCTTCCAGCCTGGCGCTGGCCAGATACGCCACATACTGGCGGATCTTTTCGGCGGAGAACGGGGCTTGCAGCTGGGCCAGGGGCCGGCGCACCGGCCATTTCGCCGGCGGAATCTCTGTGGACGCTTCCGACGGCGACACCAAACGCGTTAAAGGAGAGTGCACCACCGACCATTGCCCCTTGACCACATTGGTCGGTTCTTCTCCTTCAAAGGCCAGATAACTGTATTTCCCGTAATGAGGAAGTTTGCGGGCCAGGCCTTCCCAGGCGACTGGATTATCGATGGTTAACCAAACAATCACACTGGAAGGATTCCGGGGATGCCGAAAAGCCATTACCAAACTATGGTTTTTCCGCATCGCACGGGTTTCACCGAAACGCACCCCAAGGCTATCGATGTGAACGTCATAGGAAGCCGTTTCTTTCGTCAGCAAGGGGACATAACGGTTGTTCCAGCCGAAGATCCATACGGCCCGGTCCGGTGGAAGATCATCAATATCCTTGTCCATACGAAGGTCTATTTTGCCCGATTTTTCCTGGGCCCAGGTAGCGGCCAGTTGCTGGTAGGCGTTCATGATGGGTGCCGGCGCGCGGGATGGCAAAACAATCAGAACCTTGCCGGCGCCGAATGCCTTAGACAGGGCCGGCGGAATTTCATTGACGTCCAGCCGACGAAACACATCGAATTGAGGATCGACATCGACGCGCAACGGCCGCTGGGTAAAACGCAAAGGAAACGTTTGTTTTCGCTCTTTGAGCGGTAGAATGTGCCATTCGGCATCTTGCCGACCTTCGAGAGTAAAGGCCACGGGCACGTCCAACACAAAGGGGGACTCGGGTTGGATCTGTTCCAGGGAAAGGGTCAGTATGTAGGTCTTGTTTTCGGAGCGTAGCTGGAGGTCCGAAATGCGCAATTGAGGTGCCCCCTTTCGCCCAACCCACTGCTCAAAGAAGTCCCGGAAGTTCTGTTGAGTGACCTCCTCGAAGGAACGGCGAATGTCCTGGAAAGTGGCCCGGCGGAATTGGTTTTGTTGGTAAAAATGTTGCAGGGCTTTCCGGAAAAGGTCATCTCCCACTTTCCGGCGCAGCATATGGAACAGCATCAACGTTTTGCCGTATCCAACGGCCTCCGAGGCCGCGTTGTAGCGGGAACGAAATTCGCTCAAGGGAAAGTCGTTGTCCGGATTTACGTAATCGGAAAACTTTTGCAGGGTGGCGCGACGGTACGCCTCGCCCTGGCCGCGCTGTTCTTTGATCAGATGATCGGCCATATAGGCGGTTAACCCCTCGCACCAGTTGCCCCGATCATAGTCCACATAGACGCCGTTGCCCCACCAGTTGTGCAATAACTCGTGAGGATAGGAAGAGTGCAAGATGAAAGGAAACCGGATGATGCGAGGACCCAGTAAAGTAAACGATGGCATGCCGTATCCCGTTTCCCAGAAATTTTCCACCAGGGCGAATTTGCTGAAAGGATAGGGCCCGATCAGCCGGCGGTACATTTCCAGATATTGACCGGTGGTTTCCAGATATTTATTGGCCAGGCTTTCGTCCGGAGAGCGTAAAAAGGCGAAAACCGTGACCCCGCCCACCGGTTTTTGGTATTCGTGAAAAGGACCGGCGATTAAAAATACTTCTTCCATGGGATGAGGACATTCCCAGCGGGTGATTCGCCTTCCGTTTTGGAGGTCGTGACGGGTGCGGCGGCCCTGGCTGACGGCATCCCAGCCCTCGGGAAGCTCGACCGTCAGCGTAAAGGTAAAGAGTTGGTCGTTGAACCAGGGAATCCAATAAGAGGCTCCGGCCAAATACACGCCTTCGGCGGAAATGATTCCGGGTGTTTCACTGAAAGCCCTTTCATACTCTTCGGCCATTTGTTTCAAGGGGTGATGGATGGAGCCGGAATATTTCAGGGTAACGGTCACCGTCTCCCCTGCTTCGGTGGGCAACTCTATCCGGTAATAATTCAGACCGGGGTTTTCCGGTAGGCGAAACCGCCGGGGATCTAAACCGAAATCCTCTGCTTTCGGCGACCCTTCTTCCTGGACGACTTGAACCCCGGGAGTCAACGACTGTACGGTTAGATTTTCGTGTAACAGAAAACGCAGTTTTTCAGTAACCTGCTGGACCGGCAGGGTGATCTCGTCGGTGACTTCGATGCGAGAGGCGGAGGGAAACAACGTGACCGTAAGCCGGTGCTGAATCAGGCTTTGAGCGGCAAACAACTGACTAACTGCCAGACATCCGATGAAAATACAGCGGGTAAATTTCATTCTGATCTCCATCAATGCATTGATATTCACTTTACCACCCCATCCATTGATTATTGACGTTTAATTATATCCCATTTCCGGGGAAAATACAAGGGAATTGGAACAGGCATTCGGCGCGGATTGAGACGCTTCCTAAAGCCGAATTCGAAAAGACCGTTGATGCCAATCGGTTTGCAGAGAAACTTGCTTTAAGGATGGTGATTTCCCGCTTCGTCGTACGGCCATAGGTTCCATTGCAAGCAACCGCAATGCGACCGTCATGACGCGGGACATCTGACGAAAGGGGATCAGAAGTTTATGTTTTTGTATCCCTTTTTTGCTCCGGCCGAAGGGGCGTGTGCCGAACGTACCGAGCCCGGGAATGCCCTTACGGATCCTTCCGGTACCCGATGGCACTTTTTGAATCCGTCTGCAGGCCACCCGGTTCATGATTTCCCCATTTTCGATATTGTGGTCGAGGGACCCCGCGGTACAATGGTCTTTTGCTTGAGATCGGCGAATTCCTATTTTTCGGACAAAGCGCTTGAATCCTTTCGATCCGGTGGCCTATATTCCCTCCGTCTATGAAGAATTACCTGGCTGTTATATGCACACTGTTTCTTTTGGCCTTTGCCGGTGCGCTATGTGCGGGCGATGATCCGGGGGTACCGGTCAGAGGCGTGTGGATCATCCGTTTCCAGATGACCCGGCCCGAAAAGATTGATCGGTTTTTAGAAAAAGCGGGAAGGTTGGGCATTACCGATCTCTTTGTACAAATTCGAGGTCGCGGCGATGCCTATTATGCCAGCCGCTACGAACCCAGAGCCGAAACCCTGTCCGATCATTTCGATCCCCTGGAATATTTGCTGAACCATCCCCTGCGGAAAAATTTTCGGGTTCATGCCTGGATAAACACTTTTTATGTGTGGAGCAAGCCCGGGCAACCGCGTTTTCGGGATCATTTAATTCTTCGGCGGCCCGACTGGCTGGCCCGGCCCTTTCATGGACCGGTCGATCCCCAAGATACCCTCTACCTGAGCCAAATTCGGTCTCGGGAAGGTATTTTTTTGTCGCCCCTGCTCCCGGGCGTTCAACGGCACATTCTCAATGTGGTGACGGATATTCTATCGCGTTATCCCGTCGATGGATTGCATCTGGACTACATCCGTTATCCGGGGCCGGATTTTGATTTTCACCCCTACCTCCGGCGGCAGTTCCGCGATCGCTACCTCATCGATCCGCTGGATTTTAAATCCAATCCCGAGCAGTTCCTGCGTCAATATACCCGCGCAGGATATGACTATTATTCCTTCTGCTGGGGCAAGTTTTTGCAGGATGGCCTGTCGCGTTTTGTGCAGCGACTGTCGCAAAGGGTTCGGCATCGGTTTCCCGGGGTTTTACTGACAGCGGCGGTAAAAGCCGATCTGGCGCAGGCGCACTGGAAATATTACCAATCGTGGGAACGCTGGGTGAAAAACGGCTGGTTGGATTATGTGGTACCCATGAATTATACCGCAAATAATTTAACCTTTGTTCAACGCATACGGGTCATGTTGCAGGAGGTCAGCCCCGATCGGATCGTAATGGGGGTTTCCCTGTATAATCAAACTCCTGCCCAGGTGGCGGAGAAAATCCGGCTGGTGCAGGAGATCGGTTTAAAAGGAGCAACCCTGTTTTCCTATGACCAAGTGGAGGAAAACACGGGTCTGGAAAGATATATCCGGCGGGAATGGGATCGGTCCGGGCCGGCGAAGAGCCTCCGGATGGCTTTACCGGTTCAACCCTCCCAGCCTTAGAGGGGGGTATAATTCCTCCTGGTTTTCGTTGTTTGCGATGAACTCCCGGGGGATCGATAACCGCTTGCCTTTGGCGCACCTCCTGATTACTTTTCTTAAAAATCAAAACTAAGAGATGGAGAAGCGGTCATGAGGCGGGAGATTCGTGCCCCTCGGGGCAATCGATTGACCTGCAAAGGCTGGCATCAGGAGGCCGCCATGCGAATGTTGATGAATAATCTGGACCCGGAAGTGGCTGAAAAACCCGAAGAGTTGATTGTTTATGGGGGGGCGGGAAAGGCGGCCCGCAATTGGGAAGCTTTCGATGCTCTGGTGGAGGCGTTGAAGTCTCTGGACAATGATGAAACCTTGTTGGTGCAATCCGGGAAACCGGTGGGCGTTTTCCGCACCCATCCCTGGGCACCGCGGGTATTGATCGCCAATTCCAATCTGGTCGGCCGATGGGCCACCTGGGAAGTGTTCCGGGAGCTGGAGAAGAAGGGCCTGATCATGTACGGCCAGATGACTGCCGGCAGCTGGATTTATATTGGGACCCAGGGAATTCTTCAGGGCACATACGAGACGTTTGCCGCCATTGCCCGAAAGCGTTTTAGGGGTACCCTGGCGGGAACCCTGACCCTTACTGCGGGTCTGGGCGGTATGGGAGGCGCTCAGCCGCTGGCTGTAACCATGAATGAAGGGGTGGTCATTATTGTGGAGGTGGATGAACAACGCATCCGGCGCCGATTGGAAACACGCTATCTGGATACCATGACCCACCACCTGGAGGAGGCGTTGGAATGGGCCGAAAAGGCCCGTAAGGAAAAACGACCGTTGTCCATCGGGCTGCTGGGAAACGCTGCGGACGTATTCCCCGAATTTGTTGCCCGGGGGATGGTTCCCGATATCGTCACCGATCAAACTTCGGCACATGACGAGTTGAATGGGTACGTGCCCGCAGGGATTCCTTACCCCGAAGCCCTGGCCTTGCGAAAGACGAATCCGGAAAAGTATATTCAGATGGCATACCGATCCATGGCCCGTCATTGTGAGGCGATGCTGGAATTGCAGCGGCGCGGCGCCGAGGTCTTCGATTACGGAAACAATCTGCGGGGGCAGGCACAAAAGGCCGGGGTGAAAAATGCCTTTGCCTATCCCGGATTTGTTCCCGCCTATATTCGGCCCCTGTTTTGCGAAGGCAAAGGGCCTTTCCGCTGGGTGGCATTGTCGGGCGATCCGGAAGACATTTACCGCACCGATGAACTGGTCAAAGAACTGTTTCCCGAGAACAGATCCCTGATTCGTTGGATCGATATGGCCCACGAAAAGGTTCGTTTTCAAGGCCTGCCGGCCCGCATCTGCTGGTTGGGGTACGGAGAACGGGTAAAATTGGGACTGGCGATCAACCGGCTGGTGAAACAAGGGGAGATCAAAGCCCCTGTGGTCATCGGGCGCGATCATCTGGACACCGGTTCGGTGGCCTCCCCCAATCGTGAAACCGAGGCCATGAAAGATGGCAGCGATGCCATTGCCGATTGGCCGTTGTTAAACGGCATGTTGAACGTGGCCTCGGGAGCATCCTGGGTTTCCATGCACCACGGAGGGGGTGTGGGAATCGGGTATGCTCAACACTCGGGCATGGTAATGGTGGCCGACGGAAGCGATGAAACCGCAGAAAGAATCCAACGGGTGCTGACCAACGATCCGGGCATAGGGGTGGCCCGTCACGCCGACGCCGGCTACCAGGAAGCCGTTCAATTTGCCCGGCAACACGGCATCAAAATACCCATGCTGAAATAGTACAGCCGCTCCCACGTTCCCGCAAGAAACGCCTACGGGATGCCCGCTTCCTGTGGGCGTTTTTTTATGGGGCACCCGGCGCATACCATACCTGAATTCACCGTTGCATAGAAAACCGACTGAATTGATCCCCAAAGGAAAACCGTTTGACCGCATTCGGTTCTGGATTATCTCCTCTCCCGTGCCTATATTTCAGCGATCCGTAAGTCGTAACCGTCTTGCCGTTGGATGCATTGTAATTTTCCAGACAGGGAGTCGATTGACCAACCAGGAACGGCGTCATCTTGG